>CAIKPM010000038.1 GCA_903829325.1 uncultured bacterium
ATTGCGAGTACGACTGCTGCGTCTTGGTTTATGAATTGCTGATTCTAATACGGACATACCAACCTCGAGACGAATAGGGATATGCCAATATTATCGCGAGCTACGTTAGATCCAGCAAGACGGTGTGCGACCGACGCTTACTTTGCTTCGACACAGCATTCCACCGACGCATGCCGACGGTCGCGCAGCGCATACCGCTGCCGCGCGAACTGTGGTCGGAGGGCGTCCGCCGCTTCGGATTTCACGGCCTTTCTTATGAATCGATTGTTCGAGCCCTGGGTGCTTCTCATGTGCATGGTCGGATGATTATCGCGCACCTCGGTAATGGCGCAAGTCTTGCCGCTATAAGTCATGGTGCACCGGTGGATACGACGATGGGATTTAGCCCACTCGGCGGCCTCATGATGGGCACGCGGCCTGGCGATGTAGATCCCGGTGTTCTGCTCTATCTCTTGCGCACGAATCGTTACACGATCAAGGAATTGGACGAGGTTCTTAACCACCGGAGTGGCCTGCTCGGCGTGTCGCAACATAGTGCAGATATGCACATACTGCTCGATCGTCGAGCAGATGATGCGCACGCCGCCGAGGCCGTCGAGTTATTCGTATATGAGGCGAAAAAACAGATTGGTGCGCTCGTAGCGGTGCTCGGCGGTCTCGACACATTTGTTTTTACCGGCGGCATGGGAGAAAATTCCGCAGCGATACGTTCGGAAATTGCTGCGGGCCTTGCGTTCCTCGGAGTCGAGCTTGATTCCGAGCGCAATGCTGCTCATGCTCCAATCATTTCCAACGACGACGCACGGGTCACCGTACGCATGATTCCTGCGAACGAAAACCTTATGGTAGCGCGACATACTTTTACGACGCTCTTCAAAAATTGTGATCATGTGGAGGTCACCCAACAATGACGTTTTCAACGCCCGTAGCTCCGCTCGCACTCGAGCAAAAAGCATGATGCGCGTCGGGATCGCGGCCGATCATGGCGGATTCGCTTTAAAGGCAAAATTAATGGAGTCGCTAGACGCCGCCGATTACGAAGTCGTGGATTTCGGCGCTCATGAGCTAAATCCAGACGATGATTATCCCGATTTCGTCATCCCATTAGCCAAAGCTGTAGCGGGAGGGGAGATCGAGCGTGGCATAGCGCTGTGCGGCAGCGGCGTGGGCGCTTCAGTTGCTGCGAATAAGATTCCCGGAGTGCGTGCCGGCCTTATCCATGACGTGTTCTCCGCTCATCAAGGTGTCGAAGATGACGATATGAACGTATTTTGTCTGGGTGGAAAGGTGATCGGCTCGGCACTCGCGCTTGAGCTTGTTGAGCGATTTCTATGCGCTCAGTTCAGCGGTGCACCGCGTCACAAGCGACGTATCGCTAAAGTTCATGCGTTGGAAGAACACGACGTGCGATTTCGGATTGGAGGGCACACGCCCAAATGACTGCTTCAACGAAATTTCTTGTCGCAGCGAACTGGAAGATGCATAAAACGGCGGACGAGGCCGTAGTGTTTGTCCGCGATCTTCTCGCAATGGAGATAGATTACGCACAAGTCGATGCAGTTATTTGCGCACCGTTCACGGCACTCGCAAATGGAGCGCTCATCGGCGGTGCGAGCATCGATGCCCATTCGTATGCAGCGCTGCTAGCGAACGCCGCGGCGACGATGAGGAGTCGAACAGTGGTCTGACGGCCGCTGAGGCTTGTGGAAGAGGCGCAAGACATTCGTGCCGATGATAGACGTATTCTTGATGCCGCTTACTGAGGTCGCGCCGAACTTCATAGGGAGTAGAAGTCGGTGCGATGTGGTGTTATTTTACTTTTGGAATGAAACGTGAACCATGCAATATGGAAGCGCCGTTCCGTTCTCTCAAACTTGCAAGCGGTGAAGGTGATTTCATACATTATAGACGAGAGGTTTAAGCTGCGTGCGCTGCACAAAAATTTTAGTATATCGTGAATTAGACGGATTGATATCTTTCAGTTTCCACATTGCAAATTATTGCGTGTTGAACAATTAGAAGAGACATAGCATAGCCGCGAGCGGGTATATGCAAGCCATGATGCATGATAAACATAAAGATAAATCTTACCAACAGCGAACCCCTACAAAACGCGACGAACGAATTGATTCTAGTGGAGCTCAAGGGAGCAAAAAACACAATCCATCGTCACGGCAAGCGACAGCCGCAGCTGGCGAGAGCGTGATTAAGGATACGCATCATGCCGAAGACGTCGATGCGGTAAGCGCCGATCAATCACTCGGCATTTCAGAATCACGCCAGCGAGATCAAGGTATTTCCATACCTGATACGCCTTACCAAAAGAAAGGCTGAGCAGAGCCCACTGTTTTCGACTGCGCTCCCATTTGTCGCAACAGAATGTTATCCGATCTGGTATTACTCGTCGCATGAAGGCACTTCAATGACATTTCAGGCTAGAGCCGGTTGGATAGGTGCAGTTGCCCTTGGAGCGCTTGCGATTGGGGCGGTGGCAATGGGGGTACGCGCGATCGGACGTTTATCGATAAAAGATGCACACATCCGTCGCCTATGCATAGATCATTTAGAGGTTAAAAATATGCCCCACGTTTCACTAGAGCATAGCTAATAATTTCAAGTACACGCTGAGATCTTTATATGTGCTAAATATGAAGGTCTCAGCGTTGGCGAATAATCGCGCCAACCGATGCATTTTAATTAATTGCGAACTGGATTTCTAATATTGCGGGGCGCTCGATGGAAGCAATGTACTTCCTTGGCCAGTGGCCGTCGTTTATGTGTCATCCTAGCCTAGATTCCGCTCTGCTTCTACAAGGGAGGCTGCGCCGCTAAAGCGCCCTTGCAGAATCGCTTCATCCAGTCTCTCCGGCTCCCACAACGACGGCCACCGGCCAAGGGAGTACGAAATGGACGAAGCGATTTTCTCAAGCCTGATATTAGAGGCGCCGCTCCAGGCGAAGACCGAGCTTACTGTGACACTTGCGCGGTTTGGTGAACCGATGTTACGGTTTATAGCAGAGCGCGATGTGAAAATCGTTGTACTTCACGAAGGGCAGAAGTATATCGATGCTTCACCAGCAATTTCAGCGCTGAATGTCGCGGTAGATACATGGCCGACTCCGCCGGCCGGGCTCTTCGTAGTCGCCGAGCGCACAGTATATTTGCGTAGCGCAACGCCCATGACAATTGCGCACGAAATGGGTCATGCATTGGATTGTGCGCTTGGCGATGGCTGTTATTATTCGACGATCACAAGTGAAGTGCGCAATGCGTTTGCGTCGGCACGCCGGTTCGTTACTCCGTATGCCGCATCTCGCATTGATGAGTATTTCGCGGAAGCCGTCCGGTCGTATCTCGGTTGCAATGACCCGAGCTCGCCGTGGCCGCTTGTGTCGCGATCACGCTTGTATCGTCTTGATCGAGTGATGCATGGCATTATTAAGTCGATCTTTGATCGGTTCGCGTGAACCGTATGCTTACTCGCATATCCGAGCTAACCTCATCTCAGGCACGCAGTAGTGCGATATTACGACCGCTTGCGAATACGCTACGTCGTCGGGGCCCTCCGCATGCCAGGGTCATGATTGCTAGCGCAACGCGTGCGAGCCCGCGCCCTGGCACGCTCCTCCCGTCGCCGTGATTGTTTCGCACCGGTGGTAATACCGCCACCGCGTCACGACGAGGAGATTCCTGATGACGAATAGTTCAAGCCGAGTAGCAGAAAATGCCGATGCGATCATTGTTTCAAGTTATAGCCGGGCCGATGCCATCGAAGATGGCGTGCTTGTCGATGTCAGTGTTACGGCACGCGAGATGGGCTTCACGATTCCCGTGGCTCTCACGGCGGCTGCATGGAGCGAATGCATGTCCTGGAATCAGGCTCCGTCCGAGCAGCAGCAAGATGAGCGCGGCCGACTTTGGGACGTGCTGTGGATGCTGCGCATGGCTATCCGTCGTTCGAGAGTCGCCGGGGCCGGCGATCGTATCGATTACCACGTCTCATGCGTCCGTGCCAGGGACGGGCAGCGCGTACTCGTGCCGTTAGTTGGAGTCTGCGGGCCTGGAGACGAGGCGGAGCCGGTCATCACGATCATGTGCCCGGATGAGGACTAACTTCATAGAAGATCCTCGTGGCCAAATGCACGGCGGCGTTCACTGATTGAAGCACCCTCGAATCGGCGTCTATTGCCGCAACAGCTGCCGCTGCAAGGTTTGCCGTGTGTTGAGGCCATACGTCCCATAGCCTTCGGCGTGAGATATTCTATGCGATAGGAATAAATCGTACGCATCAGTCGTTGCATACGTGATTTCATGCGCTCTATGTCGCGACGGCGACGAGCACGTTTTTTCTCTGGCATGACACCCTCTCGTGCCCTCCCCACACAGCGTGGGGCTAGGGCATGAGGGCTGTGCTACAAAGACTGACTTGTATATAGAATCACCTCGATCGTACTTGCGTGGAAGGGAGATCCGCGACCTACCCTAGATTGTAATCGTAGCGCACAAATCCATTGAACTTTGCGATTGAATTATAAAGAATGCGAGCTCCGATGTTGTCTTCATGGGTGAGCCAGTAAAGTTTTTCGCAGTGATGTTGCTGCGCTTTTTCTGCAACAGCATGGATTAGAACCGATGCATAACCGCGCCGGCGATGCGTAGGAGCAATGAACAGATCCTGAAGGTAGCATATCTTCCCTACAGTCCATGCACTGTGTTGTAACAGATAATGTGCAAATCCAACGACGGTGTCTTGCTGATTTTTTTCACGCAATGCGATTGCGTAAACCGGCCCCAAACCGCTTATTATTTGAGTCCAGGTGCTATTGTACACGTCTTGATCAAGGGAAGTATTGTAAAAGGTCAGATACGACGACCAAAGCCGTTCCCATTCCGATCGGTCGCTCGGCAGAAATGCATTGATTGTGGCAATATCACTTAACATAAGCGTTCGATCATGAATTCTTTCTCCGTTAGCGTGTTGTTAGCTATAACAAGGTCACCGCTGATTCTTAGATATTCTTGCTTAGGATTGCCGACTCTGATCATTACGAACGCAAACCTCGAAGGCTATCCAGGATGAATGAATTGCCGCGGGCGACTTTTGCGTTCACAAGGTCGTCATAGTTGCCGACTTGTTCGAGTCGCTCTGCTGCTGTTCTCCCGGCCAAATATGCTGCTCTAATGTCACTAGACGTTACGTCAAAACCACGGCCATCCGCAAAATACGCGATTGCCTGCAGAGCAATATCAAGCGAGAATTCCGGATGTGTCTCTGTGCGCTCCTGTGCGGCCCGCGTAAGAACCTTCGGATCGCATGGTCCTCGTTTGGCTAAGTCAACTGCAATATCGAGAAAGTTTGACTTATTCGCTGCGGCAAACCATTTACCGGAATCACCGGTAGTCCGAGCGATGAGATCAAGGAGTACCCGGCGTTTGTCAACGTTTGGGTAACGTTTGCAAAGGGCTGTATAGTGCGCAAGGTAGGTACCGCTGACGGATTGCGTCAGCGCGTACTCATTATATGCCCGTTCTTCTTCTCCGATCGAGCGAAGGATGTGCTCGCATGTTTCGTCGATCGCAGAATAATGGTAGCGTTGATCTCGAAGAGATTCAGCATAAGCGATCGCATCTAATGGGCGGTCGAGGGCTGCGAGTGCAAGAACTTTCCAGCGTTCATGATGCCACATCCGAAGGGTTTCGGTTTCGACGAGCTCGATTACGGCGTCGTACTGACCCGCGAAGAATTGCGCAGACAGACACATATCGATTTCACGGATGTATCCTGTTGCGTTGTGTGCGCGTATGGAGCGATAGCTCGCAAGCGTCTTTTCTGCCCACGACCTTGCATGATCAACGCTTCCACAAAAGTTGCCCCACAAATCGCCGATGCCGTCGAGATATCCGTAACCATCGTCCTGATAGGCAGCGTAGATGCGCTCGAGACGCTTTTCGTGCCGGCCAGGCTCATCGGCTGCGGCCGCGACGATGGCTGCCGTATCTTCAACGGCCTTACGTGTTGCCGAGCCGATCATGCCGGAGGAGCCGTCAATTTGTTCGATTGCGGGAACGATGCATTCGATGAGGAGTACCGCCCCCTCGGCAGCGAGGTATCGATCTGCTTTGGCGGCCGTGCGGAGTTCGCTCATCGCTTCCTTAAGGCGTTTCGCGGCTAAGGCTGATCCGTGCCACGTATAGGCGCGTTGCCGAAATCGTTGTCGGAAGGCCCATCGATGTCTTGTCGGTGCTGTTTCCGGCTTTGCCATCTAATCGGCGTTGAGGATGCTGCGCAATCCTCCTCCTGCGAGCATGCTGCGCATGTATTCGTTTGTTTCCGCGAGATTGAACTCTTCAGGATCAAAATTCTCAGGAAGCTTATCGATCAATTCTTTATGACGATCATGGAGCGGATTAGCTACCGCTTCAAGCAGATCGTGATAGCCATATGGGCCACCGCAGTCTTCCGGCGGGCAATTACGCTTACCGGCTACGCATCGAGGAAAAGCATCTTCATCAGATGTGAAAATGTTCTCTAAAGTAAATCGATGGCGCCAACCATCGGCGAAATCGTAATCGTACCAAAAGTGATCCTTGATATGCTTAACCAAGCTCGGTAGCTTTGCCGTACGCTCGTCTCGATCATCACTCGGGAAGTCGGGATCAGGTTCCAAATACGAAGTGTCGTCCATCGCAGCAAAACTATGAAGGTGTCCGTCCATCCATCTTATTGCACCGAGAATTGCTTGACTCACGATCGGTAATTTGGTCGTCGATGCAATCTCAAGACGCCGCCATATTGGTGGCTTTACATCCGCAAGCGAAATCTTTAGGCGATAAATCTTTATCATTGCCTACCGCATCGACAATAAGATCGGCTGCGGGGCGTAAGCCGGCTGCACGACGTCATGACGCCTGTGCGTAACCGCGATCGACAATCTCGACTGCGAAGCCGACTTCTTGCCCTATACGTATTGCCATATCAAGGCTAAGGGGCTGATCTCCACGTTCTAAGAGTGAGATTTTGGAATGAGCAGTCTTTAAACGATCAGCGAGATCATGTTGTGTAAGACTGTGCGCAATGCGGTAAGCGATGAGCCGATTAGCAATCTCATTCGAAAAGCGATATTTTTCAGCCGTAGCGCGAAATGTTGGATTCGAGGCCTTCTTATTGCGGTGACTGCTAACTTCTTCGCCAATCGGGGAGCTGGAATGTTGCTTCATATGAGATGCTCCTTGCGGGCGGATCGTACTCAAACACTAAGGCCCTTGCGACTCGATTTTATCACTTTCTATACGAATTTTAGCTTTATTACGACGCTTGATGATCGTATAGGGACGTAATGGTGAATAAAGCTCTATTTCACTTGTAATGTCAGCGTGAACATCTACTGGTTGCGACGCCTTAGCTACAAGGAGCACCTCTCTCGTGCTAAGGGTAAATGCGGCTCACGGGCCTTGGCACGAGCACCGGACCGTCGTGATCCCGGCTCAACGCGAGTCAGGCACAGGACCGGGAAGGCTACGATGCGGAGTTACACGCTATGGTAGCGGAACCGACGATTTAACCCTTCAGCGGTCTTTTGCGCTTGACCCCTCAGTGCATGTGTTAAGGCTTGCGCGTACTCTTCCCGCTTTTTTGCTTACTCAATAATCGATAACTCGTTCCATGCATCTCAAACACA
>CAIKPM010000039.1 GCA_903829325.1 uncultured bacterium
CAATTTAATATTTTCTAAACATTGAAATAATCGAATAAGTGTGGTATTGTAAGTCAAGCTCAAGGCGGAAGCTGCTGACAACTTGAGCTCCCCCTTACTATTGCAGCGAATATAAAGGACTTTATGGAAAATGAAAACTATTCCCAGAGATATTTATGGTAGAAACGTATGCTTATTTTTAAAGGATAAAGATGAGCCACTTTTTGGCTACCTGGTTCCGCTTCATGATGACAATGACCCTTTTGATGATGATTACAATCCGATAATCCTTGAAAAATATCAAGATATGGTTGGCCTAGCTAATTCCGAAATTCATGATTTGGAATACGTTCTAGATATATCATTAATCGAAGTGATTAAAATGGATCTTCGCGACGAATGTAACTGTGAAAGCAAAAATCTGTGCCACACTAAATTTTCAGAAAATTGAAGATTGACCTTAAAGGTTTTGCGTTTGCCAGCGCTGCCAGTGAGGGTAAAATTCAGCGGCTGGCTGCTCTTCCGGAACTGACGCCCAGAATTCCGAGAGCCAGTCAGTCGTTGTTTGCTTTGCTGCCGTCTCAGCTTCTTCATAGGTTGCCTCGCCCGTGAGAAGAGGGTTATATGCACCCAAGGTCTGAAGAACCGCTTCTCTGAATTCGTCCTGTGTGCACATTCTCCAAACCTCAGTTGGGGTGCTGATGATAACCCTGTGCAGTTCAATTCCCGTACGATCGAGATAGGCTTCGAGTTCATAGATATTGCTATCGCTCATATTCACCAGATAAATGGTGTTGCAGTAATTCTTGATGAATGAGATTGTCATGTGCCATGAAGCGGTCCCCAGTGTTGAAACGCTTGGCAGACCAAATGAGTGAAGTCGGATGCTGTCTAAAAGATTCTCAGTGATGTAAATTGCATTATATTCTTTAAAGTGATTAATAAAATTGTGATAGTTAAAGAGATTTTTTGATTTTTCACAACCTTTTGAAAAGAAGGTCTTGTTCTCATTGCCATCGATGGCGTAACCGATATAGCCAATACTCTGACTATTTGCATTGTAGAAAGGTATAGTCGCTCTTAAAGCCCCTGCCCAGCTTTGGTTGGTTCCGATCTCGAAGTCATCGATGACCTGATCGGAAAAGCCCTGCTCCTTGAACCATTCTTGCCCTTGAGATCCGTTGTTGCAGGCGTAATCAAAGGTAGTCTTGTGATTAGTTGATTTTGAGATACTTCCTGAAATGCCACAAATCGACATGATTTTTCCGCATGCGCCAGTGAAGTCAAGATTGTAGAGACTTTGGAATAGGGTTATTATATCATCGCCATTCTTACACGCGTTGCATCTATATTTCATAGTGCCCATCATCAATCCCATGGTATTTCTACTTTTATGAGATTTTAGAGGGCAGTTGAAATTAATCCATCTCTTGCCTATACAGGGCTTTGAGTCTGGCGAGATATGCTTGATTAATGACAATGCTTGCTCTTGGGTTACTCTTGATTTTAGATCATTGGCGTTCATTGAATTTATGCCTTTCATTTATAGGTAGTAGTTTTGATTATAGTAATGTTTATAAGTTTAAAATATATTGGTAGCTTTCGAACACATAAGGCCTGATACTTGAAGATTTTTCCTGATGTAGAGATACCCTGACGGAGGCCCTGATGGTAAGACCTGACGCCCAAGCTTTGCTTGGGGAAGACCGCTCCGCATACAACTGGATTATAGTAAATTTTATGGTTTTTCATCATGGATAATTTATGATTTAAATGCTTTACTGTTTTATAATGTTTTATGCTTGACCAAATCGTCTTTACATTATATAATGATTATATAATTACTTCGCATCCCGGGCTCAAGGAGTGCCCTCGAAAATGCATATATCTCAGATACATAATTTGCCTAATCCTATCCCAGATGACTTATCGTTAACCGTTCAGCAGCTTGCGATACTTGAGCAGTGCGATGAACGCACTATTAAAGCAATTTTGGAAAGTGGAAGATGCCATTATCATACGATCGGAAAAAAGCATCGTATCGTTTATCGCGTTGTCTGGAAGCACTGGGTTAAATATCGTGACAGTTCGATTGAGAAAATTCTCGGTGAAGGTGAGTAATCATGAAGAATCAAAAAATCACCACCATTGTTCTTCCAGAACCTAAATTGAAAAGCATTAAAAGTAAAAACGGTATTTCTCGTGAATATTATTCTATTCGTCTGAAATTTCCAATTGATCCAATTTACGGTACAAAGCGTCCTGATCGTGACGTATACGACGTCGACAAGAAAAAGTGCATCGCAAAAGCCAAAAAGCTCTGGAGTGAGTATGTTCCGCTTGTTCCGGGTTCCAACAGAGCGATGTCCATTGTCACGTTTATTAAGCAGGTTTTCTTGCCTTTCGAAGAAGCTAGAGCTAATCTTGCAAAGAGTAAAAAAGGTATTTCCTGGGCACATTTTGAGGATCGCAAGCAGAGGCTAAATAAATACCTTATTGATCCAGGCTCCACGCTTATTATTGATTGCCCAATCCGAAAAAAAGAGATAGGCCGTATAGCACCATGTGACGTAAGGAATTATTTTGAAGTGCTAGAGCGAGCTGGCGTGAGTCCTTATATTATTCGCTTCTTAAAGGTTGATCTGAGGCAAGCGTTTGGCAAATGTATAGATGATTTGTCGTTTCCCCGAGCGCAACTTTTTGATGGCGTTACAATGCCACCATTGCCTACCAAACCTGTTCAACTTCATGACGTAGATCGTTTCTTGGAAATTCTCTGGGATGAGAGTAAACCTTTAATGTCCAGATGCCTGATTTTTTTTGCGCTGACGACTATGTCTAGAAATAGTGAACAGCATGCTCTTCTTTGGTCAGACATCGATTGGGATAAGAAAACAGTACGTATAGATAAAGCAATGCGACGTTCAAAAAATGGGTGTGCTGTCTCACCTGGAACGAAACGAGGCGATAGTAGTAATCGTACTCTCGTTCTCGATGATGATCTTATCAATTTTCTTAAACGCCTTCACGACGAAATGGATCCTCCCCGCCCTTACGTATTTGCCACATCGACCGGTGCTCAATTAAGCCGGAATAATTTCCGCTCGGTTTGGGCGAGAATGAAGCGAGAGCTGGGACTCCCCAAGGATTGCCCTTCCTTTTATAAGTGGAAGCATACCGGAAACTCTTGGTTGCAGGCTTTGGGAGTCTCGAAAGCTGCTATTAAGCAACGCATGGCACATAGTCCTAAATCAATCCTTGCGGAAACTGTTTACCAGGGCGTAACGCCCAAGGAAGAAGATCAGCTCATGGAAGCATTCCGCTCCAAATTATCACGCACTAAGCAGCAAGCAGCATCACAGAGTCAGGGTAAATCGGTGGTAAACTTTCGGGTTACATCGGTGAATCGTAAGTTTATGCGAGAGAATACATGAGCAAATACACGGGTTTGACGCTGATAACACCCTCAAACCCGTATAATCAAAGGCTTTTAAAAGCAAAGAGCCCGCTTTCGCAGGCTCCACAAGGAGAGAGGGAGATTCGAACTCCCGAGACGCTCATCACGTCCTCCTGTTTTCAAGACAGGTGCATTCAACCGCTCTGCCATCTCTCCAGGCCGCTGCACTTTGTCCTAGGGGCGCTCTATGCCTTCGAAGCCGACATAAGGAACCAGCACCGGGGGCACCGTGATGCTCCCATCGGCGTTTTGGTAGTTCTCGAGGATCGCTACGAGCGTGCGTCCTACCGCCAAGCCTGAGCCGTTCAGTGTGTGCACAAGCTCGGGCTTGGCCTGGGCCTGCGGGCGGTAGCGGATCGCTGCGCGGCGGGCTTGGAAGTCGGTGCAGTTTGAGCACGAGCTAATCTCGCGGTAGGTCTCCTGCGCTGGTAACCAGACCTCGAGATCGTAGGTCTTGGCTGCGTTGAAACCGATGTCGCCGGCACACAAAGCACTCACCCGATACGGCAAGCCCAGCTCGGCAAGGAGCGAAGCCGCATGCGCGGTGAGGGACTCGAGGGCCGCAAACGACTGACTTGGCTCGACCAACCACACGAGCTCGACTTTCTCAAACTGGTGCTGGCGCACCAAGCCACGCGTGTCGCGCCCGGCCGCCCCGGCTTCCTTGCGAAAACACGGTGAATACGCAGCAAACTTCTGTGGAAGACTACCCGGCGCTAATATTTCGTCGCGATAAAAAGCCGTGAGTGGAACTTCGGCCGTGGGGATCAGAAAGAGATCGGAATCTTGGTCGGTGAACATCGCGTCGGCAAATTTAGAGAGCTGTCCGGTCGACCACATCGTCGCACGACTGACCAATAACGGTGGAGCGAGCTCTTCATAGCCGTTGGCGTTCGCCCGATCTAAGAAGAAATTGACGATTCCACGCGCTAGGCGTGCGCCTTTGCCCCGGAGTATGCTGAAACGGCTGCCCGAAAGCTTGGTGGCTCGCTCAAACTCAAGAATCCCTAATGCTTCACCGAGATCGTAATGCGCCTTGGGAATGAAATCGAATTGCCGAGGCGTCCCGTGACTGCGAACAATGACGTTCGCGTGTTCATCGGCACCATCGGGAACCGACTCATCGACAAGGTTGGGAATTTCGGCGAGGCGTTCATCTATTTGCGCCTGAAGCGCGGGGGCACGCTCATTATCCGCAGCAATTCGAGCATTAAGCTCGGCAATCGCTGGCCGCAAGCGTTCTGCTTCGCCTTTACGGTCGGCTGCTTTAGAAATGCTTGCAGTTAAGGCGTTTTTTTGGGCTTTGAGCGTTTCGCTGTCGGTGAGAGCCGCTCGCACTTCGATATCCAAAGCGAGGATTGTGTCGACAAACGAGGCATCATGGCCGCGGCGTTGGACGGCACGGCGTACTCGTTCGGGATCGCGGCGGATAACAGTGAGGTCCAGCATGAGGCGCGCGGTTTCTTCTGGGCGTCAAATCCCCCTCTTCCGGCAGGCGTATGCCTCCAAAGGTGGCACCCTAGCCGGAAGCGGAAAGAGGCAGCGTGATAAGCCCGATACCGCGCATCGCCGCGCTCCCTGCGATTACTCCGTTCGTCGGTCCTGAGGCCCTGGCGCGACAAAATGGCGTGTTGGAATCGGATGTGCTGCGGTTGGGTGCGAACGAAAGCACCTTTGGTGCATCGCCTCAGGTCGCTTCGGCGATTGCCGCTGAGTTGCCGCGAATTTCTTTTTACGCCGATCCCGACGTGTGGCTGCTGCGCCAAGCGCTGGCCGCTCACTGTGGCTGCACGATGGAGCAAATCGTCGTGGGTAGCGGCATTGACGATTTGCTCGGCTTGTTTTTACGTGCTTATGTTGGCGAAGGCGGGCTAGCACTTGCGACCACTGGTACCTACCCGACGTTTTTTTACCAAGCCGAGGGCTATGGTGCGCGCGTCGAAACCGTCGCATATGCTGTCACCCGACCAAATTTAGCTGCATTAAGCGAGCTTGCGCAAAAACGCCAGCCTGCATTGGTCTACCTAGCCAATCCCGACAATCCCGGCGGCGGTTTCCACGGTCGTGCAGCACTTGCGGAATTTATCGCGGCTTTGCCAGCAACCACCGTGCTCTTGCTCGATGAAGCGTATGCGGAATTTGCACCGGCGCCCGAACGCTTACCCTTCCTACCGAGTCCACAAGTCATCCACTTGCGTACTTTCTCGAAGGCGTATGGTCTGGCTGGTTTGCGCATCGGATACGCGGTGGCTGATGCCCGGGTCATTGCAGACGTAGAAAAGATTCGCCAGCATTTTGGGGTTGGGCGTTTACCGATCGTCGCGGCGCTTGCGGCATTACGCGATCAGGAGTTTGTTGAAGGCGTTCTACTGGAAGTCGCGCGTGGGCGTAATAAATATGCGCAGATTGCGAGCGAGGTTGGTCTGCGAAGCCATCCTTCGTCAACCAATTTTGTGCTCTTCGATTGTGGCAGCGTTGAACGTGCTGTCGCATTGGTGCCTGCTTTGTTTAAACTGGGCATTTTTATTCGCAAGCCTATGGTGGCTGAACTAGCGCATTGCGTCCGGATTTCGGTCGGCACAGCGATGGAGCGACAGCGCTTACGCGAGCTTCTGCCTCAAGCACTCGCGGCTTGTCCTCCGCTGAATCACGCTGTATGACCTACGCTTTTCTTTCCGATATTCACAGTAATCTCGAAGCGTTGCAGACGGTCCTCGCAGATATTCCCGCCGAGGCAACTGTTCTGTGTTTGGGCGATATTGTCGGCTATGGACCGAATCCCAACGAATGCGTCGCGTTGTTGCGCGAACGCAACGTTTTGACCGTGCTCGGTAATCACGATGTCGCTGCAATCGACGATTTTGGGATAACCTATTTTACCGATTTGGCGCGCGAAGCAATGCGCTGGACGCAACAGGTGATCGATAAACAACACACTCAATGGCTCAATCGCTTGGCATACGAATTGCGATTGCCAGATTTTTTGTTGGTCCATGGCGCGCCGGTAAGATATTTTGAATATTGTAAAAATGTTGAAATTGCACGCAAAGCGTTTGCCGCGACTGATGCGCCCTTGATTTTTCTTGGGCACACCCATGTTGCTGAATATTATGCCTTGGCCGGTGATCAAACCGTTCAGCATCAGCATATGCAATTTGGTGGTAAGCTGACCTTAGAGCCGGATCAACGCTATATTATTAATGTTGGCTCGGTTGGTCAGCCGCGTGACTTGAATCCCCAAGCGTCGTATGTTGTGTACGATACGCAAACACGCGAAGTCACCTGGCGGCGTGTAACGTATCCGGTGGATGCAGTGATGGCGAAGATTGCCGCGGCGCAATTGCCGCCCGTCCTCGCGCAGCGCTTGCAAGAAGGGCGATGAGCGAAGCTATGCTCGCGGAACAACAGCCACAAGATGATCGTCACTGTTTTGGCTGTGGGCCTGAGAATGCGTCGGGCTTGCAGTTGCGCTTTTCGCCCGTGGGTGATGGTTCGGTGCGCAGTGAGACGGTGCTGCGTGAGGAATTCCAAGGCTGGCAAGGTGTCGCGCACGGCGGTATCGTGACGATGTTGCTCGACGAAGCGATGGCGCACGCGGCGTTCGCCGCCGGTCACTTGGCGGTGACCGCGAACATCCGCGTGCGGTTCAAGCGGCCGACCCCACTGCAGCAGCCCCTTGTTCTCCAGGCGAGCCTGGTTTGGCAGCGTGCGGCAGTTTTAGGGATGAAAGCGGACTTGCGTGACGAATCTGGTCGAGTTCTCGCGCTGGCTGAAGGCGAGTTTCTTGCGCGTAGGAGCGCAACGGGAGCGAATGTCGCGTCATGACCGCACAAAAAAACGAGATAAAAGAACCGGCGGTTGATAATCGGAAGGCTCGGTTTGATTACGAAATCCTCGAGTCTTTTGAAGTCGGCATCGTCCTCTCGGGCACCGAGGTGAAGAGTATTCGCAACGGGGTGGTTGGGCTACGCGAAGCGTACGCGAAAATTCGCAATAACGAAATCTATCTCATTGGCTTGCATATTCCACTCTACAAAGAGGGAAGTGTCTTCAATCACGAGCCCCGTCGAGAGCGCAAATTGCTCTTGCATAAAAAAGAGATTCTGCGCTTGATTCAGCTGACGGCGGAAAAGGGCTTGTCGCTCGTGCCTTTGCGTATGTACTTCACACGTGGTCGGGTGAAATTGCAGCTGGCGGTTGGTCGCGGGAAAAAATCCTGGGATAAACGGCGCGCGATTGCCGATCGCGAAAGCAAGCGCGATCTCGCGCGTTTCGCGCGGTAACATGCGCGGTGCGCGGCCCGAAACTGCCCTGGTCAAACTCCTTGTGCACGAAGACGCTCTGCCGGCTGGAGGCACCGTCGTGTTGGCGGTGTCGGGCGGTTCCGACAGTGTCGCGCTCGCGGGTTTAGCGGTCGCTGCCGCCCGTCAGACGGCCACCCAATTATGGATGGTGCACGTTCAACATCAGCTGCGGGCCTCAGCGAGTCAAGATGAGGCAGTGGCGGTGGCGGTGGCAACCCAGCTGGGGCTTCCCCTGCGTATCGTGCCGCTCACTCCACAGCGCGCGGACGAAGCGCACTTACGGCGCTTGCGGTACGCGGCGCTGGCGCAGGTCGCAGTGGATGTGGGTGCGACTGCAGTGCTCACTGGCCACACCGCGCAGGATCAAACCGAAACTGTGCTGCTGGCGCTTTTTCGTGGTACGGGCCCTGATGGTCTGTGTGGAATGCCCGCACGACGTCCGTTCGAAGCGACGCTCGAATTAGTGCGACCGTTGTTACGGGTGGATCGTACGCAGCTCCAGCGTTATTGCGAACGTGCTGCCCTACCGTACGTGGTGGATCCCTCGAATCTTGACGAGCGCTATACGCGTAACGTGGTCCGGCGTCACCTCAAAGAGTTGCGCGGCGTGTTTCCCGGGCTGGACCGTGCCGTGGCACGTTGCGCTTCGCTCTTGCGAGAAGAGCGTCATGGCGATGCACACGCGCGCGCGCGGCAAGCGTTGCGCACGGCTTTGCATGCGGAGGGCGTGAGAGAAGAGTTGACCTATGCCAGGCTCGATGAGGCCGCGCGTAGGGTCCGGCTTAGATTACCCAGAAAACGGCCGAATACCTGAACCGGGGACATCATCGGTGTGTTTCTGTGTGATATTGAAGCTGTAAGCGCGTGAAAGACGGGAAGAACAACGGCATGAGCAAGTCTGTAAGAAATTTCTTGATAGTCGCTCTGGTTTTCATTGTTGGTCTTTTCTTTATCGATCGCTTAGTGAATCCCGGGACGCTACCCACCCGCATGAGCTATACCGAATTCTATCGCGCGGTTGAACAAAACCGCGTGAAGAGCGTGTCGATTGCCGGACACGAGCTCAGCGGGCAGTTTGTTCGTAGCAGCGACGGAGCATTTACCGTTGTCGCGCCTGATGATGCCACGTTACAGACGACCTTACGTCAGCACAATGTCGATGTCTCGGTCGATCAAACAGCTTCGTCGCCCTTGATGGTCATCGCGGGCCAGGTGTTGCCTTTCCTCTTGATCGGCTTCCTGTTCATGTTTATTTTGCGTCAGGCGCAAAGTGGCGGTAATCAAGCACTTTCGTTTGGTCGTTCGCGCGCCAAAACGCTTTCTGAGAATCGGACGAAAGTCACGTTTGCTGATGTGGCGGGGATCGAAGAAGCGAAGCAAGAGCTCAGTGAAGTTGTTGAATTCCTTAAATATCCGAAAAAATTTCAGGCCCTCGGTGCCCGCATCCCTAAGGGCGTTCTCTTGTTGGGGCCGCCAGGCTCAGGAAAAACGCTCTTAGCGCGCGCGATCGCCGGCGAAGCGGGAGTGCCGTTCTTTTCGATTTCGGGTTCTGATTTTGTTGAGATGTTCGTTGGGGTCGGCGCCTCGCGCGTGCGTGATCTTTTCGAACAAGCGAAGAAATCGTCGCCCTGCATCGTGTTTATCGATGAAATCGATGCGGTCGGTCGTCAGCGCGGTGCCGGTTTAGGCGGCGGTCACGATGAACGCGAGCAGACCTTGAACCAGCTCCTCGTTGAGATGGATGGCTTTGATCCAAACACCGGTGTGATTCTGATCGCTGCCACCAATCGACCTGATGTCTTGGATCCAGCGTTGTTGCGTCCGGGGCGTTTTGATCGTCAAATCGTCGTCGATCGTGCTGACGTGCGCGGGCGTGCACAAATTTTGGCCGTTCATGCAAAAAATAAACCACTTTCCAAAGAAATCTCGCTTGAGACCCTCGCCAAGCGGACGCCGGGTTTTTCTGGCGCTGATTTAGAAAATCTGCTCAACGAAGCGGCTTTGCTGGCAGCTCGTCAAGATAAATCGGTGATTGAGATGACCGACTGCGAGGAAGCGATAGATCGGGTTATTGCTGGGCCCGAGCGACGCTCACGCCTGATTTCGCAAAAAGAAAAAGAAATTGTTGCGTATCATGAATCAGGCCATGCGATCGTTGGTGGCATGCTTGAGCATTCGGATCCGGTGCACAAAGTGACGATCATCTCTCGTGGGATGGCCTTGGGTGTCACGATGTATTTGCCAACGGAAGATCGTTATCTCTCAACCCGTACTGAGATGATTGATCGGATTACCGCGGCCTTAGGTGGGCGGGTTGCTGAGCAGTTGCAGTTTGCTGAAGTTACCAACGGCGCGTCAAACGACTTTGAAAAGGCAACTGAAATTGCCCGCAAGATGGTCACCCAATACGGTATGTCCAAGGATTTAGGGCCGATTCAATACGGACGCGGCCAGCAGCAAGTTTTCCTCGGACGTGATTTTGGTGAAGAGCGTAACTACTCTGAGGCGATTGCTGGAAAAATTGATGCCGAAGTTCGCGAAATTATTGAATCGTGCTTGGCTCGGGCGCAAGATATATTGAAAGAACATTGGGCCAAAGTTCAACGTATGGCTGAACGGTTGCTCGATGTTGAAACGATCGATGCCGAAGAAGTCCTGGCGATACTTGGTGATCGTCCGTACGTTCCGCCAGAAGTTTTGCCGCCGGTTGATCCTTCGGGTGCCACGGTGACGCTGAGCCCCGAGGCGACTGCTGAGTCTCGTCGGAGACGACCGAGTTTGTTGCCTCCCACAATTTCGCCTGAGCCTACGTAAATGGGCTTCCGGCGCGTTGCGCTCGGTGCGCTCATGATCACCGCGAGTTTGTTGGCGCTGGTTGAGCCGCTCGCTGCCCGTGAGCGTGTGACGCCACTCTATGGTGCCGGGATTCTGAGCGGCGCTTTGCCGCAGGGCGGGCATTATGTGCTGACCGCACCCTCTTCGATGCCCTTAACCGCACTTGAATTATGGTACCGGGTTCCATCGATTGGTTACGGACCAGCGATCCATCCGTCGTTGGGGCGACTGGCCGCACAGAGTGCTGCTGCTTCGAGCGCTGCACAGGGGCTTTCGCTTGGTGAATATGTGGCCTCGATCGGCGGCACATTGTCGATCGATGTCTTCCCAGATTCTGTTGCGATTACCGCGTTAGTGCCTTCTCCGGAGGCGGACGCGACATTGCGTTTGCTCACCGGCAGCTATTTTTCGCCCCATATTACCGATGCTGGTCTGCATCGCGCCAAGCTCGATATGACGACCGAGGCGATGTATGAGCGGTTTGATCCAAGCGTTGCGTTGCGCAATGCCTTGTTTGCTGGTTTGTTTGTCGCCGGACCTGAGCATTATGCCACGCTTGATGCACATGATGTCGCCGCGCTTGACCTGCCAACGGTGCAGGCTTTTGCCGAACGCGCTTTTCGACCGCAGCATGCCTCGTTGGTCGTGACGGGTGCAACTGCACCCAGCTTGCTGACGGCTATCATGCCGAGTGCTACGATCACGAATACGACTTTTTCAGAGCAGGATGAGCTGGCTGCGTTGCAATCGACGCCTGGGTCGGTGAGCACGCCACGCTTTGTGCCGTTTAGTCAGCCGGGTGGCGGACTCGCATGGTTGGGCCCTGACATCGACGATGAGCTCTCTGCAACAGCGATGGATTTTATTGCCGATTATCTCTTCCACCCCATCGATGGAAAGGTCACGCGTCAACTCGCGACGGCCTTGCCCGATGTGACGCTCAATGGGCAATTTATTACGCTGCAGAAACCTGGCATTTTTCTTGTCGGAGTTTCAGGGCCCGGTTCAGGTGCTGCGTTACACCAGATTCGCCAACAAATTCAGGCTTTGACCAAACCCTTGCCACCTGATGTTTTTCTTCAAGCGCGCAGGGCGTTCTCGTATCATATTCAGAGCGAGCTCCAGACGCCGACGGGCCTAGCAGCGAGTTTTGGATGGTATGCAACCGAGGGCTCGCCCGGTTATGCGCCCGGTGCCCAGGGCGCAGATAGCCAATATGACCATGACATAGCTGCGCTTTCGGCGCGCAAAGTTGCTGAAGTCGCTCAGACCTTTCTCCAGTCTTCACCGCTATGGGTGACCCTTGAGCCGTCGCAGTCTATCAGGGAGAAAACGCACTAATGCATCGTCGCCTTCAAGCCTGTTGCCTCGCTTGGTTAGCGTTTTTTCCGGCTGCCGTTACGGCTAGTCCCATGGTGCCGCGCGTCACGAACCTGTCCTTGGTTGACAGCTTAACCGATGGTGCGCAGATTTTCTCGCAAGCTGATCCAGCGACACTGGTCAGTGGGATTGATCTCTTCATCCGTGCGGGAGTCGATCGGCAGGCCCCGCATCAAGGTGGCGTCGCTGGCTTGACTGCGGAAATGTTGCTCGACATGCCGATTCGTGCGGAGCCTGGAGCGCCGACGCTCAACGATGCAATTCGTGCTCGTGGTGGTTCGTTGGTTGCCGATGTCGATGGCCAGAGTTTGCATCTCTATCTTGAGGCGAAGAATGCTGATCTTGCCGATGAGGCGGCGTTAGTCGCCCACGTTTTGGCAAATCCTCACTTTGACAATGGTGTTTTTCTTCAGGCGGTGACGAGTTTGCGCAAGCGCGTTGCTGCTTTACGAAGCGATCCGCTTGTGACTGGCATTGCGATGTTTCGCGATGCGTATTACTATAATAGCGATGCGGGTCAGCCACCATTGGGTACTGCTGCGGATTTACAAAAAATAGCCCGAGCTGATGCCGAAGCCTTTTTCCAGTACTCGTACCGTCGTGGCGGCGCGAGTGCGACGCTGGTTGGAGATGTGAGCCCCGCGAATAAAGCCGCAGCGAAAGCCTTGCTCTTGAGTCTCGCGCCTGGTGCTTCGCAGCCTATTAAAGTTGTGGGCCGCCAACCGCTCGCGCCGCAAACCTCGATTATTTCGTTTCGAAACATCCCAGCGCCGTGGGTGCTTTTAGGCTTCCCTGCACCGACGCCTGGTTCGGACGACTTTGGCGCAATGCTCGTGCTTGATGCAATTTTGCAAGAAGTTTTTTCGCGGGCGAGCACAACTTCATTGCCATCATCACAGCAACCCATTGGTTTGCAGTACGATTTTCATAGCGATCCGGCCAATGTTATTTTGTACGTTGACGGTTCGGTGATCGATGAATCGGTTGCCTTACGCGCCTTGACGACCCTCCGATTGGCGCTCGGTTCGAATAAACTCGATTCGACTTATATCGATCGCTACAAAGCGATCGCCGAAGGTTGTTATCTGACGAGCTTGGCTTCGCTGCCACAACGTGCTGCGGAAATAGATAGCTTGGCGAATTTGGGCCTGGGGGTGAACGGACTCAATACGGTATTGCAAAAAATTGAAGCCGTACAACCGCGTGATGTGCAGCGAGTTTTGCGCCGATATTTTGATGCATCCACTGCTTCTTTTGTTTTGCCGCGCGTCGGGGAGCAGCGCTAATTCCCTCAGACATTGCTGTTGCGTTGGTGCACGATTATTGCAATCAACGGGGTGGCGCGGAGCGAGTTTTTTCTCGGATTGCCCAGGCGTATCCCTTCGCACCAATTTTCACGTCACTTTTTGATCCATCCACCGTGGGCGATCTCTTTGTTGGGCGCAGCATCACGACATCGCCGTTGCAATTCTTTCCCTTACGTCAAAAGCTTTTTCGCTACTTTGCTCCCTTGTATCCGTGGGCGTTTGAACGCTTCGATTTGCGTCGTTATGATCTGATCGTGAGTTCGACAACGTCGTGGGCTAAGGGCGTACGTTGTCGCGCAGATGCATTGCATATTTGTTATATCAACAATGTCAGTCGTTTTTTGTGCGAAGACGAGCACTACGTGACCGCGCTCCTGACGGCACATCTGCCATCGTTTAGTAAACGGCTTGTGCGTGATTTCGCCCAACCGATGCTCGATCGGCTGATTGCGTGGGATCTGCAGGCCGCCGCGCGTCCCTCGGCGTTTATCGCGAATTCTCATAATGTTGCCCGACGGGTGCGGCAATATTATGGACGAGATGCTT
Source organism: uncultured bacterium (assembly GCA_903829325.1). Lineage (GTDB taxonomy): Bacteria > Vulcanimicrobiota > Vulcanimicrobiia > Vulcanimicrobiales > Vulcanimicrobiaceae > CAIKPM01. The sequence continues at coordinate 13,809 of CAIKPM010000039.1, forward strand.
TCGTCTTGCCGTGTCCGGTTGACGTGGATAAATTTGTGGTCGGGCAGGGCGCAGGCGGGTATGCCTTGGTGATTTCGCGTTTGTTGCCGTATAAACGCATCGATTTGGCGATCGATGCCTGCCGAGAGGTTGATATGCCGCTGGTCGTGATCGGTGGCGGGCCGGCTGCTGCGAGTTTGCGCGCTCAAGCGGACGGTGCAAACGTGCAGTTTTTGGGCGAAGTAGACGACACGACGCGCCAGCGCGTTTTAGCCGACGCGGCGGTGGTGCTGTTGCCCGGCCAAGAAGATTTTGGTTTAGTGCCGCTTGAGGCCGCAGCCGCGGGGCGGCCGACGATCGCCCTGCGAGCCGGTGGGGCGCTAGAAACACTGCGGGAAGGCATCACGGGCGCGTACTTTGATGTACCGCAAGCAGCGAGTTTGGCACAGGCGTTGCGGGAGTTTCGTGTGGGTGATTTTGATCCGCAGCGTTTGCGTTTACACGCGCTTGAATTTTCCCCTGAACGCTTTATCGAGCGTTTGCACGATCTGGTGGCGCGGATTCAGCGTGGGGAAACCGCGCCATCGCCCAGCTCGATCGGAGCAGCTGGATCCGCGCCCCATTCGCTCCAGGAACCATCGTAAACCGCGACATCCCAGCGTCCTGTTTGCGCCAAACCGAGTGCAAGGACGCATGCAGTAACGCCCGAGCCGCAACTTGCAATAATTTCTCGCTTGGCGCTGATGCCAGCTTGGGCGAAACGTTGCGTGAGCTCGTCGGTGCAGAGTAACTCACCCCGTTCGTTGAGGAGCTCCGTATATGGCAGGCTGATGCTCCCAGGAATATGGCCGGAACGTACCCCTGCTCGGGGTTCTGGGGCTTGCCCGCTAAAGCGGGCGCTGCCGCGCGCGTCGATGATTGCGGTTTGGGGATCGTCAATCGCGTTCGCGACAAGGGTTTGTGTGCGAACGAGTTCAGGGCGAAAGTGGGTTACGAACGGCCGGTGGCTGGGCTTTGGGGTGCTGGGCCCTTGGGCAAGCGGGCCCGGTAGGCGCTTCCAGGCAGGCAAACCGCCGTCGAGCACGGTGACGCGGTCATGTCCGAAGATACGAAACATCCACCACAGTCGCGCGGCACTCATCAATCCGTGGGTGTCGTAGACGACCGCGAGCGTATCATTGGTCATCCCCAGAGTTGCGACCGCACTGCCAAACTCTTCCCCTGATGGGAGCATATGGGGCAGCGTGCTGGTGTGGTCTGCGACTTTGTCTATATCGAAGAAGACCGCTCCGGGGAGATGTTCGTGCGTGAACTCGTCAGCCGCGTTGCGGTTGGTATGGGGCATGTGGAAGGTCGCGTCGATGACGCAGATCTGCGGATCATGAATATTGGTTGAGAGCCATTCGGCAGAGACGAGCGCAGGGAAGTCAGCATGCATGCGTGATACTTCTCCCCTTGAAGATGCGGATACCCTATCCTGAGCGCGATAAATGGCCGTTGCGTTCTGTTGGCACGCTGCTAGCAGAGTTGTGTATTCTGTTTGTCTTGGCGGCGCTGACGACGTTGTTGGCGCATCTTGCGATTGATGTGCTCAGTGCCGGGCTCGCCGGTCATGCAGACGCGTACGAGGGGTATCAGCATATTGCGCTGGGGCCCTTGGCTGTCGCGGCAGGTGCGGCTGCCGTGGCTTGGTGCGGACGCACCTTGGTCATGACCTTGGCTCGCGCCGAGGCCTGCGATCCGCTCGACTTCGCTTCACGCTTAACGTTGGCCCAAGTGGGATGGCGCATGGTGTCGACGGTTTTTGTGCTTGCGCTGTTGTTGCTCTTCGGGATTGAATTTTCCGAACAAGTTGCGGCTTTTGGTCATAGAGAATCTTGGCAAGATGCCCTCGGGGGCAATCCGCTGCTGGGGCTTGGCATCATAGCGGCGTGTGCTTTGTTTGTGGCTGGTTTGGCCCGACTAGGCGCATCAACGATGCTGCGACTCGTCGCGGTGAGCTGTTTAGCGATTGTCGGTTTCTTTCTGCGTTGGGACGCGCAGCTTGCATTAGCTGTCGTAGAGTGCCGCACCGCAGCCTTGCGCCTTATCGTGTGTTACCGCGAACCAGCCTTGGCGTGTGGCCAGGGATTACGAGCGCCACCGATTCCTTAGAAGCATTTTTTCTTGCGATTTCCTAGTGGCATGTTCGCTGCTTGGTTTTCTTTTCTGTGAAATGTTTTGAGAGGATATTGTTTTGAAAAGCCGTTTTTTAGGGCTTGGTTTAGCTGCCTTGGTGATGACGCCGAGTATTGCCCTAGCCGATACGACCGGGAGTGTCGATGGGACTGTTGATATCGGTACGAAGCCTGTTGCTGGCGTTCGCGTTTCTCTCAAGGGGGATGCTGGTACGCAAGTGGTCAGAAGCGATGCTGCGGGCCATTTTCAGTTTCCAAGAGTAACGTTTGGATCGTATATACTTACCTGTGCGGAGGCCGGTTTGTCGGCCGCGAGTGCTGTTGTTGTGGCGAGTGACGCAGCGCTTCATGTCAACGTCGCGTTGCGAGCACCGACAGAAATCGGATCAGTGACCGCAAGTACCACGCGGGGACCAGCTGCTTCGCCCGTGTCGGTGAATACGCTTGATCAACATACGATTGCCGATTTGCCAGATAATCAGAGCCTAAAGAAGCTGATCGCAACGGTGCCGGGCATTGTGCGTTTTGCTTACGATGAGCCTGTTGCGCATGGGTTTCATGGCTTGAATTATGAAATCGATGGCGTGCCTGTACCGCAAGGAACTGCGGCCAATTTTAGCGAGGTGATCGACCCGCGAAGTATTGATTCGTTAGAGGTCTTTACCGGGGCGATTCCGGCGGAATATGGCGGAGAACGCCAAGGAGCTGTGGTCAATATTGTGACCACGCGACCAAATCTTGCCGATCATACGCCAAGCGGCGCCCTGACGGTCGGGCTTGGAACATACGGTGATGCGCAAACTTCGTTGAGTGCGATGCTGCCGGTGGGCGAAAAGACACAAGTTTCGTTTCATGGCGACCTCGAACGCACGAATCGCGGTCTCGACTCTCCGACCTTTGTCCCGATTCACGATCATGCGAATCAGAGTAATGTGTTGTTACGTTCGTTTACACAAGCAACACCAAATCTAACGTTGGAAGCAACCTATCTCGATAATACGGCGAAGTATCAAATCCCCATTAATCTTGATCCGAATGATTCAAACGATCCCGTTTCGTCGGCACCAAACACCAATGATGTGCAGGTTGAGCATGATCAATTGCTGAGTGTGGCTTTGACGAAAACTGCACGGAACGGTCGTGCGTATACTCGCCTGGTGCCTTGGTTACGGACCGATCAGGTGCAGTATTTGGGCGATGTCGCCAATGATTTAGCTGGTCAAGTGAACAATGGTGATGGCACGTTTTCTCCTCTGAATAGCTTAGTGCAAAACCGTACCTCAACGTTTGATGGTTTGCGCCTTGAGCATTATCAAGCGATCGGGCAACATGCTGTAAAAACGGGTCTTGATGTTGCCTTGGAAAATTTTGTTGGAACTGGATCAATCGGTTATTTTGATGCGAGTAATACCTTGCAGTCTTTTGATGATAATGCATCGCAACGTGGGAGCACGTTCGGGGCTTATCTCCAAGATAAATGGACTCCAACGCGGTTTGTCACTTTTTTTGGCGGATTACGCTACGATCGTTCCAGTGGATATACCGCAGGTGCGCAACTCTCTCCACGCATCGAAGTCAATGGCAAAGTCGGCGCAAAAGATATTGTGCATGCATCGTATGGCCGTCAATATGCAGCGCCATATCTAGAAGATACTCGGCGTGCTGCGGTCGTTTTAACGGGAAGTGCTGTGACGACTCCGGTCTACGATTTGCAGCCAGAGCGTGATTCGCAAGTTGAATTTGGGCTTGCGCATGCGATGTCAGACCACGAACGTTGGTATGTCAATGTCTGGAAACGTGATGTGAACAATGTGCTCGATACGACGTCGCTCGCGCAGACCCCGATTCAGGCGGTGTTTAATAATACGATTGGTGTTGCTAAAGGGATCGAAGCCCGCATCGAAAGTCGCACCAGGCGTGGTGATTCGGCATCGCTCTCGGCGACGATTTCACAATCTCTCGCGGGTGGGGTTGATGGCGGCACATTCTTATTTTGCCCGCCACCGATTACTGCTGCTTGTGCTGCTGGAAACAACGATGTCACCTTACAGCCCGAGGATCATGATCGGACGATCGAGCTGACTGGCGATTATACCAAGCGACTTGGGGCAGATCGGAGTTATTTTGCTTCTCTCGAACCAGAATACGGAACTGGCTACCCCGTCCAGTTCGAGAACGGCTCAGGCCGTCTGCCGCCGCACTTGACCTTCGATCTCGCCCTTGGTCGTGATCCCGGCAAGGGGGCTCGTGGCCACCTTGGATACAACCTGACCCTGACAAATCTCACGAACAGGGTGTACTTGATCAAAGTCAACAACGGCTTCAACACCACCCAATACGGCGCCGGCTTCCGCGCAGACCTGAGAATAACCAAGCCGTTCTGACGACGACTTGGGGATGGCTCTAGCCCACCGTGTTTTCTGTGCCGTTGCGTAGGCGGGCGAGGTTGGTGCGGTGGGTGTAGAGGAGGAGCGCGAAACCGAAGCTGCCGTAGAGTCCACCGCTGAGGCCGTGGGTGATGGTTAGGCCGATGAGGCTCGTGGCGCCGGCGGCTAGCGAGCCGATCGCTGAGATGCGTAGCCGCAAGACGCAAGCGGCGTAGACCAGGACGCTCGCGAGCGCTACGAGCGGGTTCAGCGCGAGCAGAGTGCCAAGTAAAGTCGCCACGCCTTTGCCGCCGCGCCAGCCTAGCCAGGGAGTGAAGCAATGGCCCAACGCCGCTGCGGCTCCGGCGAGGAGCGCGGCTGCAAAGCCCAGCGTGTGCAAGGCGAGGATGGTCGGCAGCCAGCCTTTGAGCGCGTCTAGTACCAGTGTTGCAATCGCACCGTTACGGCCAATGGTCCGCATCGCGTTGGCAGCACCAATATTGCCGCTGCCGTGCTCCCGCAGATCTACGCCGTAACACACGCGAGCGATAATCAAGCCGAAGGGAATCGAACCGGCGAGAAAAGCGCCGAGCAACACCACGCTCGTGAGAGGCCAGGGGGGCATCGCTCCCACTAGCTGTTGTTCTCGCTTTCCTCACGCCGACTGCGGAATTCCATTTCAATCGGGACGCCCTCGAAATCATCACTGGCACGGATGGTATTTTCCAGAAAGCGACGATACGACGACGATATCCGATCGGGATCATTGCACGAGAAGAGGAAGCGCGGCGGCGCGGTGCCGACCTGGCTGGCATAATAAATGCGCGCCATCTTTCCGCTGATCATTGGCGGTGGATGCGCGAGCGTGGCTTCGCGGATCAGATTATTGACTTTGGCAGTGGGGATGCGGCGGCGGCGATTGGTGTGCACTCGCATGACCAAGGGCATTAAGCCACCGAGTTTGCGCTTGGTGAGCGCGGAAAGAAACGTTACCGGAACAAAATGAGCAAACGGCATCTGCTGGTGGATGACATCGATTAGCTCGTTTTGCTGAAAGTCACCGAGTTCACGAGCGAGGTCCCATTTATTGGCCACGATCACGAGTCCGGCGCCGGCCTCTAGCGCAGATCCAGCCAGGCGGCGATCTTGAGCCATGACGCCTTCCATCGAATCGATGACGAGGACGACGATATCCGCACGCTCCAAGGCTTTGTAGGAACGTAACGACGCGTAATATTCGATATCGCCGTGCGCGCGTGATTTGCGCCATACCCCAGCCGTGTCGATGAGGCGCATTTTTTGCTCGTGGAATTGGAAGAGCGTATCGATCGCGTCGCGGGTCGTGCCGGGGACGTCGGAAACGATGCTGCGTTCTTCGCCGATGAGCGCGTTGACCAAGGAACTTTTGCCGACGTTGGGGCGACCGATGACCGCAAGTGCCAGCACGTCATCGGTTGACGGGAGCGGCTCTTGGGGAGGGAGCTGAGCGACGATCAAGTCGAGCAGGTCGCCAGTTCCTTCTCCGTGGATCGCGGAAACCGCGGTCGGTGGTCCAAAGCCGAGCGGCGCAAACTCTGCGATCGCGCCGTTCCGAGCGCGTTCCGATTCGAGCTTGTTGGCGACGAAGATCACGGGACGGCGCATTTTGCGGATGATGCTCGCGACTTCTTCATCGAGCGGGTTGAGGCCATCAGAGCCATCAACCACGAAGACAATGAGGTCGGCGGCTTTCGCGGCGATCTCTGCTTGCGCGCGAGTGCAGGCCCAGATGTGGTCGTGCTCCGCGACATCGGTATCGATACCGCCGGTGTCGACGAAGCTGAAAATGCGCCCTTGCCATTCGGCGTGGGCGTAGAGGCGATCGCGGGTCACACCTGCGGTGTCGTCGACGATCGCTAAACGGCGCCCGACCAAACGGTTGAAGAGGGCGCTTTTGCCCACATTAGGGCGGCCGAGGATCGCGACCGTGGCAACGGAGTCATTCATGTCTTGGGTTTCTTTCGGGGGACGGGCAGTTTCTCCGGTATCGTCTTACGAAGTGCTCGGCTGTGAAGACTTGGCGCGTGATCGGGACCCTGTTTGCGGTGCTATCTTGGGCGTGCGGCGCGAGCGTAAGCTCGGCGGCTAGCGCAAGCCCCCCACCTGTGAGCAGTGCTTTGCCAGAGCCCAGCGGAGGCGCGTACGTTGCGACGCTCCCGAGCGGAGCCGACTTGTGGCTGGATGGGGTCCACGTGGGGCGTACCCCGATATTGTTGGGTGGCGTATACCGCGGGCGTCACAGACTGACCCTGGCGAAATCGGGCTGGGTCACTCAAGATGTACCTCTGCTGGTTTCCCCCCAGGTTGTGGTGTGGAAATATCGTGAACTGGTGCGTTCGCAGGCGGCTGGCGTTGCGCCTCAAGGGGCCGTCAATTTCCATCCTGTTGCGGGTAGCCATCTGCGGGTCGATGGTGCCCCGGTGCCGTCGGATGGCCAGGCCTTGGCGCTTGCGGCCGGGGCGCATGTTGTGGAGGTCACGACTCCGAGCACGAGCTTTGAGCGGGCGTTCACGGTCCTTCCCGAGATGACGAGCGATCTTATCCTGGAGCCACGGCCGATGCTGCACGCGGCGGTGGTCGTCGCTGCGACCCAAACCGAGCTGCCCCAGAGCGTGGTGACGGTTGAACGCGACAAAATCGTGCTGCGGTACCACCAGCACGTGCTCGTCGGTCATGTGGGTGATCCCCTTTTGCGGATTGATGGACGGACGATCCACTGCGATCCCGCGCCGGTCGTGCTCGCTGGACGGGTGTACTTGCCGGTCGAGATTCTGGCGCAGTTGCGAGATTCTGGGCCGCTTCGCTAGCTGCACCGCAGCCATGAAACCGTTCTCACGTTCGCGAACAGAGGCTCCCGTGGCGTCTTTATATGTAGAAACCCATGGCTGTCAGATGAACGAGGCGGATTCTCGCTATCTGTCTGAACGAGCGGCGGCGGCAGGGTACGAGATTGTTGATCAGCCTGATCGGGCGAATGTGTTGATTTTAAACACCTGCACGGTGCGTGATAATGCTGAGAAACGCGCTTATGGGCGTTTGGGCCACTATAAGCGCTTGAAAGACGCGGATCCGACCCTGCGCTTAGTGGTCTGCGGATGCTTAGCCGAGCAGGATCGGCATATTATGCAGCAACGCGTTCCCTATGTTGACGGGATTTTTGGGACCAAAGAGCTGCGCCATTTGGGCGATACCCTCGCGAGTTGGGTGAGTGAATTTGGCGATGAAGAAGTCGTTGAAGCAAGAGCACTGCTTGCCCCATTGGGTGGCCGTGGTGATGGCTTGGTGGACGCTTTTACGCCCTTACGCGCGTATGTCAATGTTCAGCGCGGTTGCTCGTATTATTGTTCGTATTGCATCGTACCGCAGGTGCGAGGCCGTTTTGATCATCGTCTCTTGACTGAAATCGACGACGAAATTCGCGCCCGCGTGGCCGGCGGAGCGCGCGAAATTACCTTGGTCGGGCAAACGGTGAATGCATATGCTGATCCCGCGAGTGGCCTCAATTTTGCCGGATTACTCGCACACGTAGCGGCACTACCCGGTGTTGAGCGTGTCGGATTTTTGACTTCTCACCCCAAAGACCTCAGCGATGATTTATTGGCCGCCCTGGCTAAGACACCGCGGCTCAATCAGCGCTTTCACCTCGCTATGCAGTCGGGGTCGAATCCGATTCTGCGCAAGATGAACCGCAAATATACGATCGAGGAATATGTCGAACGGATCGAACGCTTCCGCAGCTTCTGCCCCGATTGGGCGCTAACCACCGATATTATCGTGGGTTTTCCCGGCGAAAGCGAAGCCGATTTCCAGCAGACGTTGGAGATCGTGGAGCGAGGGTATTTTGCTCAAGTCTACGCGTTCGTCTATTCCCCGCGGCGTGGAACCCCAGCCGCAAAAATGGAGCAGCTTGATCCGGCGATTGGCGCGGAGCGTTTGACGCGTTTGATGGAAGTCGTCAATCGTCACGTGCAGGCGTATCATGCGCGGAAAGTTGGGACCGTGGTGCGCGCTCTGGCGCAAGGCCCATCGCGTAAAGATCCGCAGCGGATCAGCGTGAAGACGAGCGATAATGTGACGATCGTTGCACCGGTCCACGGTGATGTCAGTCGCCTAGCGTCGACCCCGTGGCTTGATTTGCGGATTGATGCTGCGCACATTTGGGGGTGTAGCGGCACCGTGCTCGGCATGGCAGAACGCGTGGATGCCGAGCGGCAAGCGGTCGCGCCTATGGTGATTGATCTCTTGGCACCGCAGGTTGCCTTGGCATGAACATCACGCTTTTTGCCGATGGTGGATCACGCGGAAATCCTGGTCCTGCGGCTAGCGGCGTCGTGCTGTACGATGCCCAGGGCGCGATCGTGCGAGAAATTGGGGTCTTTCTGGGCGTGGCGACAAATAATGTCGCTGAGTGGCAAGGCCTGATTATTGGTTTGGAAGCAGCCTTGGCGCTGGGGGCGCAACGAGTACTGGCTCGACTGGACAGCGAGTTAGTCGTGAAGCAGATGCGTGGTGAATATCGCGTCAAGCATCCCGCGCTTGTGCCTTTGCATAGTCGTGCGCGCGAGCTAGCGAAGCAGCTCACCGAATTCCGGATTGAGCACGTGCGGCGTGCAGAGAATGCCGTGGCGGACGCGCTCGTCAATCGTGCCTTGGACGCGCGTGCGTCGTTCTAGATCTCACTTTTGGCGGGTCGATCTGGGTGTGGCGGCGTTGGGGATACTCACCTGCGGCGTGATCGCGTCGGCCTGGTTACCGGGCTTCGTCCACCGTGCTGCGCATATCGAGCAGTTATTGGATCAGCCGCGAGATATTGTGATGGAAGTGGTTCTGGTCGATCCCGCGCCAAAATTGCGCCGTGAGAGTTGGAATTTTTATGACGCCAACGGTTCTTCGCGGATTCGCTACAGCGTTATCGGTGCAGGGGGGAACGCGGTTGTGACCGAGCCGCCTTCGGGCCGGGTGGATGTGCCCGCGCTGTTCGATCTTGCTCGTAGTGGCGGCTTGCTTGCTGCACCCGTGGGGCAAGGCGCAAGCCACGTGCTCCTGGCCACGCATACGGGTTCGCAATGGCAACGCCATACGATTACTTTTCGAGCGCAAGAATTGCTGGGCACACCGAGCCGGGACTATCGTCTTGAGCTCGATCCGCATGCGAATGGTGCCGATCTGCTGAGCTTAGAAAGCACGCCGATTCCCGCTTTAGCGTTGCGAAAGTATGTCCTGGCGGTGCAGAACTTTGGTACGCCGGCGTTCCGCGCCGCGTGCCAGGCGGCACGCGAGCAAGTTCGCTGAAGGCCTTGGTGTTGGTCGCAGTCGAAATGGCGCCCCATAATGAATAGTGTTATCCGTCGCCCTATTGCATTCGTGTTGCTTGCTACGGGGCATGGCACGATGATCGTGAACCAACACGATTACCACCGCTTAGAAGGCGGTTACGAATACGGAGTCGGTTTATCGCTGACTCGCAATTCGTATTTCGAACCCGAAGAAATTGCGTTAGCGTTGCGCATGTTGAATTTGCGCCGTGAACATTTTGGTGATGGCGTGGTTGCGCTTGATTGCGGTGCAAATATTGGCGTGCACACGATTGAATGGGCGCGCGAAATGCACGGCTGGGGGAAAGTGCATGCCTTCGAAGCGCAGGAGCCGATTTATTATGCGCTTTGCGGAAATATTGCTCTGAATAACTGCTTGAACGCGAGCGCAAAGCATTTGGCCCTCGGTGGCGAGAGCGGGACGATTTTGATTCCGAAGCTCGATTACACGCAGCCGGGGAGCTTCGGCAGTCTGGAGCTGCGCTTGCGTGAAAGCACCGAATACCTTGGTCAAGTGGTGAATTATGCACCCGAGGCAAGTCAGGCGATTCCTTTGGTAACGCTCGATTCATTCGATTATGACCGGGTTGATTTTCTGAAGATCGATGTCGAAGGCATGGAAATGGAAGTGGTGCGTGGTGCCAAAGAAATTTTCGAGCGGCATCGCCCGATCGTCTTACTGGAATATATTAAGAGTAACTCTGAAGAAATGATCCAGTATTTTCAGAACATGGATTATAATACGTTCCAATCCGGCATGAACTTACTAGTCGTGCATCGAGATGATCCTTCCGGTATCAACCTTGTTTAATGCCTGGTTCCTCGCTGTACTCTGGGTGCTTGGGTTGCCGTTATTTGCCGTAGCGCACCAGCATGTCTTGAGCCGCGGCGCCGCAGATACTCCGGCGGTTGCGTTGACGTTCGATGATGGTCCGAATCCTGATGCGACCCCGCAGATTCTCACGATTTTAGAACAGGCGCATGTCCAGGCGACATTTTTTGTGGTTGGCCGTTGCGCGCAGGCGTATCCGGACTTGATTGCACGGATGGTTCGCGATGGCGACGCCGTGGAAAATCATAGTTGGGGCCACGAAAAAACGGTGCTCGAATTACCGCGAGCTTTCCGTCGTTCGCTGCAACGGACCGCGAGGGCCATCGAGGCGGCAGGCGCGCCACCACCGCGCTATTTCCGTCCACCGTATGGCGCCTACGCTACCTGGACCGTGAAACAAGCCCAGTCACTGGGCGAGCGCGTGGTGCGTTGGAGCGTTCCCCTCTCGGGTGATTGGCGTCAGCCGGGTACCGATATTATTGTGCAACGCAGTCTGGCTGGCGTGAAGTCGGGGGGGATTGTGGTCTTGCACGATGGTGACGAGGGCAAACTTTGTGCGGGAACTCCCGCGTGCGATCGTCGCCAAGATATTGTCGCGACCGCGCGCCTGATTGGGGAGTTACAAGCGCGGCATTTCCGGCTGGTCACGATTCCCACGCTCTTTGAAGAACACCCGGTTAGCCGTAACGTTGCCCGTGATCCAGTACCCAACCATCTTCGTGTCGACCGCTCGGGTCATGATGGGTCCAGTGCATAAGCGCACCGTGCGAACCGTGGGGCACCAATTCTCCGTGGAGTTCGATGGCGTCGCCAGGTTGGACCGGTACGTTCGGCGAGCAGTTCAGATTCTGCACCACTTCCAGGCGTTGGCCTTGGCAGACTACATGAAAATATTCGTGCTCGGCTTTGGTGCGATTCCCGAAATATTCGCGTGGTGAATCGCACACGGTTGCGTCGAGCGTGCATTCTAGGGGGCGACCAGCTTGGAGTGCATTGGCTAGATCAAACATGTTGCGCTGATCACGTCGACTGTGTGTGCTGACAAGGGTGCCGACGGTTGATTGAACCATCGTTACGTTTAGCGTATGAGTTTGTGACGCTCGAGAACGCGCGCTTGATGTGGGAATTATTGCACGCTCCGCATTTACGAGCGTATCAAGATATTCCCCGGATTTCTTTCGATGCATATTGTGAGCGGGTGGCGACGCGGCCAGGGGCTTGCGTACGAGGTGCGGTGGGACGTTACGAATGGCTCTTGCGTAGCGCCGACTACCCTGATCCAATTGGTTGGGTGTCGCTGCGGACCAATACGCAAAATCCGTATTGTGGCGAATTGGGGTATTCGATTTTGCGTGAGTACCGTAGTCAGGGCTATGCAACCGAAGCCGTCAGTGCGCTTATCGCCGCAGCGTTTTCTGCCGGTTTGATCGATAAAGTCGTCGGGTATTGTTTGCCGGAAAATCGTGCCTCGCGTAAGGTGTTGACTCGCGCCGGATTATTAGAATTACGGCGTGTGCGTCGGGGGGCAATGGTACACGGACGTCCGGTTGACCTCGTGTTCTATGAGTTGGATCAAATTGCTTGGAGACGGCGCTAAACGGCCCATGGCATGCTCGATACTACAGGAGCGCCTCACTCGGTTTTGCAACTGAGCGGTATGCAATCGACTACTCCAGATACGACTTGGTCTGACCGCACACTAGAAAATGGTTTGCGTGTTGTGATTCAAGCCGATGCGACGTCGCCGACGGTTGCCGTTACCGTTGGTTATCACGTTGGTGGCAAAGATGATCCCCAGGGACGTTCAGGGTTTGCACATTTATTTGAGCACCTGATGTTTAAAGGCACAGAAAATACCCCTGCGGAGACGATCGATCGTCTGACGGAAGATGTTGGCGGTTTTAATAACGCCTATACTACTGCTGACTTGACCATGTATTATGAAGTCGTCCCGGCAAATTATTTGGAAGTGATGCTTTGGGCCGAAGCCGATCGCTTAGCGTCTTTGCGGGTTGACGAACAAAATTTTGCGACCGAGCGTGAAGTTGTAATCGGTGAATACGATCAGCGCATTTTGGCTGAGCCGTATGGGCTACTCGACGAGCTGGTGGAACGCCAAGTGTTTTCTGATCATGCGTATGCGAATGGCGTGATTGGTGATCCAGACAGTTTGCGCGCGGCGAGTTTGGATGATGTCTTGGCATTTCACCGCACGTATTATCGCCCTGATAACGCGGTTTTGGTTGTTGTTGGCGACCTTGATGTCGCGCAAACCAATGCTTGGGTTGATCGCTATTTTCAACCTATTGCACGCCCGACGCACGTGCTGCCACGAATTGCGGTGCCTGAGTATCGCTTGCCCGATATGTTGCGCATGACCCACGTGGGGCAGAACGTGCCCTTACTCGCATTGAATTACGCATATCGTTTGCCAGTTTTCAGTGATGATGAAGCGGCTTTGGTCGACATCGTCGAGTGTGTTTTAGGTTTGGGCAAAAGCTCACGCATATTCAAAGCGCTCGTGCACGATGCGCAAGTTGCGGCTCAGGCGTTTACGGATGGCGATTTCCGCGAACACGCTGGTCTTTTTCAAATTCGTGCAGTATTGCACGATGCTGCTCAATTGCCCCAAGCTGAGGCTCTGGTACAAGGTGAAATCGAGCGCATTTGCAGCGAAAATATTACCATGGCGGAATTGCGACGGGCGCAAAATCAATTAGCGAGTCTTTTGGTTCGCCGCAGCGAAGGCGCGAATGATCGTTCGTTGGCGTATGCACACGATGCGTTGCTGCGGAATGATCCTCGTGCGGCGCAGGCTGATGCGCGACGTTATCGCGAGGCGACGGTTGCCGATGTGCGGCGTATGGCGGAGCGCCTCTTCGCCGAACCACCTGCTATTTTGGAATATCGTCCGCAGAATGAGGAAGGCTAAAGATGTTGGGACTAGTTGGGGCTCCTGAGCCGAGTGCGCCTCGCCCCTTCACCCCACCACGCGCAACCGAACGACGCTTATCGAATGGATTGCGCGTCATTGTTGCTTCACGCCATGAGGTGCCGCTCGTCAATGCGCAACTCGTGTTCCCGCTAGGTGCAGCGCACGATCCGCTTGCATTACTTGGACAATCGTATTTGGCGATGGCGTTGTTGAATTATGGGCCGCTTGGGCGGAGCAGTGACCAGTTTGCCGCTGATTTAGACGATCTCGCTGGGCGTTTTAGTGGTGGCGCGACGTATGATGCTTTAAGTGCTGGGCTCTCATCCCTAAGCGAATTATTTCCTCAGGTGCTCGCGCTTTGTAATCAAGCGGTGCGCCAGCCCGGATTGGCTCAAGAAGATCTTGACCGCGTGCGTGCGCGCACGATCAGCGAGCTTCGGGTTGCGTATGGTTCGGCAAATTCGCTCGCGCGTATCGTGATGGCAAGAGTGCTCTACGGTGCGCATCCGTATGGCCAACCGATTGCTGGAGTGCCCCGCACGCTCGAAAACCTGACCCGGGCGGATGTGCAGCGTCTTGCCAGTATTCGTTTGCTGCCCGACGGCGCAACGATGGTCTTGACCGGCGATGTCAACGCTGAGGCGGGCTTTGCCTTAGCCGAATCTGCATACGGCGATTGGCGTGGATCAGGCTGTCGAGAAAAAAGCGCACTTGTGCCGGTTTCGCTGCCGTCGTCTCGAGTCGTTGTAGTCGATTTGCCCGATTCGGGGCGCAGTGCCGTGTGGCTCGGGCGCGTCACGATTGAGCGCCGGCATCCCCGCTACTTCGAGGGCTTGGTGGCGATGGCGTTGCTTTCGGGGTATTCGGGCCGTTTGAATGTGGCGGTTCGGGTCAAACGGGGATTGTCGTACGGTGCTTCTGCGCAGCTTCAAGCACGCCGAGAGCCGGGACCGTTCTCTGCTACGACCCTAGTCGACCACCGCAAGGTCGGGGAAACCGTTGAGGTTATGCGCGAGGTCATTGCTTCGTTGGTTACACAACCCCCGACCGAGGCAGAGCTGGTGCCGCGCAAGGCGATGTTACGCGGTTCTTTTGGGCGCTCGCTTGATAGTGTTGCGGGCTTAGGCTCGTCGTTCGCTGAGCTTGCGCTCAACGATTTACCGCTTTCGGAATACGACGAATACCTTGCCCGCATTGACGCGGTGACCCCGCGCGCAGTTGCCGATTTTGCCCGCGATTTCTTGATCGAGGGCTTGAGTGTGGTGGTTGTGGGGGATGCACAAGCGATCGTGCCGAGTTTACGTGGTGCTTTTGCTGGAGTGGAAGAATATCGCGCTGCTGATATCGATGTATTAACGATCTGAAATTCAGCGATAGGCGGCAAGCTACACGATGGCTGTAAGTGAGCGCAATCGCTTTCTTGCAGCAACTGGAGCACGAGGGCTGTGTCTTGCTTCGCTTTGATATCGGCAATATATTGATTCCGGCTCTTTTCCGGGAGCGCCGGTGCTATGTCTTGTTCTGGTATATGCCAGTCGTGCTGCTCGAGGTGCCAAAACGAATCACAGATGAACCGATGCGTGGGAGTGTCGGGCGCAAGCGGTGGGAGCTTCGTATTGCAGAAACTAGCAAAGTCCACGGAATGTCATTCTCATCAAGCCGAAATAGTCGCCCCTGCTTGTGCGAGTCCCTTTTGCTCTGCTGCTTTTAAGATACTCAACACCTTCATGTTAAGGATCTTCTTGCATGCTTCAGTGTCTTCGGTGTAGTGCGCAAATAAATACTCGTGGAGCTGTTTCACTTCGCTTGGGGTGAGGAGATGCGGTTTGAATTCACGCTTCTCGTGCGACGCTTCCAGCGTTATACTGTCGCTCGATACGGGGGGTAGGGCTTGGTGTTCCTCATCAAAGGATGGGCGCTCGGGCTTGTGGCGCTTGAGGGGGGGGCAGTTTGTTGCAGGCATCCGCAAAAGCCCTATCCGAAGGGCTTAGTTTGATCTTCAAAACAGCTCTTTCCGTATAAATAACAAGGGGAGATATGCTCCCTTAGCGTTGTCTAAATGTCTCAAGCCGCATATTTGGAAAGGGTGAAAATACTACCGCAGGTGCTCTATCGCGCCAGATGCTGCATCGAGGTGGCGTGGAACTAGGAGTTCTTTGTGCATGGCAAGCGCGACATGGCGCAGAGCTATCTCGGCGCCATCAAATCTCCCTGTGGTCAGATAGATATGGGCGTGATATTTCATACGAGCGTTTGTGATTGCGGCTAAAAACGTTTCGGTATCTAACGCGATGACATCAGCGAACGACTCATGGCGTGGCTGGGGGGGATGCGCGACGTGGTTGTTGTGTGGGAGTGGATCGCCAAAATCGCGTGATTCTGTACTTAGCGTAGCCGAGTCGGGTTGAAACCATTCTTGCTTTTCAAGATCGCAAAACGAGTTGCTCGGTGTGATCTGTCTGGGCGTCTGAGGCGCTAGTGGCGGGAGCTCGCTGCAGAACTTATCAAAATTCACGACCAATCAATTCCCTATCAAAAATAGCGACTGACGCTAACTGCGCAATCGTTATGACCCTAGCTGTTTCCAGCAGAAAAAACACCTGAGAGTTACGGCGCGTTTAGGACCTGCGTGCCGTGCGTCTGAGATGTGTGCGAAGTCTTGCTCTGGGTACGCTATTTTTACAACGAGGGCACGAGAGTCTTTGAGCAGATTGATCGAGTTATTGCTTTGCTTCTGGTCAAAATGCTAATTTTGCTTCGTGGGCTAGGCGAGATGAGTTGCGCTGACTTGGGTGCCCAGGTGGCGTTTGGTGAGCAGCTCGACAATCATCGCGTGGGCGATCCGACCGTCGATGATCTGGGCGGCACCCGCGCCGCCTTTGACGCCTTGTACCGCCGCTCGAATCGTGGCCCGCAAGCCTGGTTCAAGGCGTTGGTCCTCCGCGAAAAGCAAGGCTTCCTCAATGCTGAGCTCACCGATTTTGGCCGAGGTGGTCGGGTCGGTGACGCCGCCGGTGTCGCTAAAAAAGAGCGCGCGATTGGCTTCGGTGGCGCCCGCGATAGCCGCGGTGAGAGTGTCAGCATCGAGTTCGATCTCATCGCCGAAAGGAGCGTAGCCGACCGGCTCGAGCACTGGCAAGAAACCCGAACTTGCGAGAGCGTGCAAGAGGCCAATCTGCACATTGCCGATGCCGTCGGGGCGTGCGGGGATGGTCGCTGCATCAGCGCCGCTGACGCAGACGGCATCGTTGGAGGAGCGATTAATCACTCGCACTAAACGGCGCGCACTTTCTCGATCAGGCGCGACGAGAATTGGTGAGAGACCATTTTCGCGAATAAACGCGAGGTCATCGATCAACGTGGCTAATTGGTCAATCGCAGAACGGTTGACCCGGACGACAAAAGCGCTGCCAATAATGTGTGCCATCCGCAATAATTCCCGACATATGTCGCTAGTTACTGCTAGTCTTTTGTCACGTTTGCGTCAAGGGTCCAGGTATTGAGAAACCGCATCGCTGGATCGATGCCTTCACGTTGCCAGAGCAGTGCGCCGGTTGCTGCTGCCTTGATAATGTGCTGCAGCAATGGTTGTTCGTTCGTATCAAAATTGCCAAGCACGCGCTTGATCACGGTCTGCTCGAGCGCATCATTCGCGCGACCAATCCCGATTCGCAAACGTGGAAATTGCGTGCCGACATTCGCAATAATCGAGCGTAAGCCGTTGTGACCACCGTGTCCACCGTGGGGGCGCATCCGCAATTTACCGAGTGGAAGATCAAGATCATCGCTGATGACGAGCATGCGTTCCGGCGAGATGCGAAAAAAATGCGCGGTAGCTTGCAGCGGTGGGCCGCTATCGTTCATAAATTGCATCGGCTTGACGAGGACAAGTCCGTTACGTTGCTGGGCATAGTGCTCCGCGCCAAACTTGGCCCGCCACTGCCCTGTAGGCAGTTGGCGAGCGAGTTCGTCCAGGACCAAAAACCCGATATTATGACGGGTTTGTTCGTACTCACGCCCAGGATTCCCGAGGCCGGCAATCAGGGCAAGGTGGGAATCCGTCGCCATGCTTTTTCGCGAGTTAATGGATGGGTTCGGGAATGGCGATCGGCGGCACGAACGAGATGTCGTTGTCCGGGGTAAAGAGTTCGGAGACCGAGCGATTTGCCGTAATCCGCTTGATCGCGTCGGCGATGCTTTGACCGATCGAGAGCTCGACGAAGCGGTCGCTGAGCTTTTCCAAAACGGGGATCGTGTTCGTGGTAATGATGCGGGTAATCGGCGATGCTTCAAGCTGAGCAATGGCATTGCCGGCAAAAATACCGTGCGTAGCGCAAGCGAAGACCTTGGTCGCGCCACGAGCGATCAGTGCCTCTGCAGCTTTCGCTAGGGTGCCACCGGTCGAGATCATATCGTCGACGATAACCGCGATTTTGCCCGAGACATCGCCGACGATTTCGGTAACCTCGGCGACATCGGGCTCGGGGCGGCGCTTGAAGACGATCGCGAGCGAGCTATGCAAGCGTCGCGCGAGAAGCTCGGCGCGGCTGACTCCACCAGCGTCGGGGGAGACGATGACGATGCGGTCTTCTTTGAGGCCTTCTTGCTTGAGATAGTTACAGATGGTCGGCATCGCGACGAGATTATCGACCGGAATATCGAAGAAGCCCTGAATCTGCGCGGCGTGTAGATCGACCGTGACTAAGCGCTTAGCGCCGGCGGTCTCGATCATATTTGCGACGAGCTTGGCTGAGATCGGTTCGCGCCCTTTGGTTTTTTTATCTTGCTTGGCATAGCCGAAGTAGGGCACCACCACCGTGATCCGATACGCCGAAGCGCGGCGCAGCGCATCGATGATAAGCAAGAGCTCCATCAGCGAATCATTTACGCTGTTGCCGTTGGGGGCTTTGCAGAGCGATTGCACGATGAAGACTTCAGCGCCACGGACGTTCTCTTTGATTTCGATGCGGCATTCTTCGTTCTTGAACGTATCGACGAGGGCGTTGCCGACGCGGGTGTTCATGCGTTCGGCGATCTCTTCAGCCAGTTTGCGGTTGGCGTTGCCGCTGAAAATTAAGGGCAGGTGGACCATACTAGACTCTCCTGGCGCGAAAAACCGGGGTCCTTCGCGGGGAATGCGAGGGAAATGCTCGCGCTGCCTTGGTTCTTGTCTTGCTGCTAGCAACCTCTGGCGGTCCGCCGTGTGTTGGGGAGCATGATGCAAAAGACCGAAAATACCCCAAGCACGACAGGGCGCTTCGAACTCGTCGCTCCCTTCGCCCTCGCTGGCGATCAGCCTCAGGCGACGGACGCCTTGGCAGCCGGGTTGCTCCGAGGCGATCAACATCAGACCTTGCTTGGGGTGACCGGGAGCGGAAAAACATTGGCGATGGCGCGGGTGGTGGAGCTCGTGCAGCGCCCGACGCTCGTGCTCTGCCATAATAAAACCCTCGCGGCGCAACTTTGCTCAGAATTTCGCGATTTTTTTCCTCACAATGCGGTTGAATATTTCGTCTCGTACTTCGATTATTATCAGCCCGAAGCGTACATTGCGCATAGCGATACGTATATTGAAAAAGACAGTTCGATCAATGACGAAATCGAACGTCTGCGTCACGCGACGACCCAATCGCTCTTTACGCGGCGTGATACGCTGGTCGTGGCATCGGTGTCGTGTATTTATGGCTTGGGTTCACCGGCTGATTATTACGAATTGCGGCATACCGTCCAGGTGGGCGAGGAAATCGATCGGGATAAGCTTTTGCGCAAGCTGGTCGATATGCAATACCGTCGCAATGACATCAGTTTGACGCGAGGCTGCTTTCGCGTGCGTGGTGATACTCTCGAGCTGGTGGGTGTAGAAGAAGAGCTCGTCCATCGCCTCGAGTTCTTTGGCGATCAACTCGAAGCGATTAACGTGGTCAATCAATTAACTGGTGAGTACGTTGAATCAAAAGACGAATTAGTTATTTTTCCTGCTAAGCATTTTATCACACCAGAAGAAAAGCTCAAGCATGCAATCACCTCGATCGAAGCCGAACTCCAGAGTCGTTTGGCGGTGTTTCGTGCGGAGGGGAAATTGCTTGAGGCGCAGCGGCTTGAGCAACGCACGAATTATGATTTGGATATGCTGCGCGAGGTTGGCTATTGCAATGGGGTCGAGAATTATTCGCGCCATTTAGCTGGTCGTGAGCCGGGATCAACCCCATTTTGTCTCCTGGATTTCTTTCCGAAAGATTGGCTGCTCTTTGTCGACGAATCGCATGTCTCGCTCCCGCAAGTACGCGGGATGTACCATGGCGATCGGGCTCGCAAAGAGTCGTTAGTCCAGCACGGGTTTCGTCTGCCCAGTGCCCTCGATAATCGTCCCCTCATTTTTCGCGAGTTCGAGTCGCACATCAATCAAGTCGTGTATGTTTCGGCAACCCCGACGGAATACGAGATCAAACAATCGAGCCAGGTTGTCGAAATGATTATCCGGCCGACCGGCTTGGTCGATCCCGAAGTTGAGGTGCGACCGACGCGCAATCAGATCGATGATTTATTGGGCGAGATCCGCTTGCGGATCGAGCGCAAGGAGCGCATCTTGGTCACCACCTTGACGAAGAAAATGGCTGAAGATCTCACGAATTATCTCATCGAAACAGGGCTGCGTGTGCGCTATCTGCATAGCGAAATCGATACTTTAGAGCGCGTGGCGATTTTGCGGGATTTGCGTAAGGGCGTTTTTGATATTTTGGTGGGCATCAATCTGTTGCGCGAGGGTTTGGATTTGCCCGAAGTCTCGTTAGTTGCGATCCTCGATGCAGATAAGGAAGGCTATTTACGCAGCCAAACCGCGCTGATTCAGACGATCGGTCGGGCTGCGCGTAATGTCGAGGGGCGCGTGATCATGTACGCTGATGTGATTACCGAGTCGATGGCCAAGGCGCTCGGAGAAACGAGTCGCCGTCGCGAGCGTCAAATCGCGTATAATCTCGAGCATGGCATCGAACCTCGTAGTGTTCGTCGCGATGTGCGCGATATTCTCGATTTGGTTGGTGGAGCGACCGATGTCACCGATGAGGTCGCGGTCGAGCACATTCCGCGTGACGCTGCAAAGGCGATGCTAGTTGAGCTCGAACGCAAGATGCGCGAGTATGCAGACAACCTGGAATTCGAAAAAGCGGCGGCGCTGCGTGACGACCTAGTCGCCTTGCGGCGACGCACTGGTCTCGACGACAAAATTAGCCTTTTGGGGAACTCCTAGGAGGCCGGTGCCTCGCCTCGGGCGATATGCGTTGTGAGCCTTGTCGGTGGGCTGCTTTGCAACATTGAGTAGGTAGACTTCACTACCGTGAGCGCCTTGTGCGCCCCGGCGCTAGCAAGAAAGCACGACAAGATGGATGGTATTGCACAGCCCGTTTTTGCGACGCCTGAGAAGGTGGTCCCGCCGAACATTAAAGCCGAGCGCCTTGAAGCGCGACGATTGCAGTTAATTGAAAAAAATGCTCCGGTTTCAGCTAGTAATGGTGATGCAATCGCGCCTCTATCCGGATCGTTACCGCAGCCAAAGCAGCTTTTCTGATCACTATCGCTGCCTAGATAGATCGCTGTGTGTTGAGCACCGCGATTCCGCTATTGATTCATGGAGCAAACAACGATGGACCTCCCCGAAATCCTACCGGCAACGCCGGTGCACTCGCCCATGAAGCCTAAGCCGGCTTCCCCAGTTTCCCCAGCTTCCCGAAGTGACGACGCAGGCAATCTGCCTCCAGATACGGTTACGACGACGACGTCGCAACGAACGCCTGACGCCCCGATTCCTCGTCTTGATGCACCTCCTCCAATCCCGCGCAAGAAGAGCCTTGGCACGCAGACACGCCGGCCAGACTCAGACTCCTTAGGGGCGGCTGCTAGGCAGCTTTTTGAGGGCAACCCTATCCTTTCACCCCGCGAGAGCTCGACGTCCCAGCCTCCGCGCTAGGGGGCTGCTCCTTCGCTTGAGGCTCTTGCCTCAAATTCTCGCTCGTCGATTGCCACGTACGGCGTCGCGAGCTTGGTGTAGACAACCGGCACGAGTAGCAAGGTGAGCAGGAGCGAGCTCAGGAGGCCGCCGATGACGACGGTGCCCAATGCTTGCGCGGCTTGCGCCCCCTGGTCGATTGCAAAGGCCAAGGGGAGCATGCCGGCGATCATGGCGACCGTCGTCATCATAATCGGACGGAAACGCTCGTGAGCAGCTTCGCGGATGGCCTCGGTGCGACTGAGGCCATCGCGTTGGCGTTGGTTCGCGAAGTCGACGAGCAAAATGCTATTTTTCGTGACTAAGCCGATCAACAGCACCGTCCCAATTAACGAAAACAGATTGAGCGTTTGGTGCGTCAGCGCGAGCGAACCCAGTGCCCCTACGGCGGCGACTGGGACTGCAAACATAATGATGAACGGTGTCCGGTAGCTGTTGTAGAGCGCGACCATTAACAGATACACCAACAAGGTCGAGAGCAATAAGGCAATCGACATCCCATGCAGCGTATTATTGAGCTCGTCCTGATTGCCACCACTTTGACCAGCGACCGTGACGTTCGCCGGCAGGTGGAGCTGTTGTAACCGGTGCGCAAAATCGCGCTGGACATTCGAGAGCAAATAGCCCGGGGCAATATTTGCTCCGACGTACACGACGTTGCGGCGGTTCACGCGGAGGATAATCGGTGGAGCTGGCTGTGGCGTGAGTTGCGCGATATCGCCGACGTGAATAATCGTGCCGCTGCTTGTGCGGATCGGAATCGCTAACACTGCGGCGACGGAGTTTTGCTGAGCGAGTGGGTAGGTGACGAGCACATTTTTCAGTCCATCGGGTCCGGTAAATTGCGTGGCGAGGTCGCCCGCGAAGGCTGCTTCGATTGCCGTTGCGGCCGTGCCAACGCTGACGTTGAGCGCGCGTGCTCGTTCGCGATTAAAACTGATTTCGTATTGCGGGGAATCTTCGGATGAGGAACTCGTGACGTCAATGGCGCCAGGCGTTGCCCGCAGCGCCGCGACGATTCGTGGCGCAACGGTGTCGGGTGAGCCGGTAATTGACGAGATGACTTCATCGATAGGTTGGGCGTTGCCACCACTGGTTGAAGTTGCAGGTACGGCGGAAACGACCGCGCCGCTGACTGCTTTGGCGATATCGCTTTGAAATTGTGTTGCCCAGGCGGTCGTTGAGCGGCTGCGGTTTGTTTGCAAAAAGACATCGATCTGGCCGACTGAGGCATCGTTGATGAATCCGCTGAGCTGACCGAGATACGCGCCAGCCGTGGCTGTTTCGGTTTTGACATCGGGGCTGCTATTAATGACGCGCTCTGCGGCGAGGACTCCAGCGCGAGTGGTGTTGATCGGTGTTCCGCTGGGAAAGCGCAGGGTCACGAAGAGTTCGCCACGATCGACCGCGGGAATATATTCGAATCCCACCAGACCAAGTGGTAAAAGCGCAAACGCGCCGATGCAAGACAGCAGCGAAAGGCAGACGACGGCGCGTCCATGCCGCAGCCCCCAATTCAGCGCGCGATTCGTGTAGAAACCGCGTACGCGCTCGAACCAGCGCGTAAATGCCTCGATCAGCGGCCAAGGGTGCCACGTCGATAGGAGGGCCCAGCGTCCGGCGAGCGTTGGAGTGACAGTGAAAGAAATAAAGAGCGAGGTGAGTGTTGCGACCGTAACCACTAAACCAAATTCGCGTAAAAATAAGCCAACCGAACCCGGCAGAAATGAAATCGGCAAAAAGACGACCACGTCAACCAGGGTGATAACGATCGCTGCGAGCCCGATTTCGCTGCGCCCGCGGATCGCCGCCACCGTTGGAGCTTCGCCGCGAGCAAAATGCCGTTCGACATTTTCCAGGACGACGATCGAATCGTCGACCAAGATCCCAATAATGAGGGTCATCGCTAAAAGCGAAACGGTATCAAGCGTGAAATGCGCAAGATGCATCGCGGCGAGGGTTACGAGCAGCGAGGTAGGGATGGCGATCATCACGACGATCGCGTTACGCCACGAGCGCAAGAAAAAGAGCATCACGATACTGGTAAAGATGATCGCTTCAATCAGGGTGCGGACCACTCCAGTGAGTTGCTCTTGGGTGTAGGTCGCCTGAATATTGACGAGAGAAAATTCGACGTCAGGATAGGTGCTGCGCAGTTCCGGTAAGGCATGAACGATGTTCTGGGAGGTGGTTACCTCGCTGACGTCTGCTGATTTTTGAATATTGAGAATAATCGCGTTACTGCCTTGCGATGAAGAAAACACACGTTGGGTTTCGTAGCTATCGCTGACGTTTGCCACGTCGCCAATATGAAGGTAGCGATTTTGGGTTTGCCAAGGATCGGTATTGCCAGCACTACCGTTGACTGCAAGCAAGAGATTGCTGACGGTGGGAACGTCTTGAATATCACCGCGCACGTCGAGATTGGTTTCTCGGTTGGGTGAATAGACAATGCCACCCGGCGAGCGGATATTATTGTTGGTGATGCTAGAAATAATATCGGTAATCGTAGCGCCCGAACTCGCAAGCTGTTGGGGATTGACCGTTACCTGCAACGATGGAGTAACCGCGCCGCTGGTTTGAATGTATGAAACCCCGGGGATTTGCTCGAGTGCCGGCACGATTTTATTGATGGCAATCGACGATAAATCACCAGTCGAGAGTGCGTGAGAGCGTAGCATCAGTGACACAACAATCGCTTCGCTAGGGTTATAGAGCGAGATTTGGGGTGCTTGTAGATCGTTGGGCAATGAATGGGTAGCGTTCTGGACGCGGCCTTGTATCTGGACGAGGTCGTCATTTTGATTCGAATCAAGGGTGAAAACGCTGACGATCGAGGCTTGCCCTGGTTGGATCGCGGTTTGCAGATTGGCTAGATTCGGCGTGCCGGCGAGTTGGTCTTCGAGCGGTCTGACCACGGCATCGCGCATTTCGGTGGTTGACGCGCCCGGATACGTGAGCAGCACCTGCACCGATGGCACGTTCGCGCTGGGAAATTGCTGCTGGACCAGGCTGAGGCCCGCAACACTCCCGGCGAGCAACACCAGGCAGAGTAAGACGGTGACCAAGGGTGGGCGGGCAACGAAGAGTTTAGTAAGCCACATGAGCGAGGGCCTCGTCTTTCTCGATGGTGGGGCCAGGAGCGATCCACAGGTAGAGGATAGGGATGATGACTAGCGTGAGGATGAGCGAACTGGTTAATCCGCCGATGACGACGGTGCCGAGCGAGCGCTTGGCCGCCGAGCCCGGATCAAGCGCGAGCGCCAAGGGCAGCATGCCCGCGATCATCGAGATCGTGGTCATGAAAATGGGGCGAAAACGTTCGCGTGCCGCTTCGATAATCGCGGGGCGTTTTTGCATGCCTGCCTCGACTTTGAGCACGGCAAAATCCACTAAGAGAATGCCGTTCTTGCTCACGAGCCCAACCAACATAATGAGTCCGATCATCGAATACAGATTGAGGCTTTGCCCGGTAAGGGCGAGCGCGCCCAGTGCCCCGATGGCAGCGACGGGGATCGAAAACATCACCACAAACGGTGCGCGGTATGCGTTATAGAGCGCGATCATCAAGAGGTAGACCAAGAGAAACGAAAGCCCCAGCGAAGCGGCAATCCCGCTTGTGGTCTGGGCCAGATTTTGTTGACTGCCGCCGGAGCTTGTTTTGATAATGACCGTGTGCGGCAAATTGAGTGCGGCGATGCGTTGCAGAAATGCTTGCTGCACGCCGGAAATCGATGCACCGGGTGCAATATTTGCGCCGAGATGGATGACCGTCGCCCGATTATCACGCGTGATGAGGGCTTCGACGGGATCGTTTTCTAGTATCGCGATATCACTCAGGTGAATAATATTGTTATTCTGCGTGCGAATGGGTAGTGCAAGTAATTGTGCGAGGGATGTTTGGTAGCGTTTGGGATACGTTACTTGCACATATTTCGTGCCGTTGTCGCTATCGAATTGCGTGGCTAAAGTGCCGCCAAAGGCACCGCGGATTGCTTGCGCGGCCAGACCGATTGTCACATCGAGCGCACGCGCACGTTCGCGATCGAAGAGGATGTCGATTTGTGGCGCGTACTTCAGTGCCGAGCTATTGACGTTGATTGCCCCGGGCGTTTCGCTTAAGGCATTGAAAATCGCGGGGGCGTATTGATCTGGCTCGCCTCTTGTGGTCGAAATAGTGAAGTCAAGCGGTTGCGCATTTCCCCCGCGCGTGCCGGTTGCTTGAACTGCGGTCACTTTGGCTCCGGGTGCGAGATTTGGGCCGAGTGCATTCATCATCGCGGCGATCTGGTCGGTGCTGTGCTTGCGCTTATCGTTCAAAAAGACGCGCAGCTGTCCGTTGGATCCTAAATTGACGCTTCCACCATAACCGGCTTGCGACGAGCCCGTGGAGGAGTTGATGCGCTGAATATCAGGCAATTTTAGGAACCGGGCAGTCATCCGACGCACGGCTGCATCGGTGGTTGCAAGCGGCGTGCCGGTGGGGTACTGGATACTGACGTACACTTGACCGCGATCAACCGCGGGAATAAATTCAAATCCAATCAAGCCACTCGGCACCAAAAATACCGCGCCAACGACCGACAATGCTGCGATACTCAAGACCGGAATCGGATAGCGCAGGGCACTCAGGAGAATATATTCGGTATACCAATTGCGCAAACGCTCGAAATTGCGTGCAAAGGCTTGGATGAACGGCCACGGCTTCCAGCGTGAAAGCAACGACCAGTTCCCGGCGAGTGCGGGGGTAATCGTGAACGAAACCGCGAGCGATGTGAGCGTGGCGATCGTCACGACGATGCCGAATTCACCGAGAAAACGTCCGGTTTGTCCAGGTAAAAACGCGATGGGCAAAAAGACGACGACATCCACGCAGGTAATGACGAGAGCCGCCGAGCCAATTTCGGTCCGCCCGCGTATCGCAGCGTAGCGCGGGCGTTCACCGCGCTCAAAATGCCGTTCGGTGTTTTCTAAAACGACGATCGAATCATCGACGAGAATCCCGATGATCAACGTCATGGCGAGTAATGAAACCGTATCAATCGTGTAGCCGATGATGCGCATCACAAAGAGTGTCACGAACAGCGACATCGGGATGGCGATCATTACGACGATCGCATTGCGCCACGAGCGCAAGAAGAGCACCATCACGATGCCGGTGAAAACGATGCCTTCGATGAGCGTTTGCAGCACGCCGAAGAGCTGCGCTTCGGTTTCTTGCGCTTGGACATTGATCAGGGTAAAATGAATCGCCGGATACGCTGCCTCGATCGCTGGCAACGCGGCCAGAATCGCGTTCGAAGCCGTGACTTCGCTCGCACCGCTGGCCTTTTGCACTTGCAGCGTGATATTGCTGGCGTTATTGAGATACGAGAAGGACCGTTTGTCCTCATAAGAGTCTTGTACGCTCGCGACATCGCCGATACTCGGTAGGAAAGCTGAGGTCGAGAATGCGTCGGTTGTGCTGGTAAGCGCAGTGCTCAACGCGCTCCCGGAAGCGGCTAAGGCTTGGTTCGTGGAGCCAGCGCTACTCGAATATTTGACCGTGACGCTGCCCGAGCTTGAGGTCGCCCCGTGGGATACGCTTGGATTTGCATTGATGAGCGTCGCCGCAATCGCTGCGGGGGTGATCGTGTCTGCGCGGACGTCAAACGATATTTCGCGCCCTGCTGTAGTGACGAGGCCGCCCGGTAAGCGCGCATTATTGGCTTGTAGCGCGTTGACCACGTCGGTTGCGGTGAAATGCCAGGCGTCGAGCTTGGTGGGGTCGAGCACGACTTCAAGCGCGGGGGTGACTGCGCCGTTGGCCGAGGCGCTAGCGACGCCAGCAATCTGTTCTAAAGCCGGGACGACGCTGTTGCTCAAAATCGCCGAGAGCCCCGCGGTGCCCAGGCTCTGCGAGGTTGCGGAGAGGGTGACGATCGTCGCTTGTGAGGGATCAAACGTTCGTACGGTCGGCGCGGGGAGATCCTGGGGTAACGCGGCCTTGACGCTCTGGATGCGATCCTGGACTTCGGTGAGATCGGTGGTTTTGTCCGAATCGAGCGAAAACGTCGCGGAGATCGAGGCGGAGTTGAGCTGGATCGAAGAGGTCAGATGATCGAGCGACGGCGCCCCGGCGATAGCATCTTCGAGCGGTCGCACGACCGAATCGCGTAACTCGGAGGGCGAAGCCCCGGGGTAGGATGCGCTGACGCTGATCGTCGGAAAATCGACATTCGGGAATTCTTGCTGCACGATCGTCGCGAGCGCGAAGAAACCCGCTAGCGACATCAGCGTAATCAGCACGAAGACGAGCGCTGGTCGCTCGACAAAAAGCCGCGTGAGGCGCACTAGTTGGCGATGCTTTGGCCTTCGGTGAGGCCGAGCTGTCCGTTGCTGATGACTTTGGTACCGACCGTGAGCCCGGTAACGATAGAGTGGGTGCCGTCTGAGGTCAGTTCGCGGACGGGTACCTGGTGCGCGACATCGCTATCGCCGTCATCTTCGACGGTCATCAGCGTGGTGTGAGAATCGTCGAGAAACGCGGTGGTTGGCACGAGAATCCCGGTTACTTTGGGCAGGCTGATCGTCGCTGAAACCGGCAGGCCGGCTTGGAGATGCTGGTCGGGATTGGCGATGATCGTTTGCACGGTGAAATTCGTGGAACCCGGCGCGACTTGCCCGAGGACGCTTGAGACGGTGCTTTGATACACTCGGCCCGTCCCGCTGACCGCGAGCTTGAGCGGTGCGCCAACCGGGATCGCAAAGGTATCCGCGCTGGAGGCGTTCAGATTGGCGTAGACCCGATCGAGCATTTGAATCGTGAACAGCGTCCGCGCACCGGGATATTCACCTGGGTTAAGATTGCGGTTGACGATAATGCCATCAACCGGTGAAGTGATGGTGGTTTTATCGATTGCTACCTGATATTGCGCGATTTGACCGCGGGCAATATCGATTGCCGCGTGGGCTGCGCTGGCGGACGCCGCAGCATCGGCAATCGTGGTGGCTTGCAAGCCTTGCGTGTTGGTTCCATTGACCAGAGAATTCGTTTGCGCGGTCAGCAGGCTGGCTTGAGCAGAACGGACGGCTGCGGCATCGTTGCTCACGACGGTTTGTTGTTGATCGAGCGTTTGCTGCGGAACGTACCCTTGTGCTAGGAGGCTGCG
Source organism: uncultured bacterium (assembly GCA_903829325.1). Classification (GTDB taxonomy): domain Bacteria; phylum Vulcanimicrobiota; class Vulcanimicrobiia; order Vulcanimicrobiales; family Vulcanimicrobiaceae; genus CAIKPM01. Next base: position 42,608 of record CAIKPM010000039.1, read on the forward strand.
GTCGCGGCCAAGGTTGAGCTGGTCATTCTGCAAGGTTTTCTGAGCTTGTGCCAGGGCCGCGCGGGCAATCGCGACGCCGTCGTTACCCGTATTAAGATTGAGATGGGCGTTGTAGCGCGCCTCGGAGACCTTGGCATCGGCAGCGGCAGCGGCTTGGATATTACTCGCGAGGGTGCCTTGCGCCTGAAGTAATTGCGCCCGGAGGTCCGCGCTGTCGAGCACCGCGATGACTTGACCGGCGCGAACGTGATCACCCTGGAGGACCGCGACACTGTCGGCTGGTTCGCTGAGGGCACTCGTGATCGCGACGTTTTCGAAGGGAGCAATGACGCCGGAGATCATCACGCTTGATTGCACTGATCCGAGCTTGGCCGAGGCAACCGGCACCGGTGCGGGGCTCGCTTCGGCGCGATGGTGTCGGGTCGCGGGGTGAGCGCAGCCCGTCAACAGAGCGATCAGGAGCCAGCTGGTGCTGGCGCGGGCGAGGGGGCGGCAATGTTGCATGCGGTTATAGCTTTCTTCGGTATGATTGCGATGGTAAGGTAACGGCGTTTCCTAAGAACTAGTTCAAGCCGCGAGAAAGAAAAGTGCCCCTGGGCTCAAGCTTCGTGGAGCCCAGGGGCACTTTGGGTGCGTTGCGTGCAGCGTGCGCTAGGGTGTGTAGCGGACCTGGGCTTTGGATTGAGTGGCGACGATCGCGGTCGTGCCGGTTGCGGTGATTGCGACGTTGCCGAAGCCGTTGCCGTTGTACACGAGGTTAATCACCGAGCTGGGGTTGGCGTAGGGAACGTTGCTACCGAGGGTGCTGGCGTCGTTGCCGACTTCAAGCTGGGTAGAGCCCGAGGTGTCCTGATCGGTCAGGGTAATCGCGTTCGCGAACGGAGCGCTCCCGCCGATCGTTGCTCCGCTCGGGTCGGTAACCGTGACGAGCAGTGCTTGAGTCGAGGGTACCCGGATCGTCAAGCGATTTGGTGGGGTGACGCTGATCAACTTGGCAATCGCGCCTAGCGAGAAGGTATTGCTCTGACCGGCGGCTCCGGTTGAGTTGAAGGCGAAGCTGCCGGTGGCGATCGGGTTGTTGCCGGCGTAGGTTGTGATTACCACGGCAATGGTGCCGGCTGGTGCGGGGAGCGCGAAGCTGCAGTTCGTCCCGGTGGTGGTGTTTGTGCAGGTATTGCCGGTGACGTTGACCACGGTTGTCGGGGCCACGTCGCCGGGGATGGCGGTATTGCCATTAATCGACGTGATGACAGCGACGATCGTGGAAATGGGATTTTGCGCCGCGATTGCACCAGTGCGCGGAGGTGCGGTAATCGTGACCTGTTCGGTCGCGACCCCTCCGGGGGAATTTGTCGGCGTTGAGGTTGCCGTGCCCGTTGGTGACGGGGTGGGATTTGGCAGTCCGGTAGGGGTCGAGGATGATCCGCCGCCGCCGCTGCAGGCTGCGAGCGCGAGAGTGAGTGTCATAGCGAAAAAACGTGAAAAATAATTTGTCATGCCGTGAGTGTACCAGTCAGTTGAAAGAAGGTGCATGAGCCGATAGGGGCACGATATCATCAATAAGGGAAGTAAGATGACCCTATTGGCCTCAATGATCTTGCCCCATTACTAGATAAAATAAGCGAAGTCATCGCTTATTTGTGCCCTATAGGTCTTCTGGGGTAATGGTCGTCTATGCGGCGCGTCGAGAAAGACTGTTGAGAAGCGAACGTGTCACCTGTCCTTTTCCCGCCTAATGAATCCCGGCTCGGTCGCGTCTCACTCGATCGGAGTGTTCATGCGCATTCGGCGAAGAGTTCCACCGAAAGCAAGCCTGATGGTGACAACTTAGCTGATACCGATAACCCTTTTGCGAGCCGCCGATTCGATTCGTTTGTTTTTGCCCCAATCAGGAATACGATTTTTCAAAAGCGGATGCCGTTCAAATCGAGCATCAAGCACTTGAAGTATGCGGCAAATCCGTTGAAGTCTGCGGGATATATCCAAAAATTATCCCCAGCCCCGATTGATGCAAGCGAACTCAGCCTTGAGGAATGCGCGTATTATACGAAGCAATCCCATATTTGCCGTTCGAATACCAGTGGACTTTTTTGCCGCAATGGAAGCAGTCGAACCGCTTATTATCTTTCTGGCCTGACCACCTTGCATGGTGGCTACGATGTGCATGTCAGCGATTGCGCCGACGCGGTGCGTGAGATGGAGAAAACGAGCAAAGACGCAAGAATGTTTTTGCAGAAAAAATTCCCTCCGGCGATCAAAGCACTGATCGATCGCGGAAAAGGGACGTTTAACGATCGCAATACGGGATTGTGTCTGAGCTTGTTGTTCGAGCACCCCAGCGACGCTGATCGACCAACGGTTCATATTGTTTTCCCCGGAACCGGTGCAGGGGGCAATGTCGCGAGCGGTTTATCTGCTGATGTTGCTATGGTGGTCGGGAACACGATTCCCCCGAGTTTTCATCAAGCGCGCGATATTGTTGCGAAAATCAAGCAATGGATCGGAGACGATGCCACGCTTGAATTAAACGGCTTCTCGCTCGGTGGAGCGATCGCAACCTATGCCGGGATGAGTAATGAAGTGAGGACGGTCACGCTATGCCCGATGGCTTTGTCGCCTGTGCTATGGAAAAATTTGATTGATCAAAAACGAGAATCGATTGAAACGATTATTCAAGAAAAACTCACGAACTTGACCATCGCTGGTGACATGGCGAGTGGTCGCAACAAGCTCGCCAGATCGGTGCGGGCCGTGGAAGCGCACTTGCCGCTGCAAATGCCGCATATTTTGGGGAAGACCTATCATATTCTCAAAAAAGACTTGCCCGATTCTTGGAATACCTGGGTGATCGCGGCAACGGGGTATGGAATCCACGCTTCGGCAGACCAGCTCTGGGCTTCGCTTCATTACAAGATGAGTCTGCAGAAAAATGCGCCATCCACAATAGACGAGCTTACTCGCGATGTTGCGTATCAGCCCGTCACCCCAGCTGCCATCAGCGTCTATAGCTCAGAATACGCGTTTTCGGTTGCTCTTGATCAATTTTGCAAGAATGCGAGTGTTATATCGCCGAGAATCATCAGTTCGCGAGAATACCTGAGCGTTGTTGCTAAGGCAAAAGAGTTAAGGAAATTATACGATGATCTTGATCCCACCAAGAAACTCTCCTTGCTTAGCGAATTAGAGTCGGCTCTTTTGGCAACCCGTCGTGGCAATCTGCTGGAGATGAATATGTTGCCACTGCTCGAATTGTATAAAAATGTGATCGATGAGCGACACCGTTTGCAACCACCGACGGAAGAAGCCCGTGCGGTGAAATCGTTGGCGTTGCCAGTGCCCCTAGAGCAGACCGAGCGTTTATTCGCAGGAATCAGTGAGGCTGCGAAGAGCTTTCGTGGCACGCATACCGTGCGGATTGATCACATCGATTCGGTGAAAAATGCAGTTTTTCCCTACGTGTTAAAAACCGGCGACGAAATTGGACCGGCTATATACACCTTAGTACGGAATGCGAAAACGAACATACGACTTCAGAGCTATCTGTTCTACGAGAAGTCGGAGATGGCGAAGTGGTTTCATCGTGGTCTCGATGAGCTGCAACAACGCAAGCTCAGGGAAAAAACGAAAAACGCGGGGATCGAACCGGTAGTTGTGGACGTGCTGCTCGATGACGCGCGCGGCTTGGCGCGGCAATCGCTGCTTGGTAACGGTGGCTTATTCCAAGAAGCGAAATGGCTGCTCGGTTTGAAGCGCAATAATCGAAAAAATGCTATTTCTCAGTATGGGATTGGTTATCCAGCGAAGTTAGATCCGACCTGTGTTCGGGTCACCACCAAAGGATTAAAACACTATTTTCGTGGGACGCTGCATAGCAAGGTCGTGGTTGTTGACGATACTTATAGTCTGATCTGCACGAACAATTTCCAAGGGACGCATCATAAAATATCGATGGATGGCGAGGCGCGTTTCGATGCGGGATTGGTGATCGCCGGGGATGTCGCTCACGCGATGCAAGATGACCTCGCGTTTATCGACGCAAAGGCTCGGAGAAATATTCTCGGCAGCAATGCACGCGAGGCGCCGATTCCCGTGGAGCAAGGCCAACGCGGACTGTATTCTTTGCCATCGGCGTATCACCCGGCTGTATATAGTCGTGATATCAAGCCATGGGAGCTCTTATGCATGAACACCGAGGAAGAAGCGCGGAAGGCCGATGAGTTAATCAGCAAGTTATCTTCCTTTGTATCGACCGAGCGTTTGCAGCGTGACGACCGGGTTTTGGTTTTATCTCGTCCCCCGAATGACCAGCTTTATGCGCGGGGTGGGGAATCTGTGCAGCGTTCAGCGTTTTTGTTCGCGTTCGAGCAGGCGCGAAGCTATATTCGGATTGCGCAGACCAATCTCAATGCCCCTGAAGTTCTTGACGCGTTGGTTGCGGCGCTCAAGCGTGATGTGTTGGTCGAAATTGTTTTGCCGGATGATTCGATGGAGTTTTTATCTGCGATTGATGCAAAAACCAACTGCGAGTCGTTTCAGTGGTTGCGCAAAGAAGCGTTAGCGTGCGGGAAGCAGCAGAAGCTTGACTTGCGGTGGCAGGCTTCACGGATGGGGCACATGATGCGAGATTCGGGGAAAACCCATGCAAAATATATGAACATTGACGGGGTTGCGTTTTTGGGTTCTGCGAACCTGGACGTGCAGTCATGGAAATATTCTTCAGAAGTAAACATTGCGACGGCGGCTCCGCACATCGTTGAAAAACTCGACGAAGACTGTTTCCTCAACCTCTTCCGGACGGGCATCCCATTTATCGCGAATTGACACTGCGCGGTCGCGGAAGTTATGAATTCTTTTAATAGACAAATTTTGCAATAATATTTCCGTTCACGATGCTGACATAACCGGCATTCTGCGTTCCTTCTACTATCCAAATGTTTCCGTCGGGTCCTAGCGTCATCGCGCCTGGTGCTGCACTAAAACCGACCGTATATTCAGTCAGCTGGTTATTGATACTCAGTTTGGCAAGAGTTTGCGTGCCGTTTTCACTGATCCATAAGTTCTGATCAGGTCCGACAATAATGTCAAGCGGATTGGCACCCGATTGAAGGCTGTGTGAGGTTATTTGTCCTCCCATCGTAGATTTGTACACAGTTGCCGTTGGCGCGTTGTAGCCTAAGAAGTAAATATCACCATCGGGCCCATTTGCAAAGCGCTCACCTAGCCCGGGGCCTGCAGTATACGCTGCCAATGCTTTGCCTTGTAGGCTGACTTTGCCTATGTGGTAACGGCACCGGCCATTTGACCCCCTAGCGGCACTTTGCTACTGACCCCCACCGCTGAATAGCGGATGCCCCTCTTGAAGACTTTTGTTACTACGCAAACGTCACAAAAGGGGCACCCGTGGGAGTCATTCGATTGG
>CAIKPM010000040.1 GCA_903829325.1 uncultured bacterium
GAGTAACAATCGGACCTCACCGTCGGTTTTCATCCTTCCCACTTCGAGAACGATGCCATGAGATGAAGGGCTAGCAAGCTAGCCCTTCATACCGGTAATTCTAATTGTCGTTAACCGGCGTTTCTAATTGTCGCTGGACAAGTGCGCAAGCGCGGCTTGGATTTTGAGCCGGCTTTTGTTTTGCGGCCAGATTGGGCAGGCTGTTTGTCCGACTGACTTGCTGCTGCTTTGCTTTCGCTTATCGCGAGGTTGTGCATCACCGTGAGCAGACTGTCAATCTCAGATAGATACGTTGTGTGTGGGCTGCGTTTATGGACTTCTAGTGCCGGCTCCTGAGACAAATAGGCCTCGACCACATCGGAAGACAGCTGGACGCGATCCTTCACAAACGGCACGTAAGGAACCGGGCCCTGACGGGCTGAGTTTTGGGGCTTGGGCTTTATAGGGGGGCGTTTTGGCATGGGAGTCTGCATAAGATAAAATCCCATAGAGATACTTCTATAACTTTAGGGCTATTTTATTCGTGGCCCTTGGGCGCCAATCCCCCACTAGAAAGGGAGCCAAAAGGCCTGGCGTTCAGCCCGTTCATCGCACGCCTCAAACGCCTCAAGGCTGCAGTCAGTGGGTAAGAAGGGGAAAAACCAGAGCATTTTTTCTCGAAATGGTGTGTTGGGGTAGTCAAATCTGGTGGGATACAGCGTTTTTGAAGCGCTTCGGGTCACCGCTGAAGTCTTGATGTAGCTGAGCTCTAAGACATTCCAGGTTGGTAGACCATTAACCATATGGATTGCATTTGGCCCGTCGCTATTGTTTGCATGAACATGAAATAGGGTGAATTGGCGATTGATCTTCTTTAAAAGACGAACGCACGAGTCACGAAAAGTTGGGTCACTCAGTCTTCCGAGATAATGGAGCTCTAGGCCAATTTGTTCAAAGCGACTCAACGTTTCATCTGATGTATTGCCGAGTGCGTCAAATTCGTCACCTTCGATATCCATTTTGAGGATGAGGCGATCACCTTGAATTTCAAAGCGTTCGAGATGGTCCTGGAGCGTAAAGAGGAGCTGTTCAGGTCGTGACGTTCCCGCGATTCCTTCACGGTACCAATGCATGTTGTGATGAGGGTCTTCAATTCCATCAATGGTGTGATCAAACATATAGACGGTGTGTCCAGATTCTGCCATTGATCGATCAAAACGGTATTCGGTGCTAATGCCATAACTGAGCACCGTTTGTTCTGGAGAAAAATGATCTGCAAGAACATACCCGCCGTCGGTTTGAGGCCCTATGCGACATTTCGGGAGCGAAATATCAAACGGAGTGAGTAGTGAGAGTGCTTCAAAGATTGGTTGCATGATGTGATTCCTCGATGGTACCAACGACGCATGAAATGGCATCGTTGCCTGCCTCAGTGATGAGGGCTTGGTGAATTTGCTTCATGACACTTGTCCAGTCCCATGGAACTGGTTGGCGAAAAAGGCGGGTGTGCGCTAACCAGGGCGACGTATTGCTTATCAGGCCCCAGCGCCACTCGCTGCGGTGGTGCAGAGCAATCCAGGTGTTTTTACCTTGCATGCACGCCAGATTCGCGACACTCGCATCGACCGCTATCACAAGATCGCATATCGCGATTAGCGATGCTGTCTCTGAATAGGTCCTTTTGCGGTGCAGAACATGATCCATATTTTCTGGTAACTCATCAGCAAAATATTGATAATGAGATGGATGCACAAGCGAAACAAAATAGTAGTTCTCTGCTATTTCGGGCGCATCAGTAAGTTGTTTGATCTGCGTTGTTGGGACAGAACGTAATTTTGCATGACAGGCTGCTCCGTCCCCATGGACATCAGCAAGGTGACGTTGAATGCAATCCCATGCAACGCCGACGATTTTGCGGTTTCCAGCACGTTCGCGAATTTGGTTTAGCTCTGCCTCCATACTTATGTTTGTTGCTTGAGGAACGGTAACGTATGGCTTAAAGAAATCTTGTGCAGCTAGCCCATATTTTTTAGCTATTAGCGGAAGATGCAAAAGCGTGGCTTGTATATCAGGCTGGAATGCATCGCTAATCGCTTGCAATTCCTCCGGCGCTGGTACCGCACGGAAAAAGGGCCGTATGAGTGCGTGGGTAGTGCTTTCTCCTAACACTGGTCCTAGTAGTTCGTGGACTGCATGGTCCAGTGTGACGACAATCTCGCAACCAAGGCTTCGTAAGTATGGGATAATCGCACAGAAAAGGAATTGATCCCCGAAGCCGAGCTGATGGGTGAGCAAGCAACGCATGCCACGTATATCGTGCCCTGCCCACCATGTGATGCCTGGTACATCGTAGTAGGCGCCAAACGGTGTGCCGAGGATGTTGCTATAGTGGAGAAAGCCATCAGCGTTCCCAACTTTGAGTAGCGCATCGCCAAAATGGTGGAAGATACTCAGGTCATCAGGATCCAGTGTGTTATTGCGATGGATTTCCTCGATGATTGCGCGGAATTTTTCGACCGCACGCTGCGGCTGACCACTAGACACCAAGAGGTTGCTGAGCGAGTAGCCCATTGGATCATAATTTGGATTGAGGGCTCGGAGGCGCTCGGTGTAGGCGAGGGCGAGATCTGCCTGGCCTTCGAACCCCGCGACCAGAATACGAGCTTGCAATAGCAGTTCATTATTAGGATGATAGCGCAATGCACGGTCTAGCCACGGGCCAGCTTGGGCTAAGCGGCGATGCTTCTCGTGTACAAAAGCGCCTTGCGTGAAAGCATTCAGGTTGTGTGGGTCCAGCTTGAGGGCAAATTCGCATATCTGCAGCGCCTGCTCAAAGCTCAGGTCCGGGTCTAGGACGTGATCGAGGTTCTGTTGTGCGAAGGTCGCAGTTGCGAATGGAGTCATTGTATGCTGGGTATCGGCAGGAGCGTCTGCGGACTTGAGCGCTGCTAGTGAGATTGTTGTTCGGTAGCATCTCGAGGGAAAAGATAGACATCGTAGGCCTCATTCGTAATAGCTCTGCGAAATGAAGCGATCTGCTTTGTTGCTCGAAGAAAAGTTTGGATTTGCGTCGGCGTTATTGCCAGCGTCCAGTCGCCAGTCCGGTACGGGCCTTCGAATAAGATCCGGGCTGGAGTCTTGCCGTCTATGTGGTTACCTAACAGGATGACGATATTTCGTCCATAGGTTCTATGCAATATGCTTGCCTCGTCTAATATTGATTGAAGGCTGATATGGTCATGTGGATTTGGTTTCGTTGTCACAAAGTATTTTCCGAATTTCCTCTCTCGTGGGAAGTATAAAGGATTTGTCAGGTAATACGGGAGTGCATCAAGGAGATAATCACGGTCAGACGTGATTATGGCATTTTGTAGAGATTGGTTGCTGCTCACCAATCTTGCTAAATCCTGACTAGCGCTGTATGGAATGTTTGTATATGCCATTGCTGAATACCTGATTGAATTGATTATCGACAGGCTGAGTAGTATTAAAAAAGCCGCTGACCCAATATGCTGTATGAATGAAGAATGTGCATACTGGTATTTTCTTTTGTTGAATAGGATCCAATAGCTTGCTATCAAGTAGGTGAGCCAGATATCCTGGTGCCGCATGTCGCCAGGATATATCACTAAAAAAAACATTGAGAAGAGAAAAGCTGATAACAGTGAGGAGATGAATAGTCCTTTGTTTGAATATAACCCTAAAGTGCTCGCAAATATTAGTAATGATCCTAGGATTGTTCCTGTCTTGCTCTGATCGTTATTTCCAACCAGTAAAAATAAAGATTCACCGGCTTGTGTTATTGACGCAAGTATTATTTTCATAATATTCGCGTGATAATTTTCTGAAGGTGCCATGACATTAGTTGTGGGGTATACAGTCAATATAGCGAAGAATATTCCCGCGCATGCTATGAGTGCGTTCAATGAGAAATTTCTTGTTATTGATGAAAGGTATTTACTATTTATTGTTCGTTGCAAGTCGAAAGACCAGAATAATAGCGCTGAACAGGTAGGTATTACTGATGGGATA
>CAIKPM010000041.1 GCA_903829325.1 uncultured bacterium
ACTTAGTGAAGAACCACGACGACGAAGTAAATGTGATCTAGGCATGCAAACCTCGCAATGAGTGAGGGTATGCCTGGATTATCCCAAGATCAAATGGGCGACGCAAGACGGTGTCAAAGCGACGCTTACCCTGAGTCCACTGAGGCAAGAGATTCCGATCCGGATCGTGTGGTCACCGGAAGTTCCCACACGTTTTCTGCTTCGAAGCTTGATGATCAAACGTTGGGTTTGCTGGCCGAACGACCTGAGGTCACCTCCAAGCAGCTTGATCAAATTGTTGCGCATCCCAACGCCGGAGCTTTTACATTGAGGTGTGCCGCAGGCAATCCTCAGGCAAACGGTGCTGTCCTTGATCAGATCCTTCTGCATCCGAAGGTTGACTGGACTGCTCTATATTTGATCGGTCGAGATCCGAGGAGGGATGAGAGCGAACCATTGGCTTTTGGAGAAGCAAGGAGTCGCAAAGTCGATCAGGTGAGGGTCGGGCTCTATAAGCGCCAGCAGATCAGTTGAGCGATCACGACAATTGCCTGGCCTTTCTCGACGTGCCTGATTTGTTTCTTATCGCGTTGGGTAGCAAATACAGAGAGTTTTTCCGCTGGATTGTATGTTGTTGTACTTGTCATTCTCCATGCGCTGTAACATAATGTAATTGGGTTATCCATTCGCTCAATTGATGTAGTGTCTCGGAGTTTCGTGGATGGCTGTGTGCACGCTTAACGTGCGAAGGGGTTTTGTTCCATGGGTAGCGCTGCAGAATTCGTGAACGGTGAGCCGGGGCTGGCTGATCCGACCTCGAGTCCGGTAGTTCATCTTGGCTATCCGGCTCCTTCCAAGCAGCTTCATGTCTCCCCGCGGCTGATGAGCGATGTCGTCGATGCCCAGCATATCTCCCAAGAGATCGCTCAGCGCGCCGCTGCTGGTACTGCTTTGCTCCAGGATTTAGTGACCCAGCAAGCGTTTGTTGCGACTGAAGTGCAAGCGCAACAGGCTGTCCCGCAGTCGGGCATGCTCGTGCAGCAGTTGCTCGCCGAAGACGCCGCCCGCAATCTTGTTGCCTATCTTGAATCCGGTCGGATTCAGACCCGCAAAATGAAACACGAGCAAGCGGTGAAGCATCCACGGGTCCGCACTGCTCCTGATGAAAGTCTCCTCGAAGAGACGACGGTCGCTTCTGCGAGTCCCTCAACCGCTGCTTAGTCCGGCTCGTGGGAGTCGGAGCGATGCTTGGTGTCGAAGACTATGCGGACTAACCGTTTACGCGAGGAATTGATGTCGAAGAATCTGCTCTTGATCCCTGGCCCCGTCGCTGTCGCTGAATCTGTGCTGTCTGCTATGGCCAAACCGATGGTCGACCATCGTGGCCCCGCTTTTCGGGCTGTTTTGGAGCGTTGCACCTCGCGGCTCAAACCAATCTTCGGCACGACGAGCGATGTCGTGATTTTGGGTGGCGCGGGCACCAATGGGCTAGAGTCTGCTGTCTCGAGTTTATTCTCTGCGGGTGATAAGATTCTCGCATGCCCGATTGGTGTCTTCGGGCAGCGTTTGGCCGCGATCGCCAAGACCTGGGGACTTGATGTAGAGCTGCTCGAGACGCCATGGGGGCAAGCGCTCGACCCAGCTCGCCTCGCTGCTCGACTCCAGGCTGATGCGAAGTTCGAGATCAAGGGCATCTTGCTCACCCACAACGAGACTTCGACTGGCTGCCAGAACGATATGGCGGCCCTTGCTCGAGCGATCGGTAACCACCCCGCTAGCGTCGTGGTTGATTCGGTCAGTGGCTTGGCTGCTTCGCGTTTCGCGATGGATGAGTGGCAATTCGACGTTGTGGTGACTGCGTCACAGAAGGCCCTCGCGGTTCCGCCCGGATTGGCAATGGTGGCTGTGAGTAAGCGTGCTTGGGAAAGAATGGCGCTCGCGAAAGGGCCTGCTTTTGCGCTGGACCTGCGCAAGGCGCGGGAGTTTGCCGACCTCGGCCAAACGCCCTGGACCCCTCCGGTCTCGGTCGGTTTTGCCCTGGATGTTGCCCTCGAACAATACGAAGCTGAGGGAGCCGAACAGGTCTGGCGCCGTCACGACCGGACCGCGGTTGCGATCCGTGCTGCTGCCAAAGCGCTCGGACTAGAGGTTTACTCGAGCGAAGCTGCCCATTCCCCAACGGTCGTCGCGATGAAGGTGCCTGAGGGGATTGAGGCCGCGGCCGTACAGCGGACCCTGCGTGAGCAGTACGGCGTAGTCATTTCGGGGGGGCAAAAAGAGCTCAAGGGCAAGATCTTCCGCATTGGAACCATGGGTGACGTTCTCCAAGCCGAAATGCTTGGCGCGCTCGCAATCTTTGGGTTAGCGCTCAACCAACACGGTCACCGTGCAGACCCAGCCGCCGGAGTGCGCGCAGCGTTGGCGAGCTTTGCCGAGGATACCCAGCCGGCGCTCGCCTGAATGAGATTTTTTCGATAAAACGAATTGTGGGCGTGGGTTGTAGGGAGCCTGTGGATCCAGGTTCCCTACAGCTCGTGACGTCTGAAAATCGGGCTCACAAACGGATGCACAAACCACGGCAAGTCTTCGCGCAGGTTGTGATCGATGTTTTCGTTCGGTGTCACAATATAGCGAATCAGGAACGTGTGTCGCAGATCGTTGCGTAGGTCAGGCGAAAGCGGGAAGAAGAGTGCGACGTAAATGATCGCCCAGAACAGAAACCCAGCTTTGACCACTCCGACGAGCGAGCCGAGGAACGCATCGATCGGTGCCACTATTGAGCCCTGAGCGTAGCGCTCGAGCGTCCAGCCGAGGAATGCTACGATCGAATATGTCGCAATCGCACAGATTGCGAAACCAATTACGTGGGCGGAAGCGAGGCTCACGCCGGTCATCGTGTGGATGAAGCGGTCCCACCAGCCGGGGTACAACCAGGCTGCGGCAAAGGCGGCAATGAGCGCAATGGTACCGCCCAGCTCCGAAATGAAGCCGCGTTTCCAGCCTTTATGCGCCATGATGCCTGCAACCACCACGATGATAACGTCAGGCCAACCGTAGTCTATGTTCGTAGCACTGCTCCTAATTCGCTTTGGGCTGCGCTCAGAATGTGCGCAATGGCAGAATCTGCTTGCAGATCGGTGAGGGTGGCATCCGGACTTTGCAGGACGACCCGAACGGTGAGGCTTTTACGCTCGGGCCCGAGTTGATTGCCGTGGTATTCATCAAAGACCGAGACCGTTTGCACTAGTGGCTCAGCTTGCGCAACGATGTACTGGACTTGCGCCGCAGCAACCGTTTTGGGCAAGCTCAGCGCGAGGTCGCGCGTGATGCGGGGGAAGCGCGATGGTGTGCGATAGCGCTGCGGAGGGCGTTCTTGGAGTGAGGCCAGATCAAGCTGCGCGACATAGCAATGGGCGTCGAGCTCATACTCGGCAGCCAGCCGGGGATCAAGCGCACCAATCTGCGCGATAATGTGGCCTTCGTGAAGAATTGCTGCGGTTTTTCCAGGGTGTAACCCCGTCACTTGGGTGGGCTCAATGTGGAGACGATCGGGAAAAAACGCTCGCAGTAGCGCTTCGATCCGACCTTTGAACGTGAGGAAATGCTGGTCATGCCATGGTCGGGAATTCGGCTGATTGGTTGTCGCATAGGCGCTGATCCACATCGCTGCGGTTTGCTCACTCTTGGGGTCGTTGTTCGGGAAAATATGGCTGAGTTCAAAGAGCGATAGCTCGCCCTCACGTAACTCGCTCTGGCGACGGCGCAGAGTCGCGAGCAAACCGGGCAGGAGAGAAAAGCGCAGATAATGTTGTTCTTCAGAAAGCGGATTGTTGATCGCGATCGTATTTGGCGCTGCTGTGGCTGTTGCCGCGGCAAAACGTTCGGCAATACGCCCCGATTCAAGCGAGAAGCTGACGACTTCGTGAAAACCGAGCGCAGCCGAGCGGGTCGCAAGTGCACGTTCGCGCAGGTAGGCGGCGCTGGAGATTGGGCTAGGGGGCAGCGCAAATTCACTCGCGATGATTTGATCGTAGCCAATCGAGCGAGCAATTTCTTCGATAAGGTCGGCAGGCTGGCTGATGTCGCTGCGCCAGTCTGGCGCGGTGACGAGCCAGCCGTCGTGGTCGGCGACCAGAGTAAAGCCTAAGCGGCTCAACGCGCTTTCGAGCGCGCAATCGCTGATCGCGAAACCCAGCAAGCGATCCGCCGCTCCGCGCGGTAAATGCACGCTGTTTGGTTTTGGAATATGACCGATCACTGCGCGTGGATGGAGTTGTCCCCCGTGCTCGCTCAGCAGATACGCGGCGCGGGCGGCAGCAAGCTCAATCATTGCCGGGGGGATGCCTTTTTCGAAGCGGCTGGAGGCTTCGGTTCGCACGCCCAAGCGGTTGGCACCGCGGCGGATACGGGCTGCACGGAAGGCCGCACACTCGATGATGACTTCGGTGGTATCTGCCTGTACCTCGCTCGTCGCGCCCCCACGAATTCCGGCTAGTGCGAGTGGTCCGTTCTGGTCCGCGACCACGAGCAATTCTGGAGAGAGTGTTTGTGCGAGTCCGTCGAGGGTGGTGAGCTGCTCGTTGGATTGTGCGTCGCGCACGATCAAGGTTGCGTTGTTGATGGCGCGTGCATCGTAGAAATGCAAAGGCTGGCCGAATTCGAGCATGACGTAATTCGAGATATCGACCAGAGTGCTAATCGGGCGCTGACCGGCTAATGCGAGTCGAATCCGCATGCTGCTCGGTGCTGGGCCATTGGTGAGCCCAGTGACGCGTTGGGCCACGAAGGCAAGCACGTCGTCCGAATGCAGCTTGATCTGGATTTCGTCGGCACCGGTCGGAGCAGGCGGGGTGATTGGCGGTAGTCGTAAGGGGCGCTGGTATGCCGCGGCAAGTTCGCGAGCGACCCCTACGATCGAGAGGACATCAGGGCGATTACTCGTGACTTCGATATCGAAAATTGGATCGAGCAACCCGAAGTGGGCAACCACGTCGGTACCTAAGGGCAGATCGCGGTCGAGCTGCATGATGCCGTCTTCGAACCACTCGCCTACCAGGCCCAACTCGCTGGCCGAGCAGAGCATGCCTTGTGAATCAACCCCACGCATTTTGCGCGGCTCGATCGTCAGGTTGGGCAAGACCGCGCCGATGGTCGCCACGGGGATAACTTGTCCTACCGCCACGTTGGTCGCAGCGGTTGCAATCGTGAGGAGCAGTTCGTTACCGACGTCGATGGTGCAGATTTGCAGACGATCCGCATTCGGATGAGGTTGGAGGGCGTCAATCCGCCCTACCAATACACCGGAAATGCGCGGTCGCGTTTCGGTTTCTGCAACGGGGAAGCCGAGGCTGGCGAGCTTTTCGGCGATTTCTTGCGGGGTCTCAGGTAGGTCGGTGTAGGCGCGCAGCCAGCTGAGCGGGGTCTTCATGCAAGTTGCTCCAGAAAATCGCGCTCGTTCTCGTAAAAACTACGGATATCGTCAATCCCATGACGGACCATCGCGATCCGCTCGACGCCGACTCCGAATGCCCAACCCGAATACTTCTCTGGTGAGCAGCCAACTTCGCGCAGCACGTTTGGATGGACCATCCCAGCCCCACCGATTTCGATCCAGCCGGTGCCGCTGCAGGTCGAGCAACCGTCGCCACCGCAGCCGGGGCAAGTAGTGTCAACTTCTGCGCTGGGTTCGGTGAAGGGAAAGAACGAGGGACGAAAGCGGACCCGCTGCTCGGGCCCGAAGAGGGCGCGGCACATGCCGGTGAGGGCTGCTTTGAGGTGGCCTAGATGCACGCCGGGTGCGACGAGCAGCCCTTCGACTTGGTGAAACATGAACGAGTGCCGGGCATCGAGAGAATCACGTCGGTAAACCCGCCCGGGTACGACAAGTGCGATGGGTGTGCCGTGAGCTTCAATTGCGCGAATTTGCATCGGCGACGTATGGGTGCGCAACACTAGCCCGCCATCGAGGTAAAACGAATCGAACCCCTCGCGTGCGGGGTGATCGGGTGGAATGTTGAGGGCATCGAAATTGTAGTATTCGGTTTCGATTTCGGGGCCGGTCAACACGGCGAACCCTGAACGCTCAAAGTAGCCGGTAATTGCATCGGTGGTGCGGCGTAGCGGGTGGAGTGAACCCAGTGCTGGCGATGCCCCTGGGAAGGTCACATCGATACGCTGCTCGAGTTCGGCCATAAGAGCGGCTTGCTCAAAAGCGGCAAGCCGTTGAGTCAGAAGCTCTTCGAGCTTCGTGGCGCAATCATTAATCCGCTTGCCGGCGGCTGGCTTTTCGGCTGGGGCCAAGCTGCCAATCGCACGGCGCACAAGCGTTAACTCACCGCTACGACCCAGATAGGCAACCCGGAGAGCCTCAAGGGCCTCAGTGGACGGGCTGGCGGCAAGGTCGCTAGCAAAGCGGGTTTCGAGCTGAGTGAGTTGTTGTTCGAGAGAGAGGGGCTGTGTATCGCTTGATGCAGAGATAGTGGTCACACTACCGTTGGAACCGGGTGGAGGCGTCGGTAAAGAATATACGCCGAAATCGAACCGGTGCTCTTGAACATCTTCCAAAAAACGTCTGAGGTCTGCATCTTGTGTGTATCTGCTCCTCCGGATAGTTGTTTCTGAAGCGCTAAAATCGCTCAAGCCTCGCCGAGTATAGCACGCGTTCCTGCAGCTAGCCAAGACTTGACAGACGATTTTCTCTCGCTAACACGTACAAAAGAATGCTGCCTGCGACGCCAGCATTCAAGCTCTCCATTTCGCTCTGTTGAGGGATGCCGACGCACATCTGAGGCTGAAGCGGAGTGTGTGCAATCCCTTGTCGTTCATGCCCGATCATGATCACACTGCGTGGCGGGAAGGAAAATTGATCGAGCGAGACACCATCCATGCTCGCTGCGATCAAGGGGCGCCCGTCGCTAGCGGTTGCAAACTCTGCGGGGGTGATAGTTCTTGCATCTAGGCGGAAGAGTGCGCCCATCGCTGCGCGCACGATTTTCGGATGGTAGAGTTCCACACCGCCCTGGAGTAAGAGGACGCCACCTATACCGAACGCGCAAGCAGAGCGCAACAGAGTGCCGACGTTGCCAGGGTCATTGAGCCCGGCAAGTAGCAACACGTGGGGGTGGGAGAATACGCTCGCGAGTTGAGCCTCGCGCTGGATTGCAATCGCGACAATCCCGCTTGGCTGCTCAAGCGCGGACAGGCTTGCTAAGCTGGTTTCGCTGACGAGTGCCACGTGTTCGGTTGGCAATTCTGCCAAGATCGGATAGCGTCCCCAAGCGGCTTCGGTCGCAAAAACGGCTTCAAGCGGAAATTGCGCTGACAATGCTTCAGCGAGTAGAGTCGGGCCCTCGAGCAAAAAACGCTGTTGGGTACTACGACCCTTTTTACTCAGTAATGCACGGGCGGCGCGCAAGCGCGGGTGATGGGCGCCGAGGGTGATGGGCATAAGCGGGGAGCTTCGCCCGGAGTGGATGCAGTCCATCGCGAAAGCAGCGAGGATGCGGATAGAATTTATTGCGACGGTCGTTATTGGACTAAGTGTGATTGTCGGTGGACGCGCGCTCTTAGCCGAGCTTGCACAACCTCAGCTGGCGGGAATCGCGAGCCTGGTGCTCTTCGCGCTGTCGGTCGCCCAAGGGCTGGTGTTAGTGCGCAGCCTGGGCCAAGCAGGCGAATTGGCCCGTCTTGTGGCTTCGCGCGATATTACTGGTTTTATTGCGGTACTTTTTGCGATCGTCGCAGTCTTGACGCGAGCGTCATGGTCGATCGGTGCCACTATTACTGCGGTCGAGTTCGTCCTGGTGCTGGAATGCATGCGTCTGTATACCCAGCCCCAGGACGTCGCCTAGTTTTTATTGATGCGCTTTGGCGGTAGTCAGGATTTGATTAAATGCTGCTTGATCGCTTACCGCGAGTTCTGCAAGCGCCTTGCGGTTGAGGTTGATGCCAGCACGCTTGAGGCCTGCGATAAAACGCGAGTACGATAAGCCTTCGCGACGCGCAGCGGCATTGATGCGACTGATCCACAGTGAGCGGAAATCGCGTTTGCGTGCGCGGCGATCACGGAAAGCGTAGGACAGCGAGTGCAGTAGGGCTTCGTTCGCAACGCGGTAGTTGCGCCGGCGAGCCGCGCGAAAGCCCTTGACGAGCTTCATCACCTTGCGGCGATGTTTCATTTTATTCAGACCGCGCTTAATGCGAGCCATGTGTGTTCTCTCCTAAAAGGACGGCCAGAGCCGATTCGAGGCTAAAAGAGGTAAGGGATTTGCGGGGCAAAGCGCTTCAGATCGCCTGCGAAGGTCGGCTGTGCTTTGCGGAAATTGCGCTTACGTTTCTGGGATTTCTTACTAAGAATATGGCCACAACCGCTAAACTGGTGGCGGTGCATAACCTTGCCTGTACCGGTGACTTTGACTCGTTTTGCGGTACCACGGTGAGTGCGGATTTTAGGCACGAGCGACTCCTTCGTTCGGGGCTGTCTCGGTGGGAAGTGTTTCTTCATCGTCGTCGTCGTCCGCATGCTCGATCTCATTGGCTTGAATATCGGCTTCGGTGACTTTGATGTGGGTAAACTTGGGCGGGCCGGTCGGCACGGGTCGTGGTGCAAGAATCATGAACATGTTCTTGCCTTCTAAACGAGGTTCGCGTTCAACGACTGCGATCGGAGCGAGGTCCGCAACCATACGGTCGAGGAGGCGACGTCCGAACATCGTGTAGGTAATTTCGCGGCCCCGGAACATGATGGTGACTTTGACTTTTCCGCCATCCATCAATAGGCGCTCGGTCATCCGAGCCTTGACCTCATAGTCGTGGGTTTCGATTTTCGGACGGAGCTTGACTTCACGAAGCTCCCAGTTCTTTTGCTTTTTCCGAGCGTCTTTATCTTTTTTGGCTTGTTCGTATTTGAGACGTCCGTAATCGCTGACTCTGCAGACCGGAGGCATGGCCGTAGGCGAGACTTCAATCAGGTCCAAACCGCGTGATCGGGCCAGGTTGAGCGCCTGTTCAGTCGGCATCACGCCGAGCTGTGTGCCGTCATCATCGATAACGCGCACTTGCCGGATGCGGATCTGGTCATTGATTCTGAGCGGTCGTGCTATGGGTTGCCTCCTCGGCGAATCAGGGATACAAAAAAACGGTCGTTGCGCGAAGCTACTACCGTCTCAAACAAGCCAGCCGATGGCTTCAAACGGAGACCGAGCAGCCGGAAGGCGCTCGGTGAGGACGAGGATCATCTCCAGTCCCACTTCGGCTCCGGAATCGTAACAGGCTCGTAGGGCAAATGTCAACCGGTTCTTACACAATGCACCAGAGCTCTTAACGCCCAGCTCTAGTTCGCAGAAGTCGCTATGCCGAAAACCTGTATATACCGCTGAGGCCGCGACGAAGGAGCACACAGTCATGGATGTCCCAAATGATCTTGATGCGGCGTTACGAGCGCTGTTGCGCGACGAACGGAAGCGTTGCTACCTCAGCGATGAAGATCTGGCGTTTTTGGATCGCCTGCTCGATTCCATCCAAGATGGGAGTCGCGGTGTTTTCGTGGTGATTCACCCGGATGAACGGATGCAATATATGCTGCTCAACACGAATCGAGCTGGTGCCATTGGGCTGTTAGCAAAAGTGCTGCAACGCACGGCAGAATCGCTCGATGGCGACGGCGAGCGCTGAGCTGTCATGGCGCCCGAGTGGCGGAGGGTAGATCGACGACGGAAACCACGATCAAAAATCATGGCCAAGCTCGTGATTTTAGCCGTGCTGCTTTACCTTACGCCTTCCGCCTGGATGCCGTTTTTCGGTGGCTACGAGCAGAGCTACCACCGGGCTGTCGTGCGTCTTGCGAACCAGCGCTCGCAGTTGCCCTACTTCCAGTGCAGTGAGCCCGGAGCAAACCTGACCGATGGTACGTGCTTTATGGAATTGATGCGTTTTAGTGAAGCAGGCGTCGGGCATTTTGTCGGTGACGTTGTCCACGGCGCCCGGGAGCGCTTTTATACGCTCCCGGCAGATACGAATAGCGCCTCGGGGAGATTATGGGGCTTTAAATAGAGAAGCGTAAGCCGATAAAGCCGCTGCTTCCAGCCGTTTTTGTGCCTAGCCCGTAGTAGCGCGCTTCGATGCTCGTGAACGGAGCGACTCGTTTGCCGACAAACACGGTGTTGATCTCGCCGCTGGTGCCGTTTTTCTTCAGTAGGCCAACGCCGGCTCCGGCACCGATGTAGCCACCCGCGTGAGCGAACTTGGCTTCGGCAGTAGCGACATAGCGGCCGCCGCTCGATGGGATCGCGACGGTTACTTGGGGAGTAATCGGAACGAGTGGTAGGCTGAGGCCTTCGCTTGCGATGAAGCCTAAAGCTTTTGTATCCGGGCTAGGAGCAAAGTATCCCACCCCAACCGAGGTATCGGCGACGGCTGGCAAAGCGGCCAAGTTGAGGGCAACGGCGACTGCCGCGCCTAGGATGAAGCGAAAGGAGCTTTTCATGGCGCAATGCTCCGCTTTCAACGTAGTATTTCCTGGTTGTGCTGTCAAACCGCGGGACATGCAGAACTCCCAAGCAGATGTTGCCCGTGAAGAGACCCTGACGACTAGCCGCGTCTATGAAGGGCGTGTGATCAATCTTCGTTTGGACCAGGTCGTGGTCGGCGGAGTCCAGCGGACGCGTGAAGTTGTCGAGCACCCCGGAGCTGCGGTGATTATTGCGCAACCAGACCCCGAACATATGGTCCTGGTACGCCAATGGCGACATGCGGCTGGGCAGCGGATGTGGGAAGTTCCCGCTGGCACGCTCGACCCGGGCGAAGCGGCATTGACTGCAGCAGCCCGTGAATTGCGCGAAGAAACCGGCTACACCGCCGGCCAAATGGTGCCGCTTTTTGCGGGTTATTCGGCTCCTGGGTTCTCGGCGGAGTTGTTGCATTTTTTCCACGCGACCAAGCTTGTCGCTGGTCCGAGCGCGCCCGATGAAGGAGAAGAACTCCTGATGCAGATTTTTTCGCTCGGGGAGATGCAAGAAGCCCTGAGTCGGGGTGAATTGCCTGATGCGAAAACACAACTTGCGCTTTTCTGGGCGCTTTCTCGACTAAGCTGAGAGCGTTACAGTAATTCGCCCACGGCGTGGCTTAGCAGTTCCCGGTGACCACGTAAGAAGCGGTCGAGGGCGCGGGTGGTAAGTCGTTGGCTGACAGCCCGGGGGGGGCGCTCACGAATCGCTTTGGACTGTGAAGAGGCCGCTTGTGACTGGTCGAGGGCTTGTTCGACGTGGGTCTCTGGACACTGAGAAACGGGCATAAACAGACGACCTGCCTTCTAAAAAGATGCATCGATCTAATGTCACGGAATTGTCGTCTGGAAATGTGAAAACTGCACAAAATTACGCTTGCCTGAAGGATTGGCAAGCGTTTTTATTGGCTAGACGCTATTTCCCAAGCCCGAATTGTGGGGATTTTGCTCGCGAGATAACGCATGAATCCGCCCCCGAGGATGAACTGTTTTCGTAAGGGATCAAGGCTAAAGCTGAGCGGAGCGCCGCCATCGAGGCTGAGCGTTTCTTGTTCAACATCGATCGTTGCTGATTTTGCTCGCAGCGCGAGCTCGATCAGCTCGTCGCTGAGCACGATCGGAGTGAGCGCGTTGTTGTAGGCGTTTTCGTGGAAAATGCGGGCAAAGCTTGGCGCAATCACCGCTTGAAAGCCATGATCGACCAAAGCCCAGGCGGCGTGTTCTCGCGAGCTGCCGCACCCGAAATTCTCGCGAGTGACCAAGATGCGCGCACCAGGCTTGGTCGCAAGCAGTCCGGGGCCATCGGGGAGACCGGTGAAGAGATATTGTCCCAGACCCGATTTGGTAATGCCGGTGAGATAGCGGGCAGGGATAATTTGATCGGTATCGATATTGGCGCGATCGAGCGCCAGAATGCTACCAGAGATGATCATGCGGCTATTCCTCTGCTTTGGGCAAGGGGCAGCGGTTCGAGTTCGTCGGGACTGCCAAGCCGACCAAGGATGGCGCTAGCCGCGACGATGGCAGGAGAGGCGAGATGAACGCGGCCATCGGCTCCCATGCGACCGGGAAAATTGCGATTCGAAGACGACACACAGCGAGTCCCCGGAGCGATGACGCCCATCGACATCCCTAGGCAAGGTCCACACGAAGAGTGGGTCCACAGCGCGCCGGCATCCTGGAAAACGTCGTGCAAGCCTTCGCGTTCGGCGGCGCGCCGCACGGCCTGAGAGCCAGGGGTCACGATCGTTGGAATCGCTACTTTACGCCCGCGAAAAACCTCGGCGGCGGCGCGCAGATCTGAAAGGCGCGCATTGGTGCAAGAACCGATAAACGCCTGATCGACGGCTATGGAGCGCAGAGCTTGTCCAGCTTCAAGTCCCATGTAGGTAAGCGATGTCGGATCGGCGTCGCTGGGAATCGTGCCGGTGATCGGGGCGCTCTCACCAGGGTTGGTGCCCCAAGATACGACCGGGCGAATCGCTGAGCCGTTGATCGCCACGCTGGTGTCGTAGGTGGCGTCTTCGTCGGCACGCAGCGCAAGCCACGCCTCTGCCCGTGCATCGAACTCAGCGCCACTAGGTTGCTGTTCACGCCCGCGCAGATAAGCAACCGTGGTTTCATCGGGCGCGATGATGCCGGTAGTGGCACCGCTTTCGATCGCCATATTGCAGAGGGTCATGCGCTCTTCCATCGAGAGCGCGCTGATCGCGCTGCCGGTGTACTCGAGGACATAGCCGGTGCCGCCTTTGAAGCCGATGCTCGCAATGACGGTCAAGGCTAAATCCTTTGCGGTAGCGCCATTGCCGAGTTTGCCGGTGACGTGCACGCGCATGACTTTCGGGCGTGACAACACTAAGCAACTGGCGAGCATCGCCCCACCTTGGGCGGAGCTGCCGATGCCCAGCGCAAACGCGCCAAAAGCTCCCAATGTGCAGGTGTGGCTGTCGCCACAGCACAGGGTCATACCCGGTTCGACATAGCCACGTTCTGGCACGACGACGTGGCAAATGCCGTTGTCGCCGATATCGTAGAGCCGAATTCCATGGCGTTTGGCCCAGACGCGCAAGACCTGCGCTTGGATCGCCGTATCCGCGTCTTTGGCTGGTGACACATGGTCGTTGATGGCGACGATGCGTTGTGGATCGTACAACGCATCGCCAAAGTCGTGCTCGATTTCCAACGCGCCTTGGGGCGTGGTGATTTCGTGAGCGACGACGCGATCAATGAAAACGAGGGCATTATCACCGGGCAATTGCTCGACGATATGCCGATCCCACACTTTTTCGAAGAGCGATTTCCCCATGATATTTCCTTGTGTCTCCTAGGCGCTCTTGGCCGTGGCGGGTTTGCGCATCCAAGGCATCAGTGAGCGGAGTTTTTCGCCCACTGCCTCGATCGGATGCGCCGCGTGCTGCTTGCGGAAAGCTTGGAAGCGCGGTTTACCGGCAGCGTGCTCGGCGACCCATTCCTGAGCGAATTGTCCGCTCTGGATTTCCTTGAGGATTTGACGCATCGTGGCTTTGGTCTCGGCGGTGATGACTCGCGAACCTCGCGTGTAGTCGCCGTATTTCGCGGTGTTGCTAATCGCGCCGCGCATGCCTTCGATGCCTTTTTCGTACATGAGGTCGACGATTAATTTCAACTCGTGTAAGCATTCGAAGTAGGCCATTTCGGGGGCATAGCCAGCCTCAACCAAGGTTTCGAAACCAGCTTGGACCAGCGCCGAAGCACCACCGCAGAGCACCGCTTGCTCACCGAAGAGATCGGTTTCGGCTTCTTCCTTGAAATTGGTTTCGAGGATCCCGGCCCGGCCGCCGCCGTTCGCGCTGGCGTAGGCCAAAGCGATGTCGCGCGTGTCGCCGCTGGGGTCCTGGTAGATCGCGATCAGCGAAGGCACTCCGCGGCCTTCTTCGTATTCGCGCCGCACGAGCCAACCTGGCCCCTTGGGGGCGACCATGAAGACATTGACGCCTTTAGGCGCGGTGATTGTACCGAAGTGAATCGCAAAGCCGTGCGCAAAGGCCAAGTAGTCGCCTTCTTTGAGGTGGGGAGCGATGGACTCTGCGAACAGCGCGGGTTGTTCTTCGTCTGGGGCGAGGATCATCACCACCTGAGCTTTTTCCGCCGCTTCATCGATGCTGGCGACCGCTAGACCATCGGCGATCACCGTGCTCCACGAGCTGGAACCGGGGCGCAAACCAACGACGACATCGATGCCGGAATCGTGGAGATTGCGTGCGTGGGCGCGGCCTTGGCTGCCGTAGCCGATGATGGCGACGGTTTTGCCGGTGAGTTTGTTGAGGTCGGCGTCGGAATCGTACAGGGCTTTCATGGGTTAGGCGATCTCCTTCTCGTAGTCGAGTAGTTTGCTGATTTGGGCATCGAGACGGCGCAGTGCTTCCGCGTTGCCGACGAAGTCGATCGACACGGAGAACACGGCCGCGTTACGGGTGACGGCAAGCTCGGTATAGTCACAGCCGAAGCGGTGTGCGAGCAGAATCAGGCGGGCGACCAAGCGGCCGTCGCGTGTCTGGAAGGTGCGGTTCATACCTCGAGGCTCTCCCCGGCCAGGCTTTCGATTCCCTCGTCAATCGCGGCACCCGCAGGAATCATCGGCCAGACGTTTTCTTCCGGGTAGCACGCGCAGTGCAGTAGCGTCGCTTCGTTAGTTGCGAAAAAACGCTCGAGTGCTGGTTGGAGGTCGTTCAAACGATCGATCGATTCGGCATGCACGCCATAAGCGTGGGCCAGTGCGCAGAAGTCGGGATTATCCGATAAATTCGTGGCCGAGTAGCGGGCATCGAAGAAGAGCTGTTGCCATTGGCGCACCATCCCCAGATTGCGGTTGTCGATAATCAAGATTTTGACCGGCAAACTGTAGCGGCGCAGGGTGGCGAGCTCGTGCAGCGTCATTTGGAAGCCGCCATCACCGCAGATGGCGACGACCGTGGCTTCTGGATTGGCTATCTGCGTGCCGATAGCAGCCGGCAGACCGAAGCCCATGGTGCCCAAACCTGCGGAAGTGATGAAATGATGGGGATCGAGCGGGCGCGAGCGTTGGGCGGCCCACATCTGGTGCTGCCCGACGTCGGTCGCAACGTATGTTGCGGGTGGAGCGGTCGCGAAAAAGTGATCGAGCACGTCGGTGGCCG
This sequence comes from uncultured bacterium, assembly GCA_903829325.1. Taxonomy (GTDB): domain Bacteria; phylum Vulcanimicrobiota; class Vulcanimicrobiia; order Vulcanimicrobiales; family Vulcanimicrobiaceae; genus CAIKPM01. The sequence continues at coordinate 15,136 of CAIKPM010000041.1, forward strand.
ACATCATCCCCGGCTTCGCACGATCACGCGGCAGTGGGCCGCCGTGGCTTGCTGCAGATTTTGCCCAGGCGTCGAAGCGCGGTGGGTTTGGTGCGAGCGCAGCGGTGAGCGCGTCGAGCGCCGAGCGGAGGTCGGCGTGGATCGTCGCTTGCGCTGGGATAATCTTGTGAAACTCGCTGCGATCAATATCGACGTGGATGATTTGGGCTTGTTTTGCAAACCGATCAACCCGCCCAGTCACGCGGTCGTCGAAGCGCATGCCGAGTGCGAGAATGCAGTCGGCTTCCATCACAGCGCGGTTCGCGGCTTTCCAGCCGTGCATCCCGAGCATCCCTAAAAAGTGAGGATCGCCTGGGGTTGGTGCGCCCAAGCCGTTAATGGTCGCGGCGTGTGGTAAGCCCAGGAGGGCGCAAAATGCGCGGTATTCGGCAAATGCATCTGCCGCGCGACAGCCACCCCCGACAATCGCGAGCGGTTTTTTTGCGGCACGAATCATCTCGACTGCGCGAGCGATTTCCTCGGCTTGGGCCGGGAAACGCTGGCGGAAGCTTTCGCGCACGGCGTTGGCGATCGTTGGGCCGTCTTGCGGCGCAGGGGTGCCGCTAATTTTGGCTTCGAGGATGTCGCGGGGGATATCTACCAGCACAGGTCCTGGGCGGGGTCCGCGGGCGAGGGTGAAGGCTTTGTGGATGGTGGGTTCGATTTCGCTGACATCGCGGACGACGAGATTGTATTTTGTGATTGCCTGGGTCACGGCGGCGACATCGGCTTCTTGGAAGCCATCGGTGCCCATGAGATGGGTTTTGACTTGTCCGGTGATCGCGACCACGGGCACGCTGTCCATCATCGCGTCGAGGAGTCCGGTGACGAGGTTGGTGGCGCCTGGTCCTGAGGTTGCCATGCAGACGCCGACGCGTCCGGTTGAGCGCGCATAGGCTCCAGCTGCGAATACGGCGGCTTGTTCGTGGCGGACGAGAATATGACGCAGATCGTGCCCATAGAGCGCGTCGTACAAGGGCATAATTGCCCCCCCGGGATAGCCAAACGCGACATCGACGCCTTCGGCCACGAGGGTATCCAGAACTCGTCGGGCGCCATTATTGGCCAAGCGCTGGGCAATCACAGAACCTCTCCTATCGTTTTTGTATCGTCTCGGAAAAAATCAGCCCCCCGCCTTCGGCGAGGGGCTGTGTGTTCATCTCGATCTCAGAACAGCAAGCCAACGTTCACCGAAAGTCGGGGTGACGCGTAATAAGGCCTACAAGAATGAGAATGTTACCTGACATCAGCGAAATCTTAACACAATTGCCCGAACCCGGTCAATGCTATTCCCATGGGTTCTTCCCCCTGCTTGTGGTTGGGGCTATTGACTCAGGGGGCGGCCAGCGGCTTTGGGGAATTTGGCTGGAGTATAGGTTTTTGTTGTCGTTGCGCGTTTTTTATTTTATAGAGCAATTTTAGGTTTGTTTAGGTGTTATATGGTACCAGGGTTGATTGCCAGTGTGAGAAACCGTTTGCCGTTTGGGAGAGCTGTTTCAGAGACTTCACCGGAAGCCCAACCGCTTCTGTCCGGCGAGCCCGACTCGGCCCATCCGTGCTGGACATCGTCCAGCCGCTCAGAAAACCCCTTGTACTCTGGAGGACCGCAAGCTCACCAGTCTAGTTCGTCAGCGGGGGCAGAATCTGGCATTCCTTCGCTCGAGGCAGATGCTGCTGGTGCGTCGGGTCAGCCTGTTCCCGTTATGCGAGGAATTCCCGCACCCCAAGCTCCGATTTCAGTTTCTCAGGCTACCGGCGGGACAAGCGGGCTCGGTACCGCCCTCGCTGTCGGGGGGCTTGCGACTGGGGTTGCTGCTGGCGGCGTCGGGTACGAGATCCTCAAGCACTCTAATGATACCTACACCTCAACTGCCCCACCGCTTGCCCCCTATAACTCCGCCCTGAATTATGGCGGAGCGGGCCTGGGCTATGGAGTTCCCGGGTTAGGGTTGGGTGCAGCCGGCGATCCCTTGGCAACCGCCATGTACGCCTCCGGAGGCTACGGTGGCTTGGGACCTTTCATCTGATACGCGGATAGCATCGTTCCTTGTGCCATCCGCCCACCCTCGACGAGGTTGGGGGGATGGGTTATGATAGGCGTATCATGGGCTACGTGCGGAAAATTTTGACCGATAATCACCCAACACTGCGCAAGGTCGCAAAAAAAGTGCAGCTCAAACAGCTTGCAGATCCGCTGTTTCAACAGCTGATCGACGACATGTTCGCAACGATGTATGACGCCCCGGGGATCGGCCTAGCCGCGCCGCAAATTCATGTGAGTCAGCGGATTTTTGTGATTGACCTCGCTGACGATGAACCCGATCACGGCCCACTCGTGATGATTAACCCCGTCTTTACCGATACCGCCGGTAGCGTCGAAGCCACTGAAGGCTGCTTATCGGTGCCCGGCTACGTTGGCGAAGTGACCCGCTACGAACAAGTCACCTGCACCGGCTTCGATCGCTTCGGGAAAAAGTTTACCGTCAGCGGTGACGGCCTCTTTGCACGTTGCCTCCAGCACGAGATGGACCATCTCAACGGTATCCTCTACGTCGACACCGCCAAAAATATCCGCCCCGCCGAAACCGCCGAAGAGCAAGCCGTGGCTGAAGCCGCGCAATCTGGTGGAGGAAGCCTCCAGGCGGCCGAGCTGGGTAACGTTGGAGCACTCAGCCACTGAAAATCGTTTTTTTCGGGACCAGCGCGTTTGCGCTCCCGACCTTGCAGACTCTGCATGCCGAGCATCAGGTGCTCGCGGTCATCAGCCAACCCGATCGCCCCGCCGGCCGCGGCAAACAGCTCACGGCCACTCCCGTCAAACAAACGGCTAGCGCTTTCGGCTTACCCGTCCATACACCGACGAATCTCCGGGGAAGCTTCGTCGACGAGATCGCGGCCCTGCAGCCCGATGCTCTTGTGGTCGTGTCGTACGGGCGCTTGTTGCCGGCCGCCCTGCTGAGCCTCGCGCCCTACGGCGCATTCAACCTCCATCCTAGCGCGCTGCCGCTCTATCGCGGTGCGATGCCCCTTGCGGGTCCCCTGCGCGATGGGCGCTCTACGACCGATGTGTGCGTGATGCTCATGGACGAAGGCCTAGACACCGGCGACGTGGTGGCGCGGCGCTCGTTTGCGATCGCTCCCGATGAAACCGGCACGACGCTGCACGATCGCCTGGCGCAAGTCGGCGCTGATGTGGTCTTGCACGCGCTGGCTGAGGCCGCTGCGGGATGCCAGGTGCGGCAAAGCCAAGCGGGCTTGGCCCCGGAAGCTGAGATTCTGGCGACGTTTACCCGCCCGTTGCATGCGAGCGACCTCCTGCTCGATTGGGCCTGGCCGGCCGTGCGCATCATCAATTTTGTACGCGCCTACGCCGAGCAACCAAGCGCCCGAGCGGATCTCTTCGGCCAGCGGATGAAGGTGTTGCGAGTTACGCAGCTCCCATCGACGTGGGAGGGTGAGCTGAGCGGCTCGCCAGGGAGCTTGTTGGGCGTGCATGGGCGAGCCGCGATCATCCGCTGCGGAGATGGCGCCGTAGCCTTGGAGCGCCTGATTCCCCCCAATCGCAATATACAAGATGGTGCCGTGTTTGCACGCGCACAGATGATGGAGCACACAGCATGACCGCACGCGACGTTGCCTTTCTCACCGTGAGAGATGTGGTGGGAGAAGCCCAACGTTCTGCCCACGCGGCGTTTGATTATCGCTGCAGTCGGGCGCAGTTAAGCACACGCGATCGCGCGTTTGCCGCTGAGTTAGCTTACGGGTCGTTGCGTGCGCGACGCTTGCTCGACTGGTATCTCAAGCCCTACGTGGGGGAGCGTCTCAAGTCGTTGCCGCCATCGATCCTGGAAATTCTCCGGCTAGGCGTGTATCAGCTGCGGATGATGGATGGTGTTGAGGTCCATGCGGCGGTTCACGAAACCGTCAATCTCGCATTGCGTCATGGCCATCGTGGAACGGCCGGTTTGGTCAATGCCGTGCTGCGTCGCTTCGACCGGGAAAATCCGCCTGAGCCGCAAGCGGCCGACTGGAGCGATCCGCTCGAATATGCCGCGACGCGATATTCGCTGCCGACCTGGATTGTCAGGCATTACGCTACCCGGTTTGCAGAGCACGATCTGGATGCGCTCCTGCAAGGCTTGCAGCAACGCCAACAGGTCGCCCTGACGTATGACACTCGGCGGATCACCGCAGCTGAACTCACCGCGATCGTTGAACAAGCCGGCGGCCAAGCCTACCCCTCGGCGTACGTGGGCGAAAGTCTGCTGGTGAGCGATGCTGCTCAAATACCCATGCCCAGCGATCAACGCTTTTTCGGCCAAAGCGAGAGCGCGGCGATGGTTGTCGATATTCTTGCCCCGCAGCCGGGCGAGAAGGTGCTGGAATTTTGTGCCGGTCGTGGCAACAAGACCTTACAGCTTGCCATGCGTCAGGGTGCCGCGCCGCAGCTCACGACGATCGAATTAGACCCGCGCAAGGCCGCTCAACTCGCCGAACGCCTGCGCTTAGCAGATACGACCGGAGTCGCCCTAGTCGTGGCCGATGCCCTCGTCTACAGCGGCGATCAAGTTGAGGCGGTTTTGGTGGATGCGCCGTGTTCGGGCTTGGGGATAGTCGGGCGCCAGCCAGAAGCACGTTGGCGCAAGCAGCCGGGCGATCCGGCGCGCCTCGCTGAGCTACAGCAAAAGTTGCTGCAGGCGGCGCTCGCGTTTGTCAAACCGGGGGGGCGCTTGGTCTACAGCGTTTGCTCGACCGATCCGCGCGAGGGAGAAGAGGTCATCACGGCTGTGCAGCAGCGCAATCCCGCTTTGGTCTACGACGCCTTGCCCGAGCGCTATGCTCGCTTGGCTCACCCCAGTGGCGGTCTGTTGATTCCCCCGGGTATCGAGGGACGTGATGGCTTTTTCATCGCTCGGCTGACGCTTACGAGCCCATGAACCTCTTCGCGGCGCTCGAACGAGGGTGCGCGCTTTTTGTCGAGCGGAGTTTTGCTCGTATTTTCCCGAGTAGTTTAGAGCCGGTGCACGTTGCCCGGCGTTTGATTTCCGCGCTTGAGGCAACGTCGCCACCGCCCACGCTCTACACGGTCTATTTGCACCCGAACGATCGAGAACAATTGGCCGACGAGTTACCCGATTTGCAGGCTGCCTGGCAAGAAATGCTCGCGCAAATGGCGGAGCGTTTGCATGTGGCCTTAGCCAGCGAGCCGGTCGTCGACGTCGTGGCGCATCCTCGCGTCGTTCGCGGCACGGTCGAGATTGCGGCGTTGCCGGGTGCTGTGATCGTGCGGTTGCGGGTGTTGTGTGGGTCGCAGCGCGAGGTTGCGCTGGTCGTGCCTGAGGGACAGGTGCTCCGGGTCGGGCGGGCGGCCGATTCGGCTCTCGTACTGCTCGATCCGAGCGTATCGCGGCACCACGCTGAGATCGTCTGGCAGGATGGCAGTCTCCACGTGCGCGATGTGGGTTCGACCAATGGGATTTTTATTGCCAAGAAGCGAGTGCAAACCGCTGTGTTAAAAATCGGTGAGCGCATCCGTTTTGGTGCGTGCGAGTTGGTGCTCGAATGACGTTTGATGCTTTCGGCCTACGGGTCGCTTCCTTAGAAACCCTGGGGTTGTTGGGGCTTGTTGTGGGATATGCCTTAGCTGCTCGTCGGTCGTTTGGCGCGGTGTTCCCCCAACGCGTGCATCGAGTCGAATTGCTGATCGAGGAAGGCGACCAACGCAGAACGCTGCGCTTGGTCCTACCAATCACTCTGGGCCGCAGTGATGATGCTCAAGTTCGCCTCAATGATTTGCATGCAAGTCGGCTGCATGCGTTGATCGATGTGGAGGAGGGCACAGCTTTTGTCGAAGATTTGGGTAGTCGTAATGGGACGCGGGTCAACGCGCGGCTCATCAGTGGGCGTACAACTCTTGCCGCCGGTGATGACATTCGTGTTGGCCGGGCGAGGATCGTCTTTTCCGGAGAAGTGCCTTGGACGTAGCAGTCGGAGCTGAACAGGGAGAAAACCGCGAACACGGTGAGGAGTCTTACCTCGCTGACCAGCTTTCTGCTGCCGTCAGTTTCTTCGGCGTGGCCGATGCGTTCGGAAAAGTCAGCCGTGGCGTCGCGGCAGCACCCCAAGCATTGGATTTGATGCGTGATTTTCTGCGGCGCAAGGCGCGCTCGGGCGCTCTCAATAGCCAGCGGGTCAGCTTGTCGTTCTTAGGCCAGACGGTGGTTGCGGCATTGGCGTACGCGAATAGCTGCCTGTTTGCGCGCAGTGGCAGCAACGAAGATTATGTCGCGGGGGGCATTTCGATCGCTAGCTTGCTCATCAGCGGGCGCGATGCGTTTGTGACGCATTTAGGCGATGCGCGGGTGTATTTGTACCGGCGTGGTCAATTGAAGCTTTTGACGCAAGACGATGCGGTAGGCTTTGAGCCGATCACTGCGACTGCCACGGCGGTCGTTGCCGGGCCGCCGCCACGCAGTTTGCTATGGCGCACGCTCGGAACCCAGGCGAAACTGGAAGTGAGTATCACCCACGTCGAACTGTTGCCGTCGGATCGCTTCTTGTTGTGCACGAGTGGGGTCCATCGCTTGGTCGCCAACGAGGACATCGCGAACGCGTTGCTTGGCCAGGACCTTGCGGCAGACGCCCTCGGCACCTTATTGCTTTCTTCCCAACTGCGCGATTCGACCGATGGTGCAGCGGCGATTGTTGTTTTTGACCCCTTGACCCCTTTGCGCGAAGGTGTGTGTGCGGCGCCCCAACCACGCAGTCGGCGGCGCGTCTTGTTGGTGTGTCTAGCGATCGTCGCTGCTTGCGCCTTGCTCTATGTATTGCGAGGGGCGCATCTCACTCTATAAACATCTCCTCGAGCAGCGTCGGCATGCGTATCCGATGGTGGTGGCTCTCGCGGTTGCGGCTTGCTTTCTGAGCATGGCGCCCAACGGGTCGCTCGGGCCGCCGCTGGCTCCGTTCGCGCTGGCATTGCTGGCGCTAGGCTGGGTCTTGACCCCTGTCCCGGCGGGTGAACGGGATGATGTCTTGCCGGCGCTAGCGGTGGTGGCAGCAGCGATTGGGCTGTGTGTGAGTGCGCGAATTTCACCTGATTTGGCGCGCCGGCAGGAAGTCTGGCTAGCGTTTTCGCTCGGCTTGGTGATGCTGAGCAACGGTTGGTTCGGGCGTTTTCGCGCGCTCGCGGCGTATAAATACCTTTGGGTGGTGGCGTCCGTATTCGCTTTTTTAGCGTTGGCGCTGTTTGGCGTCGAGATCCACGGTGCGCGTTTATGGCTGCGCTTTGGGGTGATACAGTTTGAGCCGATTGAATTTATCAAGCTGTTCATTGTGCTTTTCATGGCAGCGTATCTGGCGGAAACCGCCGATGTGATCGCCAGTTCACGTTGGTGGTCGTTTCGCGCGAATGCACGTCACCTCGGCCCCCTTTTTTTGGGGTGGGGTGCGTCAATGTCGATTTTGATTTTTCAACGAGATTTAGGGATGTCGGTCCTCTTGTTGGCGACCTTTGCTGCGATGCTCTACGTCGCAACCCGGCGACTTGATCTCATCCTTGGCGGTCTGGGCATTTTTTGCGGAGTTGCCGCTTGGGCCGTCCATCGCTATGCGTATGTCGCCGAGCGAATCAACGTGTGGCTACATCCCTTCGCTGATCCACTCGGGGCGGGATATCAAGCCTTACAGGCCTTGTTTTCGATCGCCGCAGGCGGCGTCTTGGGGACGGGCTATCGTCTCGGCCAGCCTTTAGTGATTCCTGAAGTTGCGACCGATTATGTCTATGCCGCTTGGAGCGAGGAATTTGGTTTTGTGGGCGCGGTGCTCTTGCTCGCGCTCTTTTTGGCGATGGTGCTGCGCATGCTCGACGTTGCGCGACGGGCTCCTGATTTGTACGCAAAACTCGTCGCAACGGGTTTAGCCGCCACGCTTGGGGTGCAAATTATTGTGATCGTCGGAGGGGTGTTGGGCTTGTTCCCGCTGACCGGGATTACGCTGCCGTTCATCTCTTATGGCGGGAGTTCGTTGGTCTCGAATATGCTGCTCATTAATCTGGTGTGGGCGATCTCGCGTCAGCCCCGGCGTGCGTGAGCTTGCAGAGGCGATTGCCGTTGTGGTAGAGTAACGGTAGTTGATCAATAAAAGCGTGGGTTGTCCCACGCTTCAGTTTTGTAGGGCACCCTTTATGGGGAGAGCAGTCTCGTCTCGTGACGAAATCGCTCTGGTCTTGCGGAAACGCGCAAACCTTGAATGTGAAATCCACACCGCGTAGCGCAATAGGAGACGCACAGCATGATGAATATTTCCGAGTTACAAAATGCGTTACGCGAATTGCAAGGTGAACGCTCGATTTCGTTTGAGATGTTGCTGGAGGCTCTCGAAGCCGCGCTGATTTCAGCGTACAAGCGCAACTATGGGGCGGAAGCGAATGCGATTGTCGTGATCGATCGTGAAACCGGAGAATATCGCGTCTATCATCGCCGCACGGTAGTTGACGAGCTGACTGATCCCAAAACCGAAATCCTCAAAGCCGATGCGGGTGCAAAGTACGAGCCGGGTGATTTCTACGATGAAGAAGTAACCCCGAAGAATTTTGGCCGTATCGCTGCACAAACCGCGAAACAAGTGATCGTCCAGCGCTTGCGTGAAGCTGAGCGCGATACCGTATACAATACTTTCACCGAAAAATTGCACGATTTAGTGACCGGCGTTGTGCAGCGTTATGAGCATCGCAATATGTTCATTGAAATTGGCAAGGTCGAAGCAATTCTGCCGATTTCAGAGCAAGTTCCGCGGGAAAATTATCGGATTAATGACCGCGTATTGGCCTACGTGCTTGATGTGCGTAAGACCAATCGTGGCCCCCAAGTCGTGCTCTCACGGGCGGCCGAAGGTTTGGTCCAACGTCTGCTCGAGCGTGAAGTCCCAGAAATCACGAATAACATGGTTGAGATTATGGCGATCGCACGCGAAGCCGGTAGCCGGACAAAGGTGGCGGTCCATTCGAATCGTCCCGAGATCGACCCGGTTGGTTCGTGCTTAGGACCAAAATCGACGCGGATTTCTGGTGTCTCCGATGAGCTGCGCGGTGAAAAGATTGACGTCATCCGTTGGTCCCCGAACGCAGCGACTTTCATTACCAACGCGCTTGCCCCCGCAAAAGTGGTGACCGTCGAGATTTACGAGGACGATAGTACGGCGCTAGTGATTGTGCCGGATTATCAGCTTTCACTCGCTATTGGGCGCGATGGGCAGAATGTGCGTTTGGCATCACGCCTGACGGGTTGGCGGATCGACATTACCAGCGAAACCGAAGCCGATGAAACGCGGCAACGGTATCTACACGATCGTGAAGAGCGTGGGTACGAGGCCACCGCTGCGGCGCTCGAGGTCGAAGGCCTGGAACCAGCGGTCGCTGTGGAAGAGGAAGAAGTCGAGCTCGAAGTCGGAGCGATCGATCCGGAACTCATTCGCAAGCTTGAGGAATTTCGCCGTGAGATGCTTGATCCGGATCGGGTCGGATGAGTCCCGAGCGGACTTGTGTCGGCTGCCGTCAACGCCGCGAGCAGGCTTCCCTGCAGCGATTTGTGCAGGCTGAGCCGGCTAGCTGGGTGCTGGCAACCCAACCGCGTCGCCCTGGGCGCGGCGCTTATCTTTGTTCGCTCGCATGCGCTGAACGAGTAATGAAGAATAAGCGGTATCCAGGGCTTGGCGCTAGTGCAGCAACCGTAGGGATCTGCGCGATGATATAAAGTGGAGCATGCAGCTTGTTGGCTGTATCAGGGTTTAGAGAAGGGCAGTATGGCAACCGCGAAAGTTCGCATTTTTGAGCTCGCAAAAGAGCTGGGCATTTCCTCAAAAGAGTTAATCGGTCTTTTTGACCGACTGGGGCTTGAAGCCAAGAATCAATTGAGTGTCGTCGATGATAAAATCGCCGATCTGGTTCGTGGCGTGCTTCTTCGCAAAGGGCAGCCTGCAGCAGCTCCTGCTCCTGTCGTGCCGGCGGCTCCGGTTGCCGCGGCAGTGGCGCCCCCAGCGGCGCCACCGATTGCCCAGCCTGAGCCTGTAGCCGCGACGCTTGCTCCTGAGCCAGAGGCTCAGGCTGCACCCACGCCTGCTCCTCGTCCTGCTATTTTTGATGAAGCGCCGGTACCCGTTTTGCGACCGGTTCCGCCCATATCCCGGCGTCAGGTGCCCGCTCGCCAAGACCCTGCGGTTGCAAACTTGATCGAGGATGAGGCTGAAGATGTCGAAACTCAGCCGATTCCGCCGTTATCGCGTCAGCCTGAAGTAAAACCAGTGGTCGCTGCCCCTAAGCCGCCTCCACCCCCACGACCCCGCACGACGTTCGATACCCCAATTCCTCAGTTGCGCCCGGTTTTGCGCGCGCCAGGGCCTGCTGCGCGTCCTGCAACCCCGCCGCCGAAACCAGGCACTACGGTTCCTGGCCGACCTGGGGTGGTTCCGCGCCCCGGCCAGCCGTCGCTAGCGGCGCCTCAAGCCAGCACGGGGGCGCCTAGTGTGCCCGCCCGCCCGCCCGCCCCAGCGCGACCCGCTCGGCCTAACTCCAATGGTCCATTTCGTCCGCTTGCGCCCCCGCCCGGAGGCGCCACCGGTACCGCTCGGCCTTTCACTCCTCGTCCAGCTTCGCATCAGCCCTCACCGAATGCGGCGAATGGCGCAGGAAGCATGAATGTTGGCCCGACGCCGAGTTCGGGTGCCCCAGGACGCGGTGGGAACAACCGCGGACACGATCGGGAAAGCGCGGCAGCTAAGCGCGATCGCGAAAAAGAGCTGTTGCTCGAAAAAGAACGGCAACGCAAGAAGCGTAGTTCGCTTGATGCTGCCCCGGCCGTTCTGCCGACCGTTTTGGAAAATATCGAAATTCCGGACGTTCTGACCGTGCAAGAGCTGGCGACATCGATGATTATTCCGGCTAAGGATGTCATTAAAGAGCTGATTAAAATGGGCACGATGGCCACGATTAATCAGAATATCCCCAGCGATACGGCCATTGCTGTTGCCAAGAAATTTGGCTTTAATGCGGTGGTCAAAGAGGCTGGCGATGAAGTCATGGTCGAGCAAGAAGAAGATCGCCCCGAGATGCTTTCTCCGCGGCCGCCGGTGGTCACAGTGCTTGGGCACGTCGATCACGGTAAAACGTCGCTCTTAGACAAGATTCGTCGCGCGAATGTTGCTGGCGGTGAAGCCGGCGGTATTACCCAGCGTATTGGTGCGTATACGGTTGAAAAAGATGATCGTAAGATTACCTTTATCGATACGCCTGGTCACGAGGCATTTACAGCAATGCGCGCACGCGGAGCGAAAGTCACCGACGTCGCGATTCTGGTCGTGGCTGCCGACGATGGCGTCATGCCGCAAACGATTGAAGCGATCAGCCATATCCGTGCGGCTGATGTCCCGATCGTGGTCGCCATTAATAAGATCGATAAAGAAGGCGCTTCGATCGATCGCGTCAAGCAGCAATTGACCGAACAAGGTTTGCAACCGGTTGATTGGGGCGGCAAAACCGAAATGGTCCCAATCAGTGCACGCCAGGGGATTGGTATCGATCAATTACTGGAAACCGTCTTGCTCGAGGCCGATTTACGAGAGCTCAAGGCCAACAAAAATCGTCGCGCAACCGGCGTGGTGATTGAATCGGCGCTTGATCGTGGGCGTGGTGCGGTTGCGACCGTCCTAGTCCAGAACGGTACGCTGCGCGTTGGAGACGTGGTCGTCGTCGGAGGCGCGTACGGAAAAATCCGTGCGCTTAATGATGACAAGGGCAAGCAAGTTAAAAAAGCCGGACCCTCGATACCGGTTGAGATTATGGGCTTGTCGGACGTTCCTTCGGCGGGCGACGCGTTAATGGTGGTTTCCGACGAACGCATCGCGCGTGAGGCTGCGGCTAAGCGCTCAACGAAGCGGCGTGATACCTTCATCGCTTCGAATCTTGGTCCGCGCGTTTCGCTCGAAAGCTTCATGGCGATGCCTGCAGATGGCGCGGCCAAGACGCTCAACTTGGTGATCAAGGCGGACGGTCAAGGTTCTGTCGAGGCACTGCGTTCTCGCGTCCAGGGCTTGTCTGTTTCTGAAGTCGAGATTCGCGTTATTTTTGCTGGCGTCGGCGGCATCACCCCGAACGATGTGAATTTGGCGAGCGCTTCAAATGCGGTGTTAATCGGCTTCAATATTCGTCCAGATGAAACGGTAAAACGCCTAGCGGAAAATGAAAAAGTCGATCTGCGTTTCTATCAAGTCATCTATGACGTAGAAAATGATTTGCGTCGTGCCTTGGTCGGAATGTTAGCGCCGAAATATCGTGAGGTCATTTTGGGCCGTGCTGAAGTACGAGAAGTCTTCAAGGTCAGCAAAGTCGGTACGATTGCGGGTTGCTACATTAAAGACGGCAAGCTCACGCGTCATGCGAAGGTGCGCGTCATCCGTGATTCAGTGGTTGTGTTTGATGGAGAACTTGAGTCGCTGCGGCGTTTCAAGGACGATGTCAAGGATGTTGCTGAAGGTTACGAGTGCGGTGTGCAAGTTGCGAAATTTGCTGATCTCAAGGTTGGCGATATTCTCGAAGCGCATAAGGCCGAACTGATCGCGCCTGAATTGGCAAACGTGTAGGCAGCATGAAACAAGAACGCCTTGGCCGTATCGATGCGGCTATTCAACGCGCACTCGCTAACGCGATTTCGACCCAATTGACCGATCCTCGACTCGGGTTTACCACGGTGACCCGAGTTGAGACGGCAGCAGATCTCAAGACGGCTAAGGTCTATGTTTCGGTGATCGGCGATCGTCATGCCGCGCGTCTGACTCTTGATGCCTTAACTCATGCTGCGGGATTTTTGCGTGGTGAATTGGGTCACGCGGTTGATTTACGCCATACGCCGGAACTGCTTTTCATTGAAGATCGTTCGACAGAAAAGGCAATCGAAATGAGCAAAACGCTCGCTCAGCTTGCGGCTGCACCTGAGGTGCCTACGGCAGAGCAAGTCGTGGCGTTTTTACAGCATTGGGATTCGTTTGTTTTCGTAAGCCATGTCAAACCCGATGGTGATACACTCGGAGCGGGTCTCGCTTTAGGTTTGGCGTTGCGCGCGCAGGGCAAGACCGTTGCGTATTTTCAGCAAGACCCCGTACCGCGTAATCTACGCTTTCTTGCCGATACCGATAAAGTCTCGCGCGATATCCCGCAAGCCTTAGTTGATCATGCACTCTGGGTTTTCTGTGATATGAGTGATGCCGGAAGAGCGGGTGAATATTTGCCTGAGATTCCGCGCGAACGTATTTTGGTGATCGATCATCACTTAGGCAATACATGCTTTGGTGCGGTTAATTATATTTTGACCGAAGAATGCTCCACGGGCACCTGCGTGCTGCATCTGCTCAAAGCGATGCAGGCGAAGATAACGCCCGAGATTGCAACGTGTTTATTGACGACGATCATGACCGATACCGGTGGATTCATGCATAGCAATACGACCGCGTCGGTCTTGGCGCTTTCTGCTGAATTAATCGAAGCGGGTGCGCAAAAAGAAGAAATTACCAACCAGATTTTTGCGAATAAGCGGTTTGCTGCAACGCGATTAGTTGGCGATGCTTTACGCACTGCGCGTCTTGAAGATGACGGAGCGTATTGTTGGTCGGTCGTCGATGAAGCCATGTTTGCGCTTTATGGCGCCGATTCTGAAGATACCGAAGAAATTATTGGTCATCTCCGGGCGGTTGAGGGCGTTGAAGTCGCCGCCTTGTTCAAAGTGTTTCCTGATGGAGTGCGAGTCAGCTTACGCAGTTCTGGGCGCATTAACGTCCAAGCGGCTGCGGCGCGACTCGACGGTGGCGGACACTTCCGCGCCGCCGGCTTAACGTTTGTCGGGCCCATTGAAGAAGCGATTACCGCGGTTCGTGAAGCACTGCGAGCTGAGGGACTGTCCTGAGCAAGATCGCCTTGCCCAAGCCGGTCACGCCTTTTGCTTTCGTCAATTTACGTAAAGCAGCTGGACCAAGCTCGACACAGGCGGGCAGCGCTGTGCGGCGTTGCTTGCGCGATTTTTTTGCCGCTCAAGGGTATTCCGAGAAATTACCCATCGGTCATTTCGGTACACTGGACCCAGGGGCGCAAGGGGTGTTGCCCTTAGCAATTGGCAAAGCGACTCGCTTATTGCCCTTGATCGAAGATCGACGCAAATGCTATAGCTTTACGCTCGTCTTGGGATATGCCACCACCTCCGGCGATATCGATGGTGAAATAACCGAGTCCGCTCCTGTTCCGACGGATCTTGAGCAGCGTTGTCCGGAAGTGTTTGCGAGATTTCTCGGCCTGCAGCAACAGACGCCGCCGATGACGAGTGCGCTGAAACACGAAGGGCGTCGCTTATACGAATTAGCCCGCGAGGGTGTGAGCGTTGAACGTCGTGCTCGCGATATCACGATCGATGCGCTGGAGTTCCTGGGGCTTATAGAGCCACCGGGCCTCGAGCCGCATCTGCGCGCAGTCCGAGGACGAGTGCATTGCAGCGAGGGCACTTATGTTCGTACGCTGTGCGAAGATATTGCGTTGGCGCTGGGCACCCGCGGGCACATGCGTGATCTGTTGAGGGAAGCTGCTGGTCCGTTTACTCTAGCAACCGCATTAACGTTGGAGCAAATTGCGGCAAATCCAGCCGCGGCTTTATTGCAGCCATCAAGTATCTTGCCGTTTCCTTCGCTCGAGCTGACTGGAGAAGCATTGGTGCGGTTTCGCCACGGTCAGGCGCGCTTGCTAAAGGATGGCGTACTTGCCGAGGCTGGCCTCGACGAGAAAATGCTCGAGGCTCAGACCGTCTTTGTGACGAGCAGAGAGCGTGATGCGATTGTGGTGATTGGTCTCGGAGTACTCCTCGGAAAGCAGCTCGTTCCCCGTAGCCTCTTTGCATGAAAATTCATCACGTGCTAACCCCGCGTGGTGAACGCCGGCCTTTAACACTCGCGATTGGTTTTTTTGATGGAGTGCATTTAGGCCACCGCGCTATTCTTGATCAATTGCAGGTTTTGCGGCGTATCGATACCGCGCTGGCTGTACTGACCTTCGTAAATCACCCAAGCGAATATTTACGCCCAAACGAAATCCCTCCATTGTTGACGGTGGTTGAAGAACGAGTTAATCTGCTTGCCGCGTGTGGGCTTGATGAACTGTATTTATTGCCGTTTGATGCGCATGTTGCCGAAATATCTGCACGCACATTTCTTGCAACGTACCTACTTGAGCAATTACGCGTTCAGGCGCTCATTGTCGGCGAAGGTTTCCGCTTTGGTCATGATCGTGAAGGTGACGTGGCGCTAGCTTGCGAGCAGCTGACGCCCCATGGAATCATCGTGCAAGCCGCGCCGCAAGTTCAGTTCGTAGGTGAACGCGTCTCGAGTACGCGTATTCGGGAAGCCTTAGCGCGAGCTGAAATGCCAGATGTGGACGCGATGCTTGGTGCGTCGTATTCCATTTCCGGCACGGTAATGTTGGGAGCTGGCCGAGGGCATGATCTGGGCTTTCCGACTGCCAATCTTCGTGTCGATCCCCGCAAAGCTTTGCCTTGCGACGGAGTCTATACGGTGGTTGCTCGTAGCGATGGCCGCGATTATCCTGGCTTGCTTTCACTCGGAACGAACCCAACGTTTGGCCAAACGGGCCGTTCGCTTGAAGTGTGGATCAAGGGGTTCACCCGCAGTATTTATGGCGAGCAGCTTCGCATTGAGCAGCTTCGCTTTTTGCGCGAGCAACAACGTTTTGCGGATGTGTCTGAATTGGTTGTGCAGATGCAGCTTGATGCCGAGGCGCTGGTGTGAAGCTAACGCTGGTCGCTCCATCAAAAGCGATTGTGTTTTTGATGTCAACCGTGATGTTAGATATTCTCGCCTTATCGTTAATCGTGCCGGTTATGCCGCTGCTCTTGCAGCAGATCACCGGATTATCTCCTCAACCGGCTGCACGGTTGGGTGGCGAATTATTTGCTTTATTTGCTTTGATGCAGTTGTTTGCCGCGCCCATCTTAGGAACGCTGAGTGATCACTTTGGGCGTCGTCCCATCTTGCTCATTTCCTTATGTGCTTATGCACTCGATTGGTTTGTCATGGGTTGGGCTCAAACGCTCTTCTTATTATTTTTGGGTCGGGCAATTTCGGGCGTTGTTGGTGCCACTGGCTCTACGGTCAATGCCGCCATCGCAGATACATACTCAGCGGAAAAACGCGCGAAATATCTTGGCATGGTCAGTTCGGTTATGGGAATCGCCATGATGTGTGGAGCTGCTTTGGGTGGATGGTTAGCGATGTTTGGTAGCCGTGTTCCATTTTATTTTGCGGCTGGTTTTGCGTTTGTGAATTTTGTCTATGGATTAGTCAGTTTTCGCGAAACGCTACCCCGTGCTCAACGTCGTCCCTTGGAATGGGCCCGAATTCATCCGTTACGCACCATTGCGTTGTTGCGGGCCCACCCACAATTAGCCAAGCTCTTGCTCGCCTTCTTTTTGTGGCAGTTGGCGTTTATGGTGTTCCCGAGTACCTGGGCGTATTATTGTGCTGCTCGCCTAGGTTGGGATCCGCGCATGATTGGGCTCTCGTTCTCATTTACTGGTTTGTGTGCTGCGCTTGTACAAGTCTGTTATTTAGGAAAAATGATTGCTCGCTGGGGTGAGCGCCTTACGGTGCTAATAGGTTGTATCGTTGCGATACTTGCCTTATTTGCGTATGGTACACTAACGCAGGTGTGGATGATCTTTGTCGTTTTAGGTGTCGGGGCGAGTTGTTATGTGGCTGGCCCGACTCTGAATGCATTACTCTGTCGTTGTATGCCACCAGATGAGCAAGGTTATTTGCAGGGGATAATTGCCTCTTCTACGAGTCTAGCGATTATTATCGGGCAACTGATGATGACACAAGTGTTCGCGAGTACGAGTAAATGGATTCCTGGGCTAACGTTTTATCTCTCAGCATTGCTGGTTCTAGGCACCTTGCTGTGCACGTTCTCAACCTCATCTCCTGAAGCTACTCCTTATGAAAGGGGCCTCGTGTGCGAGTCGTAACTTTTCTGGCACAATTTGCGATTGTACAGCCAAATAATTTATTGACTATTGTCAACGTGCCGATTGATAGTCAGGTTGTTGGTTTGCCGCATTCCTTGGTTGTGCTCGTCTATGTCGATTGGCTGGAAACCAATGTTCGTCATCTCTTGCGTTTGGCGTTATTTGATGGCCAAGGCGAGCCAGTACTCTCGACGATTGATCAGCATCCGATTCATGTAGAGATGCCGGTCGAGGTGGGTCGCCCTGCCGGCGTTCCAAGAGGCATGACCTTTAAGATTCCCTTAGCCTTGAATTTGACTGGGTTGAATCTCCCTGCAGGGATGTATGAGTGGCGGGCGACTGTGGGTCAAGAACAACATGCCGATTGGAACACCGTTTTTATGCTCGTTCCACCCCCTACCCCTGGCGGTCAAGTATCTTCGTAGCGTGGGGGAAAAATATCATCTAGGCTCTAATGTTGGAGCTGTTGCGGTTGTTTTGCGCCTTTAGCTCAGTCGGTAGAGCATCGGACTTTTAATCCGTTGGTCCCGGGTTCGAGTCCCGGAGGGCGCATATAAACCGCATTTTCTTTTATCGCGCTCTTGAGTTAATAACAACCTAATATACGATTCTGTCCTTGGATTTGTTTGAGTACAGATGAGATTTTTTCTCGATCACCGTTTTCAATTTCGCAGTAGAAGCGATATTGAAAAACACCTTCACCAGAAGGGCGCGAGGTAATCGAACGCAGATTGAGTCCGGCATTCGCGAGCACGGTTAGCGCATCACGCAGTGAGCCTACGTGTGACGGGAAGGCCAGCGCGATGCACGCTCTGTCCAATGAGCGCCGCGGTAACGTATTACGCGCAATGAGGAAAAAACGCGTGTAATTTTCACGCTCGTCCTGAATTCCGTCACTGAGGACAGTCGCGTTGTAGACTGATGCTGCTAGAGCAGAAGCAATCGCGACAATATGTTGGTCACCTTGCTCAATAATCTCTCGCACCGCACCAGCGGTATCATCGACTACTTTGCGTTGCCAATGAGGATATTGAGCTAGGAAAGTGCGGCATTGCTCTAGTGCAACAGGGTGTGA
Organism: uncultured bacterium; assembly: GCA_903829325.1. Lineage (GTDB taxonomy): Bacteria > Vulcanimicrobiota > Vulcanimicrobiia > Vulcanimicrobiales > Vulcanimicrobiaceae > CAIKPM01. The sequence continues at coordinate 33,316 of CAIKPM010000041.1, forward strand.
GCGAACCTCACGAATCTTGTCTACTGTTGTACCGGGCACACCGATGAGGTTCTGTACAACCTGCAGCGAGGTTTCATCGATGATATGAAGATTTTGATGTGCCCACAAGAGGTCATACGAGCGTGCTATTGCCCCATAAATTGAATTTTCGATCGGCAGCAGCGCGTAACTAATATCTCCTTCTGCCACCGCGCAGATGAGTGCGTCGAATGTAACAAACCCCCGCGTAGTCGCTTCGGGCATGAGTTCCTTCGCTGCCTGCTCGCTGAATGCTCCGGGCTCGCCCTGGTACCCGATCACGCCCGCCTCCGCCGTCATCATTGCCCCTGCCGCGTTGCCCGCGCGCGTGCCTCATAGGCCTCTGCCTGCGCAGTTTCCCCTATTTGCCGGTACATGGCAGCCAAGCTGGTTAAGGCTTCGGTGTCGCGTGGATTGCGCTCGATGCGTGCCCGTAAATCTCGCAACTCTGCCGCGACGGCTGGTGGTGGGGCTGCGTTACTTGAGCTCGTGCCAATGCTCGATCCATTCGTGCCAAAGCCAATTTGCAGAAAATGCACGATTGGAATCGCGGCAAATCCTGCAATTATCAGCAGCACGGGCACAACTACCCGCGTTGGCAAACCTCTAGCTGGGATATTTTTCATCCGAGCCCTTGTTCAAGACTACTGCGATGATGCCATCCCATTTACCGAGCGTGCCCCGATCGGCGACGGCGGAGGTGCCATTTGCGGATAGCTCATCACGTGCACTCCTGCGCATTCGCGGGCCATATCTGGATAGATGCGTGGATCAAGCATGATCCCCGCGCGAGCAAAGTCGGTGCATTTTTGGATGGTTGTGCTCGTATTATCGATTTGATGCGAGGTCAGCACCTCGTGCGAAAGATTCATGCACGTTCTGCCGGCATCGCCGCCGATTGGCGCCAGATATTGCACCGAGAAGCCCGTGTCAGAGTTATCGAGGCCGACCCCTGAGCTTTGGCGCGCGCCGTAGCCGCCGATGGCAATCTGTGGTGACTGACAGCTGATGCCGCCGCCGTAGGAATTCGCACCGAGATTTTCATTATTGATTTGCGTTGACACATTCGACGTCGTCGCAGCTTGGTTCGTGGTGGGATTCACCGACAAGCTATTGCTCGGGTTAACCGTGGTGGTGGACGTTGTCGATGGCACCGATTGCGCGAAGGCCGGTGTGCCTACGAGAACGGTGGCGATAAGACAGGCAAGAAGACGAATATGCATACGATTCCTCGCAAAGCTGCGGGTGGCAGGGGAGATGAATTAGCGAAGTTTTGAGGGAGCGACGTCGTTATAGGAAAGGATTCGCTCGCGCAGACCATTGTGCGCACGCCACGATTGATCTTTGAGCAGGCGGCGTAAGAAGGCATTTTCCAAATCGTATTCAGCGATAACCGCCCGCAGATGCGCGTCTTCGTGGCGAATATGCGCGGCCACGATTTGGCGTTGATGGTGGTTGCGCATATGATGCGAGCGCATTTCAAGCATCGCGAGACGTTGCATGCGGTGCATGGCGATCCGTCGCAGTTCGGAATTATGTTCTGGCGAGAAATCCGAGAAATGGATCGGGCGCATTCCCACAAGCGCGAGCTGGGTTTTGCCGATGACCGTGCCCGTGGTTGGCAAACTGCTGCTGCTGGTGCTCGTTGCCGGCACGAGTGTGGCGACATGCACGCCAGAGCACGCGTTGGCTAGTTCGGGGTAAATTTTTGGATCGAGCACGACGCCTGATTTGGCGAAATCGACGCATTTTTGGATCATCGTAAAGCTGTTGTCGAGTCGGCGTGCTTTGAGGACTTCATGCGCGATTGCCGCGCAGCTTTTGCTGGCTTCAGCGCCGACTGGGGCGAGATACGATACCGAAATTCCCGTGTTGGAATTGTTGAGTGCTGCGCCGGCGGTTTGGCGGCTTCCGTATCCACCGATAGCGATCTGCGGGGATTGGCAACTGATGCCACCGCCGTAGCTATTCGAACCCAAATTTTGGTTGTAGACCTGGGTTGATACATTGGACGTCGTCGCGGCTTGATTCGTCGTGGGGCTCACTGTCAAGCTATTGGTCGGATTGACCGTGGTGGTGTTGGTGTTATCCGCCAAGGCTGGGCAAATGGCGAGAATCGCGGCGACTGCACAGATGAGAAAACGGTGCTGCATGTTGTCCTCAGGAAAAGCTATGGGTTGGAGTAGGTGCTGACCGTGTTGGTGACGTCGGTTTGGACTTCGGTGCCTTGGAGGCTGGTGTTGGTGGTGCTATACGAGCCATACGTGCCGCTGGCAACTGCGGTGGTCGTCGCGGTCTCGGTCATAGGACCGTTGACTGAGCTGTTGCTGCTACTGCTGCCCGAGCTTCCGTTTGTTGAGCCGTTGTCCGTGACCGTACCAGATTTCGAAGTGGTTGAAACGGTTGATTCGGTACCATTGGTCCAGCTGGCGCTGCTGCTGCTGTTGCATACGGCGCCGCTAACGACGGTCGTTTGGGTTGAATTCGAGACGCCAACATTTGCGGCTGAGGCGACGAGTGGTAAGGTCGAGAGAGCAACTGTTGCCGCAGTGAAGAGCCAACCTTTGATACGATGTTTCACGAGGTCGTAATCCTTCTTAATATATTTAAGGTAAATGAGCGGAGCTACAGTAACGAAGGAGCACACTCAGCGAAACGTTGAGCATGCTCCTTCATTGATCTTATGGGTTGAAATAGGTACCGACGCCTTGCTCTAGGCTGGTGTTGGCAATTGTGGAGCCGTTTGATTCGTCGAGTACAGAATGCTTGTGCACCGTATCAGTTGTGATCGCTACAGCGTTGGCGGTTGTGTTGGCACCTTCGCTGAAGTTGCCGGTGATGCTGACATTGCTTTGCGCAGGGTCTAATGACTGACCAGCCGCTGAGCCGGTGTCGTTGGAGCTGCCAATCTTGTACGTCCCCGAACCTGCAGTGCTATAGGTCGTCGTCTTGACTGTTTCGTTCCCGGTTACGGTTGGGTGCCCGGTCTGCAATGTGCTCGAGAAGTCATCCGTTACGCCGATGCTGTAGGCTGAGGCGGCGAGGGGGAGGGCGGCGAAGGTGGCGATGGCGGCCGCGGAAATGATGTTGCGGAAAATATTTTTCACAGGCTAGTTCCTTCCAGTTTCGGGGTGTATGAGTAACCACTTGGGTGAATTAAGAGGAATTTTGTCCAGTCCGAATATATTGGCTGCCGCTCGATTATAGCGGTCACACCAGCTGCTTCAGAAGAGGACGATGGGTACCGTGCTATTACCTTCGAGGCATATCATATGGTACAAAGTCCTGCCTAAGGGAGGATATACCCCGGCTTTTCAGCCGGTCTCACACACATTGCCCAGATTATTCCTCTTTGAACCTAGGTCAGGCATGATCCCAAGAGCATCATGTACCGCTTGCCCTCCCTTGGAAAGCCATCTTTAGGGAAAATAGCGCGGAGATCATCCCTTATTTTGTCGCTGATCTTGGGTCTTTCGGGCTATTGCGTGCGCTATTATGTGCGAATTGTGTGCGCTTGGCGCAGCTCTTCGAGAAATTCTGGCGCGGTTTTCCCGCGCGTCGCGGGACCCCACGCGCTGACGAATGCGGCTTGCCGCGCCCGGCCGAGAGTGTAGGAGAAGATGCGGCGCTCTTCGGCGTTGTAGGCTTCGCGGATGCGATGTTTCTCGAGATACCACGTGAATTTTGCGCTGCGTGCGCTGAGCGTACTGCCCGCGTTTTCGCGCGCGATGAAGCCACGTTGCGGCGAATAGAGCATCGCCTCGGGCACGAAATAGCGGGGGAAAGCTCCCGCCCGCGCATCGCCGATCGCGACGACATCGAAGGCTCGTCCGCGTAGCGCGTGTACCGAACTCACGCACACCGCCTCGTGATCGAGCTGGGCGAAGACGCGCTCCTCGTGCTCGCTCGCGTTCTGCGCTTCCCATTGCGTCAGCAGAGCTTCAAGCTCCAAGCCCGGTTCGCTGCGCCCGAGCTCGAGTAGTCCCCCGAGCACGCGGCTGAGCAGATTCCGGCTATAGCGGGCGCGCACGCTCTTGCCTCCCGCGAGTCCGCTGGTTGCTACGATCGCGCTCAGTGCTTCGCCCGGTGTCGTGCTTGTCGCGAGCAGTTCCCGCCAGCCGCAGAGTTGCTCGCGAAATCCCGCGAGCCGGGTCTGGGTGCTCACCTCAAGTATGTGGTCGTTGCTGCCGTCGAAGACGTTGGCGAGAAACTGGCTGATCCGCTGTGCTTGCGCTTGGGGGCGTCCGGCGCTGGTTGTCGCCTGTGGAAACAGGCTCGGATCTTGCGGTGGCACGCAGAGCAGCGCGATGCTGCGATCCGACAATTGCAGCAAGGGCGAACTGAGCAGACGCAACACCGCATCGGGGCGCTGCTTCGGTGCAGCCAGGCACCACAAGAGCGCGACCGCGTCGAGCGTGCTTGGATCGCTCGTGAAATTGATGTCGCCCGCGCAATCCACCGGGATATCGTGTGCCAACAACGCGTCAACAATCAGCGAACTGCAGCGCAGAGTGCGCAGCACAACCGCGCAGTCCCCCGGCGCGACACCAAGATTGAGTTGCTCCCCAATAAATGCCGCGATGTGTTCGGCCTGGGCTTGCGCATCGCTGCAGCGCTGCAGCCGGAGCGATGTGGGTTCATGGGGCGCGTCGGGAGGAGCCGTGGGCGCATCGGGATGCGCAAAAATTGCTTGCTGGGCCGCGATCGTTTGCTGAGTCCCTCGTCGGCGACGATGCAAGATGATCTGTTCGCTGGCGCATGCGATGGTGCGCTGGGCGCGCGCTCCCTGAAAACTCGACATACTCGCGTGGATATCGCCGGCGAGCATCATTCCGTTCAGCGTTTCCCCCCAGATGCTTTGCAGCAAGCCCAGTTGGGCTACGGTGAGCTCTTGCGCATCATCCAAAATAACCGCGTGAAATTGCGCGTGCAACGCAGCCGCTTGATGTGGCTGTTGCTGAAAAAACGCGCTGAGTTGTTGTGTAAAACCAGCTTCGGTGATGCATTTTTCAGCTGTGCACAAGCGCGTGAAATCGCCGAAAAGCTGCACAATAATCCGCGTCAAATCGATTTCGCGCCGCCGTTGCTGTTCGAGTCCAGCGCGATCGACCCTCAGCGAACCGCGATGCTCTTCTTTTACGCCGCGTAATAATTCAGGATCGGCGAAATTCGGCGGCTTCGCATAAAATTGCATGCTTGCCCGCAACGCGCTTTCCTCGATGCCTAGCGGATCGAGGCCAGACGCGAGTAGTTTCTGCATCAGGCGAAAGCTCGCGTCAAGGAATCGCTCGGGCGTACGCAACCCGCTTACTTCTGGGTCAATTTCCCCGCTGACGAGGCTGGGCCAAGTTGCGGATAGCAGTGGCTCGGCACAGCGCAAGAATAGCGCGCGCGCCTGGGTCGCGTTTACAATGCGCAGGTTAGGGAGCAACGGTTGTTGCGCTCTGACAAAATCTTCGACGCTACTGCACGTGACCCGCGTCCAATCCGCTTCGGTAAGAAACCCCGCGAGATGCTCGCGCAAGGCATCGGTCGTGGCCGCGGTAAGGGCTAGACAAGCGCCCGGCTGGGCGGCGAGGGTGCGGCGCAGATGGAAGCCGAGAATGGTGGTTTTCCCCGCTCCACTCGGGCCGCATACCGCGAGACTGTTGTTGCTCAGGTCGACCTCGAGCGCCGCAGCTTGCTGCGGGTCGAGGCATAATTCAGCGGTAATCATTCAGCGTCCAAAGGGGTCTGTGGTGGTGAGGGGGCGGGTCCGGCAGGCAAATTGATATGCGCAATACGTGCAGGCTTCGGGGTCGCTCGTGGTTGCGAAGTTCGATAGCGTGTTGACCGCCATGGTTTGCGCGAGACTAACCATCCGTTGGCGGGCAGCGGTGAGTTCGGCGATCCCGAGTCCGCCTCGTTTGGCTTTGCCGCTGGGTGCAGCGTACCCAGGCACAATCTCGAGTTCGATCGGTGCGACTTCCAGCAGCGGGTCTTTGAGGGGAATCAGCGTCAAGCGAGTCACACGATCCCCAGCCGCGGTGCGCGACCAATAGTAGAAGGGGAGCTGAAATTCGCGGAATGCATTCACTTCATCACGGTAGGCAGTCGCGCTGAGCGCGATATTCCCGGTTTTATAATCGACCACGGTCACACCATCGTGGGCTTCTTCGCGGTCGAGCCGATCGATAAATCCGGTGAACGAAAATCCGTCTAAGTCAAGTGGCGCGTGGGTTTCATTGCCGATTACCACAAACGGGGCTTGGCGACTGCGTTGTACCAGCCAATCGATATAGCGCACGGCGGTCCGCTGCGCGCGTCGTTCTTGCAGTTGGGCTTCGATCGTGCTCGCAAATTGCGCGCGGTATTGCGCAAACGCTCGGGTAATGTCTTGTTCGAGTTCGCGTTGCAATTCGGTGCGTTCGACACTACTGGGCTTAGGATAGCGTTGATGAAAGTGTTCGAGTGCTGCGTGGAACGCGGTGCCGTAGGTTGCCGCGGACGAGCCGGGGTCTTCAACGACGTTGCAGAGGTAGCGAAAGTACCATTTGCGCTCGCAGTCGGCGAAGAGGTTGAGCGCCGAGGCGCTGAATGCGCGTCGGTACGGCGGGACAGGCAGGGCCTGCTCGGGCTCGAGACTCAGCGTCGCGGAGCTTTCTTCGAGCGTCGCGCGGATGGCGAGCAATTCAGCGGATGGCATAAGGCAATCGATCAATCGGCACCCCGCCGATATTCCGCCGCCCGACGGCGGAGCCTCTTGGCGTCCTATCGCTCGACTAGGCGTTCTAAAGTCATGTTCAATCGAGTGCCGAAGTGCTAGACGCGCGCTGATAGGGCGGCCTGGACGAGGCGGCTGAAGCTCGAGGGGTGTTATGTCGATGAAGAACATGCTGAACAATGGCGGTCTAAAAATCTATGCCAACGCGCTCGACAGTATTGGCAATACGCCTCTTATCCGGCTGGGCAGAGTTCATACAGGCCCTGTCAATGTCTGGGCCAAGATGGAATGTATCCAGCCTGGCGGCAGTGTTAAAGACCGCGCCGCAAAAATGAGCATCGAGACTGCGCTCCAAACGGGAAAACTCCAACCGGGACAGTCGGTTGTAGAAATGACCAGTGGCAATATGGGTGCTGGACTTGCTGTCGTGTGCGGTGTGTATGGTCATCCATTTATTGCGACGATGTCCGAAGGGAATAGCCCGCAACGCGCGGTGATGCTGCGAGGATTGGGTGCCGAGGTTGTGCTCGTTCCTCAGGTCAATGGTCTACCTGGTCAAGTGACAGGGGATGATATCGAAGCCGCGGCTCAAGCCGCGCGACGTATCGCTCAGGAACAGGGTGCTTATTATGTTGATCAATTTCATGCACCGCACGGAATCATCGCGCACGAGCAAGGTACGGCACAAGAAATCCTCACGGCGCTAGACGGCTCGGTGGATGCTTTTGTTGCTATTGTGGGATCGGGAGGGACGTTCGTTGGGGTGAGTCGAGGCTTGAAAAAACACAATGCCGCTATTCGTTGTGTGGCAGTGGAACCAAAAGACGCGGAAATATTAGCAGGCAAACAAATAAAAAAGAAACAGCACATGTTGCAAGGCACAGGCTACGGCTTTATTCCGCCGTTATGGGATCCTAGTCTGCCTGACGCCTTCATGGCGGTAAGCGACGAAGAAGCACAAGTCATGCGGTATCGATTGGCGGCCGAAGAAGGGCTCTATGTCGGTTTTTCCGCCGCAGCAAATGTTGTAGCGGCAGTCAAATTCGCGCATTCCGGTGTTTTGCATTCGGGTGCTAATATTGTCACCATTTTGTGCGATACAGGACTAAAATATAGCTGAGGGTTGCCATCCAGTCGAAAAAACGCGCTCAATGAACGGGGACTCTCCGGAATATGCAGATGAGTGTTTTGCCACTAGTTAAAACGGCAAAGAACTAGCGGTCCCGTAGCGGATCACAACAATCATCGCAAGGAGCGTCAATTGCCGTCCTCACAGCCAAATATCACGACATACGTTAGCGACATGATCGCTCTCGAGCAACACATACTGCAACCTCTGCAATCCCAAGTGGAGGATGCTGCAGTCCAGGCTTCAGCACGAGTGCTATCCGTAGTCCAGGAGATCCTCGCTGCAGCTCATTCGCACATCGAAGCCTTGAATGCACAGCTTGTGGCGCTCGGCGGGCATGCCGGCTCGCCGATAAAGAGCGGCGTTGCCGCAGCGCTCGGCGCTGTCGCATCGGTTATTGATAACGTTCGGAAAACCGAAGTATCCAAAGACTTGCGAGACGATTATACTGCGTTGTGCCTTGCGACGGCGAGCTATAATTTGCTCCATGCGACAGCGCTCGGTTTCGGAAATCAGACCCTTGCAGACCTTGCCAAGCAACATCTTACAGAGTATGGAGCGCTGGTCATGAAAACGAACGCTTTGCTCCCTTTTGCTGCTCTAAAAGAATTACGCGAACTCGGCGTTCCGGTTGATCCATCTGTGGCTGAGAAAGCGCAAGCGGACGAGCAGTCTGCATGGCAAGAAGCGTCTGCAAAGCAATCCGGCTCCTAGTCGACGACGAAATCTCGCATACGGGTCAGGGCATTCGGCCGATGTTCTGGTTCCGTGACCCGAGTGGTCACACACTGCTCGTCGTCGGGCAACCCTGACTCCGTATTTGCGGATAATGAAACGCCGCGCCGCATTACCCCCCTGGACATGACCCTCATCCGTATGGCGGTATTGTCGCTACATACTAGGGCGACTCGTCAAGCGAGGGTTTTGGTAATCTGCGTTCCATGGGGAAAACGGCTCAAGGGAAGAAGCTTAAGGGTAGGTGGCTAGTTGCTTGCCCGCTTGCTGAGCTAGATTGGAAATATGCGCGCTAACGAATTCATGCCCCACTGCATGTGCCTGCTCTGGAAACCGGAATTGTTGCTGGCGCATGTACTGGCCGACGGGCTTATCGCGTTCGCGTATTTTTCCATTCCGATATTTCTCATCTGGATCACTCATAAACGAGGAGACATTCCCTTTTCGTGGGTTTTTTGGCTGTTCGCAATCTTTATTTTAAGTTGCGGTACGACGCATATTCTTGCTATATGGGTTATTTGGCACCCTGTGTACGTGCTTGAAGCGGTCATTAAATGGGTGACGGCGATCGCTTCGATTGGTACGGCGATTATGCTGATTCCCTTAACGCCGAAAATATTGCGCATTCGTACTCCCGAGCAGGCCGATGAACTCATCAACAAACTGCGGCGCGAGCACTCAATCGCTACGACCTACCAGAATGCCTCGTTACCGAAGGTTCCGCAGGGTGCACCCGGTCTGGACATTCATGCAATCTATCGGCCTGCGGTACGAGATCTCGAAATTGGCGGAGATTGGTACGATGCGTTTACCTTGCTCGATGGCCGCTTATTGGTATCGATCGGTGACGTCACGGGAAAAGGTCTCCAAGCATCGGTGATTATGTCGAAGGTGCGGCAATCGATACGCATCGCGTCGCAAATCGTCATCGATCCAGTAGCAATTCTCGACGCAGCAGACCGGGCGCTCGTGGCAGAATATCCCGACGCCATTGTAACTGCTTTTATCGGTGTTTTTGATCGTACGGTCGAGCAATTTACCTATGCGAGCGCTGGACACCCCGGTCCAGTTCTACGCCACGCTGACGCGCGCACCGAGGCTCTGCACGGCTCGAGTTTGCCGCTAGGCTTGCGGCATCGTGACGAAACGGTAGCATCGCGGGTGATCAACCTCGAAGACGATTCGCTGTTTGTTTTCTATACTGACGGCGTGATCGAATATTCACACGATTTCGCTGCAGGCGAGGCACGTCTAGCGGAAGTCGTTGCGATGCACGGCACGGTCATCGCAAGTGATCCCGCTGCCTATATCCATGACCAGGTTATCGTTGGCGAATCTCGGGATGATATTGCCATTCTCACCGTCGGTGTCAAAGCATTAGCGAGAAACATCGATGCGCAGGAATGGGATTTTAACGTCCTTGACGAGTTCAAGGCCGCGAACGCCCGTCAAGAGCTTATCGCTTTTTTACGTTCGCGGGGTTTTGAGACGGAAGACCTTGCAACCGCTGAGCTTATTTATGCGGAGCTCATTGGTAACGTCCTCCGCCATGCTCCGGGGCCGGTGAAAGTCCGTATCGAATGGCACAGCGGACGTGCGGTGCTCAATATTTTTGACCAGGGACCCGGTTTTCAGCATATGCCTCGTTTACCGAACGATGTCTACGCCGAGTCCGGGCGGGGCCTTTACTTGATCTCGACGTTAGCTGATTATTTCCATATCGCTCGTCGTCCGGGTAAGGGCAGTCATGCCCGGGTGGTCTTGGTTCCGGTCGTGCACCGACTCCTGAGTTTGCGCTAAACAAAGCGCGTTTGAGATTCACGCCCTGCTATTGGGTGTGCTCGCCTCAGCTCACGGATCGGAGGCCTCGCCTGGTTATCGGGGAACCTGGCCGCTATGGCGATGCGGATTATTGTGGGTATTTCTGGCGCGAGCGGCACCGTGTATGGCGTTGCGGTCCTACGTGCGTTACAGGCGGCGGGGGTCGAGACGCATCTTGTGCTCAGCCAAGGTGCTACGCGCACGATGGCGCTCGAGACCCCGTTTACTCCCGAGGAAGTCGCGAGTTACGCGAGTGTCGTGCACGACGTGCACAATCTCGCCGCGAGCATTTCCAGCGGCTCGTTCCGTACCGATGGCATGGTTGTTGTCCCGTGCTCGATGAAGAGTGCTGGCTTCATCGCCCACGCGCTCAATAGCGACCTCCTGACCCGTGCGGCCGATGTCTGCCTGAAAGAGCGCCGCCGCCTGGTCTTGGTTATCCGCGAAACCCCGCTTCATTTGGGGCATCTGCGCACGCTCACCCAATTAGCGGAAATCGGCGCAATCATTTTACCGCCGATCCCCGCGATGTACGCGCAGCCGCAGAGCGTCGATGACATCATCGCGCACACTACCGGCAAAGTGCTCGATCAACTAGGCATTGACAACGCCCATTTTCGCCGCTGGCAAGGCGCGTAGTGAGCCCAACTGGTCAAAATAGCCTTGACAGACGCATATTTCTGCTGTAGCATAAAATATGCGTCTGTCGTATGATCCAGCAAAAAATGAGCGCAATATTCGTGAGCGGGGCTTGTCGTTTGAACTTGTTGGGGAGCTTGACTGGGTAACAGCGATTGCGATGGAAGACACGCGTCGAGAATATGGCGAGAAGCGCATACGCATCCTTGCACTATTACTAAGACGACTCTATGTCGCAGTAGTAACTATTCGTGGCGATACAACACACGTGATTAGTTTGCGCAAAGCGAACGATAGGGAGATAAAGCATTATGAACAGCTCCAAAGCTAATCCCGCATCGCAGCCTGATGACGAAAATCCTGAGTGGACGGCTCAAGAAATCCAACAAGCGCGCCCTGCGGCGGATGTCCTAGAGGCAGTGTTTGGTCCAGGAACGAGCAAGATTGTATTGCGAGGTCGAGGTAGACCGAATAAACCCGATCGAAAAGTCAATCAAACCCTCCGTCTGGACCCTGACGTGCTGCGAGCTTATCGGCAGCAAGGCAGCGGCTGGCAGGCGCGTATCAATCAAGTTCTACGCGAACATATGCCACAATATCCGAGCTAAGCGCCTAGCGTAGCATCTTTTCGGTTTCCGGGAGCGACTCAAACGAGTAGCCACCTAAATTGTTGAGCTGAGGGACCGCTTTTTCGCCGCTGGCAAGGCGCGTAGCTGATCCCCCTACACTCGCATGGAGGGCATACGACGTCGTACAGACTATTCTCGAGACCCTAATGCCAGTACGATCTATGCCCGTTGCGGTGATATACACCATGGTGTATACTTGGATTGGAGGTGCCGGCTATGATGCATCGGACCAATATCTATCTCGAAGACGCCCAGCAAGAAATGCTGCGACACCTCGCCGCTAGTCGCAGCGAAACCATGTCGGAGGTCATTCGCCGCGCCATCGGCCGGTATATTTCGGAGGAACTGAAAAGCCCCGACCTCGGTGCGCGCATGGATGCTCTTGCCGACCGAATTCGTTCGCGATATCCGGCGCCATCGGATGCGCAGATAGATGAACTTGTTGAGCGCGGCCGACAAGCATCTGGGCAGCAACCGTTACCACCTGCATAATCTTGCGAGTAGTACTTGATACGAACGTTTGGCTGAGTGCGTTCCTGACTCCGAATCCCGCCTCTGCTGCAAGGCTCATCTGGAATGCATGGCGCGAGGGTCTCTTCGAAGCCCTAGTCAGTCACGCCATTGTCCATGAAGTCGCCGATAAACTCCTGGAGCTCGGGTATGATCGCGGGGACGTGCATGAGTTCGTGACGCTTTTATACAGCCTGACAACAACCGTTCAAATTGAACATCAAGTGATGGGATGTCGCGACCCTAAAGACGACCCATTTATTGAGACAGCAATCAACGGTCGCGCGGAATATCTTGTTACGCGCGACAAAAGGCTTTTAGTATTATCGCACCATGTCGATGCGTACGTGAAGGCGCGTGGTGTAACGATTTTACGGGATGCGCGGCGCGAGGCAAGCGAGATTGATTTCTGTCAGGTGTTGCGCACGCATCCAGATTTCAGAACATCGCAGTAACGCCACGCTATCAATGATTCTAGCGCCTTTATCTGCGCCATGATCTGGGATTACAATCGCGTATGGATAGTGGAACGGCCGGTATTTGCGGTGTGCGAGCAATAGCCCTTAGCGTAGCATCTTTTCGGCTTCCGGGAGCGACTCAAACGAGTAGCCACCTAAACTCTTGAGCTGAGGGACCGCGCGGTTCACGACGATGCCTAAGATGTTGTTGATGCCGATTGTGTGGAGACGCTCTAAAGCGATGTGGGTGGTACGTAGATCGGTCGCGCCGGCGGCAACAACCATCACGCTTGCTTGCGATTTTTTGCAGATGACCGCGCTATCGACGACCGGAGCTAACGCCGGGGTATCGATGATAATCGTGCGATACGTCTTGAGCGCCTCTGCTAGCAACAGATCAAAGCGTTCCGATTGCAGCAAGGGATACGGCGCTGGCGTTGGTGTGCCGCTCGTCAGAATATCCAGCCCAGGATAGCGTGTTTTCTGAATGGATGCGCTCAAATTCGCACTTCCAACGATGACATCCGACAATCCATGAGTATTCGCAATCTCGAATTTTTTATGCAATGACGGTCGTCGCAAATCTGCGTCGATCAGTAAAATCCGCGGCGTTACTTCGGCTAGAGCGATCGCAGTATTCATCGCGATCGTCGATTTGCCATCACCCGGGCACGGACTCGTAAACGTAACGGTTCGCAAGGCTTGATCAGATGAATACCGCAGCGCGGTCACGAGTTGTAAAAATGATTCAATCGTCAGTGAATGCAGCGATGGTAAGGAAAGTTGCCCACCATTTTCAAAACGCGGAATCGAAGCGAGTAACGGCAGGGCAAGTTGCTCAATGTCGTGCTCGTCTTTAATGGTGGTGTCAAAGAACTCGAGGAGAAATACTCCTGAGAAGGCGAGCGCTAAGCCGACAACACACGCAATGAGCAGGTTCGTGAGCAGGTGAGGCTTTGCAAGCGCGTTGTCGGCATTCGCACGTGAGAGGATCGTCACGTCGGACAAGGCGGTGCTTTTCGAGAGAAGAGCATCGTTATAGCGCTTTTGCAGAATGGTATACAGATCCGCAGCCGCAGTCGCATCACTGTGAAGCTCCGAGAGGCGATTGGTTTGGTGCGGTAAGCGCCGCAAGGCTGGCTGCAGTGCGGCCAGCTGCCCGTGGAGTTTGTTGAGTTGGGCGAAGTCAGAAGAAATTGCCGCTCGCGAGTTGGCGGCTTGCTGCATCAGCGAGGTATACACGGGGTTTGCTTGCGTCATAACGCTTGCCACGATGGTCGGGGGTGTTTTGGCAATTTCAAGGCGTAATTTTTCTTGCTGGGCACGTAAATGAATCACCAGCGGGTGGCGATCGGTATATTGTTCGCGCGCCGTCTGCAATTGAATCTCGACTGCCGAAAGCTGTGATTGCAGATTGGCTAAAATCGGGTTAGGTGTGATCGATCCGCCGGCAGAACTGGTTGGTGTCAATGCACTCAACTGTTCGGAATCATTGCCGAGCAAGGCTTGATTTTGACGCAAGTCCACCTCTGCGTTGGCAATATGCGAGCGCAAGTTATCCATCCGCGCAAGCATATTTTGCGTTTCGATATTCATATCGGCGATCTGATGCGCGGCCTCAAATTGCGCCAAGGCCTCTTGGGCACGATGCATGCGGCGACGGGCTGGAGGCAATTGTTGGGCAGTGAAGCGGAGCGCCGCGTCAGCGGAAGAAGCGACCAGATCGCGCTCGTGGTCGACGAAAGCCTGCACGAAGGCATTCGCAATCTGCGCGGAAGCTTGAGGCGAATTCCAGGTCACCAAGACATGCAAAATCGAGGTATCGGTGACTGGTTTAACTTTGACGTTCGCGAGTAATGCTTGGGGGGATGTATGGAGATGCAGACGATTGATTACTTTCTGCGCAACTTCGTCTTGCATCAATAACTCGCTATACGTCTGTGCGGATTGAATCCCCGGTTGTAGCTGCAGTGCGTTAAGCACCGGTAAATTCGTGAGTTCGTTCGATGCATTCTGCGCGCTTGCTGCACTACCAGCAATAATTTCAACCGTTGTCGTGTACGTCTTGGGAATGAGCAGTGTTACAATGAATGTCGCGCCAACAAATCCGCCGAGAATCATCAAGAAGATTTTTTGATGACGACGCAAAGCACGCACAAGCGCAGACCATTCCTGGTTTTGCAGACGAATATCGGATGCTTTTGGTGGCATGCTGTTGGCTAATTGATACATTGCGTTTCTCAGTACGTCGGTAGGCCGACAAGGCGGCCGAGGAGCAGAAGGGCATTGCCCGTTGTGTTACTGGGGCGACCGTTGCCCTTGGCGATCGGAATATAGACGATGTCGCCTTTTTGCATCGGGATATCGCTCTGTATATCACCAGCGACGAGGGTTTTATACAGATTAATCTGCATGGTGTGCGCTTCTCCATTGGGATTCACGCGAGTAAGATACACGTGATTGAGATCAGCGTTCGCGTTTTGGCTGTTTCCGGCTTTGGCAATTGCCATCGAGAGTCGGTCGCCCTCGTTCAAGGTGACATTACCGGGGTGATCAACCGAGCCAACCACTTCGACGTCGAAAGTGTTCGGGTTGGGGATATACACGACCGACCCGTCATCTAAGGCAACGTTTTGCGTGGTGTCACCGTCGTGGAAGAGTTGTTGGAGCGATACTTGCTCGATGTTGGTAGTGCCTCGAGAAATCCGTGCGACCGGCAGGCTGCCATTACTCGCGGCAAGGCCGCCTGCCGCAGCGATTGCATCGGTGAGGTGAGCATCGGAGCGCAGAAGATATTTTCCCGGATTCTTGACATTGCCGAGCACTAAAATCATTGATTCGGCAGGCGTTGCAACTGCGATGGCGACATCAGGGTGTTTGATGAATGTTTGCAGTCGATGCGTTATCGCGCGGGTCGCTTGGTCTGTCGATAACCCTCTGAGCAAAACCCGCCCAATGAGTGGATAATCGATGCTTCCATCGGGCAAGACCGTGACATGTTGCGAGAGCGTTTGATCGCCGTATACCTGAATGTCAAGCACATCTCCAGCGTGGATATAATAATGCGCGGTGAATCCATCCCCGACCGAGCCTGAGCCCGCAAGTCCAGCCGCCGCCCCGCTGGCTTGAACAAGCGTCAACGAAGCCAATATCGCGCTTGCGATGGCGAATGCTTTCACGGATTGTCGGGAAGCTGATGCCAAATTTCCTAAGGTGGTAAACAAAAAACCCATTTTTTTATAACCTCGGATGATGTGCGCTAAGGCCTTGATCGTTTGCGGACGTCCATTATGAAGCAGAAGAACCGCGGGATCACGGGCTTGCGCGAGCGCTCGATCGACAATCGTTGTGGCGTCAACATCCTCGTAATCAGCGGGATCGACATTCCATAACGCCACTGTTTGCCCGGCTTGCGTCGCTGCTTGCAGAGCTGCGGGTGTGCATTCACCATGGGGCGGGCGAAAATAATGAAGTGATCTGCCTGTGGCAATTTCGACCAGCTGATGTCCAGCGAGAATTTCCTGGGCTTGTTCGTTAGGTGAAAGCGTGCTCAGGCGAGGGTGCGATTGCGAATGCGAACCGATTTCCATCTGTGCCGCCACGATCGCTGTGGTTGCGGCTCTATTGCTCATCGCTTCGTTGCCTACGAGAAAAAATGTTGCGGGCACGCCTTCGCTCGCCAAAATCTCGAGTAGCTCCTGGGTGTTGCCCTCGTAAGGCCCATCATCGAAGGTCAAGACTGCCCGCCGAGCAGGTGGTCGTGGGGCGATTTTTTGCAGCAAGATTCGGGCAGCTTGGAGTGCGACTCGGGTGCGGCGAGGGTTGATGATACCGGCCAAATCGTTCTCTGGACCGATAAACAGGGGAAAGCGCGTTTCCCAGTCTGCATGGCGCCAGAGTCGATGCAGCTTGTTCATCAACGAGTGACCTTGCCGGATAGGCGCTGAACGGCATTGCGCACGCTTGAGAAAATACGGCCTCCAAGTGGATGTTCAGCACACTTCGCGATACAAAAGAACAGGGCAGCAGGGAGATTGGGTCGTTGTTGCCAGCTCTCGCGGAATTGCTGTTTTGCTTCTGTGGCTGCGAGTGATCGCAAGAGACAGAGCCCGGCTTGGACGTGTTGCTGCGGACGCAGTTTGATACATTCTTGACCGATTCCCGGAGGATAGCGCTGGGGATCAGCACTGATCTTTATGCCCACATTGATGTGGGCAATAATCATCTTATCCCAGTGTTGCGAGCTATTCTGCGTATGGGTGCGAATCTTCGTCAAGGGTTCATTGGTAAGAATGACCCTAGTCAGTGCCGCTGCCCGCAGCAGCCAATCAAGATCTTCGGCGTAGCGCATCGTTTCATCGTAGCCCCCGGAAAGCACAAAGAGCTCGCGTGATACAATGACCGATGCGTGGACGATAAAATTTACCTGCGCTAAGCTTTTGGCAAACGAAGCTGTCTCACAAATGAAGACTTGTGGTGTGCTTGTTGGTACGAGTTTGACCCGACGGAAAACGTCAATCGTCTCGAGCCCGCCTGGCAAGGGGCCGCGTTGATCAAAATAGCGTGAGTCGGTAAAGCATAAGCCGCTTGAGGGGACGGTCATAAGCGCCTGCCACTGGCTCTCGAGTTTCTTGGGTGCCCAGAGATCATCAGCGTCAAGGAAGGCAATCCACGGTTCGCTTGCTAGCCGTACACCGGTATTGCGTGCGTTCGAGACGCCGGCATTGTGCTGCACATGGACTTTTGCCCCGAGCGCGTGGGCGATGTCGCTTGTTGCATCGCTTGAACCATCGTCAATAACGAGAATTTCAGCCGGCCGCGCGGTTTGGGCGCGTACGCTCTCTATCGCAGCGCCGATATATGCTTCTGCGTTATAGGCTGGAATAACAACCGAAATAGGAAGCCCATGGTGCATAATAAGGAGTCATACATTTCTGAGAGAGATATATACCTCTGAGAATAGCGCACCACTGATTTTTCCCGCTAGGGTACCCACCAAGCAGGTCCCCGGTCTTTCAGGAACCCCCACCGGGCCTTTTGGCCCTGCGGCAACAACGCCGCAGGATAATGCGACAATTGCGCTCCTCAGAGCCACGGTCCCGCAGACGCAAGCGAGGCAGCGCTGGCCTAGCGGTGGAATCCCCTCCCGGTGAGAGTTGTACATCTCGTTGAGGCTATGGGCGGCGCGACGCATGTGTGGGGTAAGGAGCGGGTGATCCACTGGCTTATGCAAGCCCAGCGTGCCAGTGGCTTGCTCGAGCCGGAATTGGTTGCGTTTGCGCCCGCGCTCGTGGTCGATGTCTTGCGTGAGGCGGGTTTCCCGGTGACGGTGTTGACGGAACGTCACCAAACGCTCGCGCTGGGAGCGATTACTCGCTTGTGCGCAACCCTGCGTGAAAAAGCTCCGGTGATTTTGCACACCCATGGATATAAAGCGAATATACTTGCGCGGATTGCGCGTGTCATGGGTGCACCGATGATGCGCCTTATCAGCACGAGTCATGGATTTGATAATTACGCGCCCCGGCTTGCGTGGTACAATGCGCTTGATCGCACGACGGGCTATCTGAGCACGATCTGCACCGTTACCGATCCGCGGATGGCGCAGAAATTTCCGCCCGGTGTGCGGGTGAAATACATCGCGAATGCCTTGCCGGATGCGCCCGCGTTCAGCGCATCCCAACGCGAGCAAGGTCGCGCGCAGTATCGTTTTGCCGCTCACGAATGTGTCGTCGGTATGCTGCATCGACTTATTGCGCAAAAAGGCGTTGCCGAATTTCTTACCGCTGCGCGATTGCTACAGGAATGGGGACGCAACGATATTATTTTTGCGCTTGCTGGCGATGGGCCGTTGCTGGCGGATGTCCAGTGTGCGCTGGAAAGCTTGCGTAGTCTGCGTTATGTCGGATATGTCGATCCTCCCGATGAATATCTCGCCGCTCTCGATGTCTTTATTCAGCCATCGCGTAGCGAAGGCTTGAGCTTGGCGTTGTTGCAAGCGATGCGCGCTGGGCGGCCGATTATAGCGACCCGCGTCGGTGCGACAGAAGAAGTCCTCACCGATGCTGTTGATGCGCTGCTTATTGCTGCACAAGATCCGCACGCTTTAGCACTGGCGATTATTCGCTTGGCGGATGAGCGCGCGTATGCAGCGCAATTGGCTGAACGTGCGCGGCAACGTTTTCTCGATCATTTCCAGATTGAACGCCAACACCACGATTTTTTGGCGCTGTATACGCAATGAAAGAACGCATCCTCGTTCTAACTCGTTTAGCTCCTTGGACTTTGGCGGGTGGCGCGCGTATTCGTAATCACTGGATGATCCGCGCGTTGGCTGCGCGTTATCGGGTTGACCTTGTGCTGACCGAGCCGCATGTGAGCGTTCCGCAAGAATATGTGCATATGCTCGAAAGTGTCGAGGTGATTCCGCCAACTCAGCAGAGTTGGGGAGCACGGGTTCGTGATGCCTTGGTGAAGAGACAGCCGCTGTATGCAGCGGGGATCGTCAGCGAGCGCTTGCAAACAGCGGTCGCAAATCTCCTCGCGCGCCATCGTTATCTCGCGATTCAGACTGATCTCAATATGCAAGCTGCGATTCCCGAGACCACGACTGTGCCGATTGTCTATAATGCCCACAACTGTGAAACCGCTTTGCAGCGTCGTCATGCTCGTGCCGCAGGATTACCGCTTGGTCCGTTGCTCGCTTGGGATGCTCGTCGTTTAGCCGAATTCGAGCGGCGTATGCTGGAACGATCAGCGCTTATTACCGCGTGCTCGCTCGATGATTTGCGTGATTTGCATGCGTTAGCGTTACGCGCCGATGAGCGTGCGGTGCTGATCCCCAACGGTGTTGATCTGGCGCATTATCGCGATATTCGCGAAGACGCGTTTGAGCCTCGTCGACTTTTAATCACGGGGAGTATGGATTGGCGTCCGAATCAACAGGGGCTCTTTTGGTTCTTGGACGAGGTTTTGCCGTTTTTGCACGCGCATGACGCAACGCTTACGGTGCGTGTTGCTGGTCGGATGGATGCTGCGTTTGCGCAAAAAATCGCGAGGTATCCCGGTATCACGGCGATTGCTCATCCGGCTGATCTGCGCGAAGAACTCGAGCGCGCTCAGCTTATTCTCGCGCCAATTACCGCCAGCAGTGGCACGCGTTTACGCATTTTAGAAGCATGGGCAGCTGGTCGTCCGGTGGTAACGACCCACTTTGGCGCGATGGGTCTTGAGTATGAGGACGGTCGCGAATTGCTGACCTGCGATACCCCGCAAACGTTCGTCGACGCAATTGTGACATTGCTTAATTCACCCGAGCAGTGGCATGCGATTCGCAACGCAGCGAAGCAGCGCGTGGTGCAGTATGATTGGGCGCCGATTGGTGAGCAGTTGCTTGCGGCGTATGAGAGGCTGAGTCCGTGAAGGCTTGGCGCTCAGCTAAAGCACGAATTTCCCGACGTAGGCGGCGGTATTATTAGTGAACCATGTGCGCCGTAGCAGCGCAGAAAGAGAGCCTACATGATGTAGCACTCAGAAGTGCGAGAAGCTGTGTGAAAGATGAGGGTAGGTCCCTCGGAATTGGCTTTCAGGAGCGAGTTTCAAACCAATCCATGCTGCTGCGATCAA
>CAIKPM010000042.1 GCA_903829325.1 uncultured bacterium
ATGACTCCCACGGGTGCCCCTTTTGTGACGTTTGCGTAGTAACAAAAGTCTTCAAGAGGGGCATCCGCTATTCAGCGGTGGGGGTCAGTAGCAAAGTGCCGCTAGGGGGTCAAATGGCCGGTGCCGTTACCAAACATGTGTTAACGCCGGTTGAAAACTAGGCTAGATTAGTGGCGGTAGCTTGGTCATCGGTCTTCTCGCCGGCTTACTCGGAATTCGGAACGATAACTAAGACTCAGCGTGCCTGGCTGACAAGCCGAACAAGCCCAAGCCTCGCGCAATGTGCTCACTGATGCACGCGCCTGTATATGAGCCGACAACTGAGCCGATTATACTGCCGATAAATCCTCCAATGGCGCTGCCTGGGATTGCGCCAAGTGGCCCAGCTGCGAGTGCTCCCACGCCCGCACCCAGAGCTTCTCCGACAGATACGCCGGCAACACTCCCAGGGAGCCCACCGGCGATCTCGCCGAGCATGTCAGCACTGGTGCGTAGAGAATTTTCACCAAATTTCATGCCGTCTGCCATAAAGCTGGAGCAACCGCGTAGTGCATCAATGCCGATTGTTGCTGGTAGCATTTCATTTTTCAACAGTGCGAAGAGCTTTGGAAGCACGACATTGCCGATTTTTTCAAGAGGAGCTGCGTTTATTTCGACTGTTTGTAATGGCTCGCCGAAAACTCGTAATTTGCTTGCAAAAGGATTGACGGGAAAAGTTGCAGTTGGTGTCATGCGGAAAATCCTCGGGAAAAGAATGCGCTGTTCTCTTCACGTCGATGGCATGCCGCGGCAATATTGATTGCCTAAAGCGTCAGGATGGCTATATCATGCGCAGAGTTGAGGATGTTTTCAGCGATTCGCCCCCATGTTTGAGTTGTATCCAGCTGGCTAAGAATGATGATCTATAGATAGCATATGCTGCCTAATCAGATCTTCAATAAATCCACTCGGACCGTTGACGAATTCTCCAGAGGTTTTGCGATACGTGCGCCAAGCGTTCATCACATGATCGTGTAGTTCGCTAGAAAGCACCAGATTGATGCGTCTAATCCCGCCAAGCCTTCGTGGCCTTCCGACCTGTTTTGGCGAGCGTTTCGGAAGTTTTGAACTCTCAAAATGATTGATTGCTTCTTCTTCTTCTCTTGCCGAGACATCTGGTATGGGCTTGCTAGGTATTGTATGCGTCTCCACCATATCAATGGGTTCTTCATAGGGACTGTCGACTTCAGGCGATTTCGGCAGCCTTTCCACATTTGATCTCTTCGGCGTATTGACTATCGGTTCTTGAGCTTCTCTTGGTCGTACCAGTTGGGCCGCGAGTCCAAAGTTTTTCTTGCTCATTTCTTGCGCAACTCCTTAGCCAGGGCGCTATAGTCGTTTGCACCCGTTGAGGTTGGAGAATATTGAAAAATTGATTGTCTCAGGCCAAATGCTTCAGCGAGCTTTGTATTTGTGCGGATCACGCTTTTAAAGCAGTTAAAGCCTTCTTCTTTTAAATGATCGCGTACCGCACGGTCAAGCGAGATCCGGCTATCAAACATCGTAACGAGTAACGTGGTTTTTGGAGGTCCACTGATAATTTCTCCGTCGACAAGCTCTTCTATTGTTTCTTGTATCTGCGCTACGCCGGCTAGCGCCATCGTTTGCGAGTCGATCGGCACAATGATTACATCGGCAGCAATGAGAGCATTGATAGAGAGCAATCCAAGGCCTGGCGGGCAATCAAGGAGGATACGCTCATACCCTGATGCTTGTTTGAGTGCATTGCGTAGAGCGTAAGCTGGTGTCGGCGAGGATGCTCGTAGATCATCCGCAACGCCGGCGATCTTCCTTGAGCTGTGTGCGATGTCTACGCCTTTCGCTGTTGATTTACGGATGGCTGATGTCATCTTCTTGCGATCTAATAGTGCATCTGCCATGGTTATCGCCGGCGCTTCTTCTTCTGTTGATAGCCATGCCGTTGCGTTTGCTTGCGGATCGAGATCGACAATAAGCGTCTTATCACCAAGCTTAGCCAGGGCTGCGCCGAGATTGACGGCTGTCGTCGTCTTGCCGACGCCGCCTTTCATATTTAAAATTGCATATATCATGCGGTGAAATCCATGGACAATATTTCGCCTTATAGACTACGCTTTGGGCTTGATCAAAACGTGATTCCCTAAACGTTTGAAGTGCTTGATGTGTTTTTTGCGCTCAAAATGTCTGATAGTCCTTGCGAGAGTGTTTTATGCGCCTAAATCTCCTTAAATGTTTGTAGTGTTTGCGGCGCGATTGTGTTCGGCAAGGCGCTCGTCTGGGGTATCTTGCGCCCTTAATGTTTTCTATGCATATAATGTTACGAGCGCCAATTTCATGCTTGGCGATCAGTCGGTTATTGCAGAAGAAGCTTCGCATGGTGTTATAAGAGTTTAGGGCGTTGAAAATAGAGATGTGGTGGTAATAGTGTCTGACTTGTTGTTTCAGTTTTTCGCGAAGACCTTTGGGTCCGCGTCGGTCTGATTTGTGTTCTGAGTGTTTAGAATGATTTAAGTGTTCAAAATGTTCTATACGACTGAGATCTGTGGGTAATTACCATGTTTAGAGTGTTTTTAATGTAATAAATGTTTGATGTGTTTTGCCTGTAGCCTGAATGAAGAACGCAGCCTTGCGTTGATCCGCTTAGCGATGTGAGAGTTTCAGATGTTTGATGAGTTTGAGGTTCCGAAAATTCGGTTGTTAACAATGCTCGGTAAAGAAGAAGAACTGGAGCTGCTATGGTATCCTTCTGTTGATTTAAAGTGTGTCTAGAATTCCTGAAATGTTTAAGGAGTTTTAAATGTTTTGAACATGGTTATGGTCCTCGGAGATGCTCTTAGTTGTTGAGGGGGGAGCCCTTCAATTCCTCAGTACCGTTACCGACTGGTCGATTCGCGACCGCTGACGCAAAAGAGAAGGCCATGATCTTAGTCTACACCCCTCTATGGTTGAATGAGCTTTCGTGTTTTTATGGTGTTTCGAGCATTAAAAACTCCTTAAACGCTATCTGGGTGCAGGACTGAGGAAGTAGTCACCCACGCTTGTTCGTCCTCGCGACGGCTGCGTGTTGGGTTGACGCCGACGCGCAAGTGGCAAGCTGCGTGCGCTTGGCTGATGCATGGGCAGCGGGGTGATGCGGTTGATACGGTGTTTCGGATGAACGAGAAAACGTTGTTTTTCATTCGTGATAATGGCAAATTATCGATCTCCAGGATTGGGGGCAGAAGAGGCCAAAAACACCTAAAACGACCCTGAGGCAGGCGCCACAGTCTCCTCATGCCCAACGTTTCCAGAGAGGCTGTAACCGATAGTGAGTCTTGTGCCTGAACCCGGCTTCCTGGAAGTCGTCGACCTCATCAAGACAGCGCGTCAGCAGGCCTACCAAAGCGTGAACGCCTCCTTGATCGACCTATATTGGAACGTCGGAGCGTATCTCAGCCGGAAACTTTCCAGTGCCGAGTGGGGCGACTCAGTAATCCCAGAGCTAGCTGCGTTCTTAGCACGTACGCAGCCGGGCCCTATGTGTCAATATGACGTGAGACCAGTCTGAACCAGTAATCTTGCTAGGGCATATAGGATAGTCACGTATGTCAAACGAGCAACCACACCGTCGTAGCTTTAAGGCCGCTGAGAAGGCTGCAATCGTCTCTGAGTAC
>CAIKPM010000043.1 GCA_903829325.1 uncultured bacterium
TGCCAATGATCTTCACCTTGTTGTCGGTGCTTTTGAACAAAACTGGATCATCTGAATTTTTGTCGTTGAAGGCCAAGTACCTGCGATATTTGTCGAGGGCCGCAAACACTGGCTCAAGCATTTGCTTCATTCCAACCGCGTCCCTATTCTTGGGGACGAACCCGCCGCAAAGGCCGGTTGCAAGGAGCGTCTGCGCGGTTTCGATCTTTTGGTCCCCGGTCGTGAATAGGATAAGTTGACTGGGATTGATTCGGTGGATTTGCTTAGCCACCTCGACGCCGTCCATGTCGCCAGGCAAATGAACGTCAGTGAGAACGAGATCGAAAAGTTTATGCTGGTTAAAAATTTGGTAACTGGCCAGCCAGTGACCAAAAACATTTCGCATCGAATAAAATAGTTTCTATTTAATAAAATACTTGACCGTGTTTTGGAAAAAAAATTCCGCTGGCACTCACTGATCTGTTAAGCAATCTGGGCTGCGCTTTGCACGCACAAGAAACGGCTACAGGACGGTTTCGAAATGTTAGTGGACGATTCCTATGGCCGATCGAATTTTCCTCTCTATAGGCCGAGTGTGTGCGTCGAATCTGGTCTTAAAAACTGGTGATATAGTTTGTGTCAGGGGGCACAAACATTGGCATCACGAAAAGTGATTGTTGGTCAGGCCGTTAAAGCCGCAAACGTTATTATAGAGACCGACTCGAGTCTTTCGCCAGGAGTAAAGACCGCTCTCACCACATTGGTCGATGTGGTAAATCTGCTATCGAATCAACTTGGCCTCAATAGTTCCAACAGCAGCAAACCACCCTCAATGGATCCGAATCGAGCGAAAAAAGCGCGGACTACGAAAGGCAAGCGCCGCAAGCCTGGTGGACAAAAAGGGCATAACGGTTCACGACTAGAGCAGGTAGACAATCCGACGGTGATTGAAGAGCTGGTGATAGACCGACGAACCCTTCCGCCGGGGAAGTGGAAGTTTGCTGGCTTTGACAAAAGGCAGGTCTTTGACATTGAAGTGTCGTTCAGCGTGATCGAATACCAGGCTGAGGTTTTAGAAAATGAGCTTGGCGAAACCTATGTGGCTGAGTTCCCAGCCGGCGTCACGGAACCTGCGCAATACGGCCTTGGTGTAAAGGCGACATCGGTTTATTTGTCGCAGTTTCAATTGATCCCGCAAGCCCGGGTTCAGGATTTATTGAAAACTCAATATGGACTGTCGCTCGCAAAAGGCTCCGTCAACAATTTCAATATCCTGGCGGCCCGCACGTTACGTGATTGGGACTTTAAGGGTTGGCTGTGTAATCAGTTATTCTCGTCGCCCGTCCTTCACGCTGACGAGACGGGAACCAATATCAACGGCGACCGCTACTGGATCCATTGCCTTTGTAACGAATCGTTGACCTACTTCCACGTCGACCCAAAGCGTGGGCAAGACGCCATGGAACGAATGGGCGTTCTCGCAAAATTTGGTGGGCAACTGGTTCACGATCATTGGAAGCCGTATTTTTTATACCTCTGTACTCACGTTCTGTGTAACGCGCATCACTTGCGTGAGTTAGAACGAGCCATTGAGCAAGACTTGCAAAAATGGGCCAAGCGAATGAAGGCCCTTCTCGAAGAGATCAATGCCCTGGTCAATGACTCCGGCGGAAAATTATCAAAGAAGAAAATCAAGCAGTACCAAAAACAGTATCGGCGCATATTGAAAGTCGCTGATAAAGAATGCCCCGAGGATAAAAAGCAACGGGCTCAGTCGAAATCCAGAAACTTACTTGAGCGACTCGTTGCCTTCGAAGAAGAAACGCTTCGCTTTATGGTAGACGAGCAGACGCCATTTACTAACAACCAAGGCGAGCGTGACCTGCGAATGAACAAGGTCCAGCAAAAAATCTCAGGCTGTTTTCGAACAGAGCGAGGCGCGGAGGACTTCTGCCTCATCAGGAGCTATTTGTCTACCTGTAGAAAGCGGGGGCTTCATCCAATGGACGCTCTGCGCGCCCTGTTCAGCGGCGCGAAACCGAAGTTCATGAAAACAAAATGAGTCCTGGCCGCCCCGCAGGGGCTGGCCAGTTACAATTTATCTTAAGGAGAACTTATGTTTAAGAAATTGATTGTTTTGGTCACAGCGATGGCAAGCGTTTCAGCCTTTGGATTGAGTTTTAAAGATGCAGATGGCGTGCAGTTCCATAGCTTAATGTGTTATGTCATTGGGACTGACGGAAGTGCAATCCTTGGCTCACAAAAATATTTCTATGCCTCCTCGGAGGTCGATGCTCTTGCCAGGTTTTCGACGGACCTTTTTGATGACGAGTGGTCATCAAAGGAGGGGGGATACACGAAAAATCACGTCGCTCGCACCGGCCAGGCTGACATGTCTTATATCCCTGTCGGCAGTGTAAAACATATACCTATTAAGGACATCATCTGTAGGTAGACATTAGAGTGTCCGAGTTGCTGAATTGACGGCACTGGCCTTGCTAAGTAAAACGATCCCTTTACCTGCTGGAGTTCCAAGTGCGCGAATTGATCATCACGCTTTTGTGTTTACAGTGGTCTCTACCGGCCAATGCCGCCGGAATCTCGATGGCTCAGCCCACAGGTCCGTCCATCCA
>CAIKPM010000044.1 GCA_903829325.1 uncultured bacterium
CCACCACCACCAGTGAGCACACAGCCGGTACCTCTACAAATCACCTTCCCATTAACCAAAGCAACACCAGCGCCCACTTCGCTCATCCAAAGCAGCATGCAGCGACGATTGCAATACGTCTCGACCGCAAATACCCAGATGGCAGTCACCATCACACCCATCGGTGCAAGCTCCCCATCGTATACCAGCTCAAATACACCATGCACAACAAGTGCGTGCTCGCTCACACTTACGACCACACCAGGGCCGAGTACCATCACACTCACCTTGACCGATGGCACGAACACACTCGCGACATACAGCAGCGTGATTATTGTGCGCCCATCAACATTTAATCATTTCCAATTTACCGCAAATCCGGTCGTTCATTCCGTTGTGCTTTCTCTCGCAAATCAAACACCGAATGCGGGGACGGCGCTCAATGATGTCCTGACAGTAAATGCCTTGGATGCAGCGGGGCAAACGATTATTGGCAACGCCAATTATATTGATAGCAACGGAAATCCAGTGGCACTCACCTTGAGCGTTCTCAATAATCAAGCTGGCGGAAAAGGCAGCGTCACCATACAAGGCCCAGCACGCATTACCTCGCCACAAAGCGCGCCGATTTATGCGCACTATGACGGAAACTGGTTGCAGAGCAGCACAATTTCCGTTGCGGCATCAAGCAGTGCGGTCGCCACCTTGACCGGGACAACCCTGACAACCGTGCCAACGGTGATTCATCAATACAGTATTCTAGGCACACCAATCTACGCCACGACTGGTACAGATGGCAACATATGGTTTACACAGCTGGGAGGTAGTCAGACAATTGGACGAATAACGCCCTCGGGAACAACGAGTTCCTTTAGTACCACTGGCTCACCAGGGCAGATTATCCAAGCAGGCGACGGAAAATTATGGTTCGTCGAGAGCAATCATAATTTCGGGAACATTACCACCAACGGTCACATAACCGAATATTCCACCAGCGGAAGTACTTACACAAACGGCGTTGGATTAGCTGCAGGCCCTGGAACCTCGCTCTGTTATACTTACCACCTAACAGGAAATGTGACATGCACAACCACAGCAGCAACCAGCTTCACAACCCTTAGCACCGTAGGCGGAGGTCCGTGGTGGATTTTGTTTGGCTCGAATGGATACTATTGGACATCAAATATCTTTAATAGCACCATCTCGCGCATTTCTACCACTGGCGTTAGAACATCTTTTGCGACACCTTCAGGTGTAACCACCGCAAGACTGATCAACGGCAGCGACGGAAACGTTTGGTACTGCTCAGGGACGATCATCGGCAAGATTACCCCAAATGGAACTTTCACGGAATATTCACCCAACTTGGCGTCTAGTATCAGTGACATTAAGGTGGGGCCAGATGGCAACATCTGGTTCACTGACACAGGAGCAGCATCAATTGGCCGCATTACACCAGCGGGTACGATCACAAAATGGAACGTGACGAACGCTTGGAATGTCTTACAATTTTCCCCGAACGGCAACTTATGGCTTTCAAGGGCAGGGTGGATCGGGATTTTCGTCTTATGAGGAGCGCTTTTCAGCGCCCCGTTAACGTCCTCAATCCTAGGCGCTCTAGCCCATCAACATCTTCCCTAGTGCTCGTTGGGCACGCTCGATCGCGGGGCGGCGGTAGGCGGCTTGCGTGGTGGGTGGCGGGAGGCAGAACCCCATGTTCGCGTTGGCTTCGAAAACGACCAGACTACCATCGCGGGCGATGCTAAAATCAATCCCGCCATAGTCGAGCGCGAGCAAGCGCGCAATCCCTTGCAGACGAGCCAAATGCGCCGGGCCGAGAGCGAGCGGCATGCTTTCCAAAAACCGCTCTTCTTCCGCCCGATGCACGATGAGCTGGTCGGTCTTGCCGCTAAAATAGTGGACCTTCCACTCTGATGAAATCGCCAAGTGAATCGGATACAAAACCCCATCGATCACGATAACGCGATATTTCCGCACCAAGCCATCGACACTACGCGCATCGAGAAATTCAATCGCGAGAAATTCTTTATGCGGCAAGCTTTCCAACGCCACAGCAACATCCTGAGCCGTCTGGATTTGCATGAACTGTAATCCCGTATGCTGACCAGGCGTACGCAGCAAAAATGGATACGACAGTCCGTAGCGTTCCATCGTTTCAGCTAATTGCTGAGGTGCTAATTCACGCCGAGCGATTTGTACCATCTGTGGCGTGCGCACCCCAGTAATGCCGCGCAATAACTGCGCGACTGCAATACGCCCAGTACGCAACACGACATCAGGATGATTAAAAATACGCCCGCGATACGACGTGAGAATTTCTTTCGCGAGTAACAGCGACGCGTGCGCGCTATCAGCCTCACCAATTGCATTAAAACAAAAATCCACAGCGGGCAAGGGTTGGCCCAGCGGGAAATATTCTACCGCTAAGGCATGGACGCGAAATAGCTGCGGATCAAAAAAATGCTTCGTGTCGATATTGGTACTGCCTTGAGCACCCAGCAGTAACACCTCGATCGGCGTACCGCAACCTTGATAGCGATGCGTGGTGATTGGGCGTAACCGCAGCCCCCGAGCACGCTGCAACGCAGCTCCACTAGAGTCGCCCATTTTCTCATGCACCTGCGCTAAACCATGATACGCGCTCGCTAAATGAGCATCAAGCTCAATCGCCTTGCTATAGAGAATATGCGCCGCTTCCAAATCATGCTCACCAAGCAGCACATACGCCAAATGCGCGTGACTAAGAGCATCGAGCGGATTCTCGAGCAACGCTTGCGCCAGCACGCGTTTTGCCTCGCCTCGCTCACCAGCCGCCAACGCAGCCAAACCTTGGCGGTGCAACGTATCGCGCTGATTGAGATCGGGCTCGGGCAACTCGGGCAAGGTTGTGTGCAGCATACCACCTACGTGATCGGCCGCGGGAACACAAACTTTACAAAGTTACCCAGCGCAAGTAGCTGCGGCCGTGTTCAGCTTTTTCCAGTGCGGCCTCCAGCGTAGGGGCCACAACGGTGAAATGGCCCATTTTGCGGCGTAAGGCGGCATGCGGCTTGCCGTAGAGGTGGAGCGCAATGTCGGGATCGCTCAACAGTGGGAAAACGCCATCGAGCTGATCGCCCGTTCCACTGCCGAGAATATTGACCATCACCGCAGGGGCTAGCAACCGGGGCTGGACTAAAGGCAGGCCACTAATGGCGCGAATATGCATCTCGTATTGCGAAATCGTGCAGGCCTCGATCGAATAATGCCCGCTATTGTGCACGCGCGGCGCAATTTCGTTCACGAGTACCTCGTCGCCTAAAACAAAACACTCGACCGCGAAAGCCCCAATGATCTCCAAGCCCTCGGCGATGCGCACTGCCAATGCCCGCGCAGCAGCAGCAACAGCGTCGCTCACCCGCGCGGGGGCAATCGACATCGCTAAAATGCCCGCTTCGTGGATATTTTCGGTCACCGGAAAGGTCACGACCGTGCCGAGCGCATCGCGAGCAGCAACCACCGAGATCTCTTTATCAAACGGCACGAAGCCTTCCAGAATCAGGGGAGCGCCCTGGGCCGCCACAAAGGCTTCACGCGCGTCGCGGATGCTCGCAATCCGCCATTGCCCCTTGCCGTCGTAGCCGCCTCGGCACGTTTTGAGCACTGCCGGCAAGCCAACCGTCAGTAAAGCGGCTTCCAGCTCGGCAAAGCTCGTCACCGGCGCGAAGGGAGCAGTCGCGATGCCGCACCCATTGACAAACTGCTTCTCGAGCACCCGATCCTGGGTAATTCGCAGGACGTGGCCGTTCGGAGCGAGCGAATAACCGGCTTCCTCAAGCGAGGTTACCGAATCGAGGGGAATATTCTCGAATTCATAGGTCAAGACATCGCTCTGCTTGGCAAGCTCATCCAAAGCGGCCTCATCGTCATAAGCCGCGACAATCTGAGCATCGGCAACTTGACCGCAGGGGCAATCAGCAGCAGGGTCAAGCGTCACCACCCGATAGCCCAATCGCTTGGCTGCGAATGTCAGCATCCGGCCGAGCTGGCCGCCGCCTAAAATCCCGATCGTGCGATTCACTGGGGGGCGTCGACCAAACGACCGTCGCTCATGAGATTCGTAGCTTCGACGGCAGCAGCGGCTTGCTGCATCCGCGCTTGCAGACGCGCGGCTAAGGCGGGGTCTTCGAGCGCCAGGATGCGCGCGGCGAAGAGCGCGGCGTTCGCGGCCCCACCGATCGCCATCGTAGCGACGGGAACCCCGGCGGGCATCTGCGCGATCGATAATAGCGAGTCGAGGCCTTTGAGGGCCTTGGACTCGACGGGGACGCCAATGACCGGAAGGGTGGTTTTTGCAGCGGTCATGCCCGGCAGATGGGCCGCGCCGCCGGCTCCGGCGATGATCACTTTCAAGCCCCGACCTTGCGCTTCTTCGGCGTAGCGGTACATGAGGTCAGGGCTGCGATGAGCTGAAACAACACGCACTTCATGCGCGATTTCAAGCTCGCTGAGAAGCAACGAGGCAGCACGCATCGTCGGTAAATCCGACGTGCTGCCCATGATAATACCGACGAGCGTCACCGCGCGATAATACTCTTCGTGCCTTAAGGCTGGACTTTAAAGAAATCCGCCAAAGCGCTGTGCAAGCTGTCTTGAGTCAGCGCACCGTTTGCGGCTTGATAGCCAGCGTTCGCAACCGGATTGTTCGGATTTTTATCGAGCACACGCCGCGCAAGAGAGGCACTAGGCGAAGTCACCGTATCGCTGGACAAACCAACCGGCGCTTCACTACCGAGGCTGGCCGGACGCTGCGCCCCAAGTCCTCGCGGAGCAATATAGCCTCCACCACCGACGCCGCCAATTCCCAAATTCGACATATTCTTTCGCCCTCCGCGACTTTTGTATTACATAGATCTTGATGTAGCGGTTCCCGTTCCTCGGAAAGAGGGTCTTTTAGGCTCTTTTACGAGGTAGTAGGAATGCTGTTTCTCTCTGGGGTGAACTACTGGCCGCGCTCGAGCGCGATGGGGATGTGGAAACGCTTTGACCGGGGCGAAATCGCCGAAGACCTCGGGCATATCGCAGCCTTGGGCCTAGGCACCGTGCGCTTCTTCCTCACTTGGGAAGACTTCGCACCTGATTCTACCACAATTGATTCGCGAGCGCTCAAACATCTCTCCTGGATACTTGAGGAAATATCCGCCAAAAGTCTCAATGCGATCCCGACCTTATTTACCGGGCACATGAGCGGCGTCAATTGGCTCCCCCACTGGACCCTCGAACCTGGGCGCCCCGCGGAACGCTTCCGGACGATTTCAGGCAACCAACCGCAGCCCTGGGGGATAGGCGATTTCTATACCGGCCCCCTGCTGCATGCCCAACAGCGGCTTGCCCGCGAAGTCGCCGCGTGCGGCCAAGGCTGCGAAGCGATCCTCGCTTGGGACCTGGGTAATGAATTTTCGAATCTGCGCTGCCCCAGTAGCCCGGCGGCGGCGGCCCACTGGAGCCAAACCCTCAGCCACGAGCTCAGCAGCCGTTCGCGCCGCCCCGTCACCGGCGGCACCCACGGCGAAGACCTAACCAGCGATCGCAACCTACGCCTCTCGAGCATCGCCGCGCCGTGGGAATTCGCCACGATGCACGGCTACTCGGTGTACAGCGACTTCGCGCGCGATCGCCTCGACCCAAGCGTGGTGCCCTTCTTGCACGGCCTCGCCGCCGGCTTCGCGGGCAAGCCCGTGCTGTTCTCGGAATACGGCAACCCCGCGTGCCTACCCAACACCGCCCCGAGCATCGACCAAAACGGAATGGCGTGTTTAGATGAAGACGAAATGAGCGTCTACGCCCGCGCCGTCTTCGACCGCCTCCACGCCGATGGCGCCCTCGGCGCGCTCTGGTGGTGCTGGGCCGACTATCCGGCTAGCCTCACGCATCTCCCCCCGTTTGATGAAGCCCCGCACGAGCTGC
This sequence comes from uncultured bacterium, assembly GCA_903829325.1. GTDB lineage: Bacteria > Vulcanimicrobiota > Vulcanimicrobiia > Vulcanimicrobiales > Vulcanimicrobiaceae > CAIKPM01. The sequence continues at coordinate 5,947 of CAIKPM010000044.1, forward strand.
GCTTCGGCCTGATTCGCAGCGACGGCAGCGAAAAGCCCGTCGCCCAAACCCTCGCGAACCTCGCCCGAGAAGCGCGAGAAGTGCGCCCCCCGCGCCCATTCATGCTCGACGAAGATCGCTATTACGCCGAGCTACCACGCGCAACACCGCGCGCCTACGCCGCTTTCCTCGCCCGCTAATCCACAGGAGATACGACCGCCTCATGAACGAATCTCGCGTCTGCGTCATCACCGGCGCCTCATCCGGCATCGGCGCGGCCCTCGCCGAGCAAGCCGCGCGTGCAGGCTACACCATCGTCGCGGTCGGGCGGAATGCGAGCGCCCTCGAGAGCGTGCGCGCAGCCATCGCCGAACGCGGCGGACGCATCCTCGTGTTGACGGCGGATATCCGCGAAGCCGCCAGCGCCCAGCGCATCGTCCACGCCGCCCTGAGTAACTTCGGGCGTATCGACGTGCTCGTCGCCAACGCCGGGGTCGCCGGGCGCGGCGCCCTCGCGACTCAAAGCAACGCCGAGCTCGCCGAACAGCTCGAAACCCACGTTACCGCTCCGCTGCAGCTTATCCGTGAAGCCCTCCCCGCGCTGCAGAGCAGTCGCGGCGCGGTCTTCATTCTCGGTTCGGGAGTGGCGCGCATCCCCATCGGCGGCATGGGCCTCTACCCTCCCGCCAAAGCCGCGCTGCGCAGCGCGAGCCGCATCCTCAGGCGCGAGCTCGCGCCGCTGGGTATCGGAGTGAGCTATGTTGATCCCGGCGTGGTCAACACCGCCTTCATGCAGCGCAAGGCGATGCCCGGCGCTCCAGCGTGGCTGATGGTGTCGCCGCAGATGGTGGCTCAAGCCATCCTGCGCGCCTTCCGACGCCGGCCAGCCGAAGTCAACGCGGCACCCTGGCAGACCGCAGGCGTAGCACTCGGCGAGCGTTTCCCAGCGATCACCGAGTTTCTGCTCACGCGCGCTCAGGCGCTCACTGGTGTGAGCACAAGTGCCGTGACGCTGCCAACCGCCAGCACGCCACCGCAGCCCCCGGTGGCGCCCCCAAGCACCGAGGCCGACCCGCTCGCCGCGGCGCTCGCTCCCTTCCGCACGCGCATGGAACGCAGCAAACTGCCTCTCGCGAGTTTACTCACCGCCCTCCAGCCTGGCACAGCATTCAATGAAGATGCGTTCGCCTTGGCGTGGGCGGGGATGCCCAATAAGCACGAACGCGCATTGATTAGCGAAGTGTGCGCGGCGCTCCACACAGCGGGCTTGCTCGAAGCAAACGGGGAGCGCAACTGGCAGGTCAGCCCCCACGTGGGGAAGTCGGAACCTTAAGGCAAAGCTCGCGCGCATGTGGTATGGTCAACTTGAAGAAGATCGTCGCTTACGCGAAATGCTCGGCCCGCGCGAACAGGGCTTTTACCTCGATATAGGCGCCTGCGAACCGGTGCACCACTCGGTGACAATGCATTTTTACGAATCAGGCTGGCACGGCATCAACGTCGAGCCAGTCCCGTGGATTTGCGAGCAACTCCGCAGCGAACGCCCGCGTGATCTCTCGCTTTGTTGCGCGATTTCCGACGTACCAGAAATTCGCACGTTCAATTTCATCGTCGGCACCCAGCTCTCGACCTTCGACTCAGAGAATTTAGCCACGATGTCCCCAGGGCGCGAAGTCGTTGAATTTCCCGTGAATTGCTTAACGCTCGCACAGTTGTGCCAAATCCACATTTCGCCGCAGCAACCGATCGATTTCCTCAAGATCGATGTCGAGGGCTGGGAACGCCACGTCCTCGCCGGCGCTGATTGGGCCACGTATCGCCCCAAAATCATCCTGCTCGAAGCAGTGAAGCCGTGTAGCACCACCCCCACCCACGGCGAATGGGAAGATCTGCTCACCGCGGCTGAATACGATTTCCTCACCACCGATGATTTTAACCGCTGGTACATCGACCGCCACAACGCCGAAATCGCGAGCTGAGACAATTCCAGAATTCGTACGATAGTTGCCCGTCAGATGGGCGAAGATCGTACGAATTCTCGTTCATCTGGCAACACCTAGCAGACCACGTCCGTGACACCATGACCTGGAGTCGGGTGATCAAGCGCAGCAAACGTTGCATTGCGCTCGTATGCTCAATTTGGACGATATCCGCGATCTCTCGCGCAAGCATCATCGCGCTTCAACTCTGCGCCCCATTTGCCGAAGTACTTCAGAGGATGCTCTCAGCTCAGTGTAAGGCAACTCCGCTATGTTCTCTGCTTCATATGATCGGCACATAAAGCGAGCCGCCCAAATCGGGCTGACCTGCGCATTACTGAGCACTATTGCCTGCGGCGGGGGAGCGGCTTCCAGCACAAACAACAATGTCATTCCCACCGTACCGACAGCGAGTCCGAGCACATCTGTGACTCCAGCCACACCGGCAGCACCAAATACCCCGCCCGTGCCTGTAACCCTCACTTATGACTTTGGCGCCAACATTTCTCAGACGCAACAATCTCTTGCCAAGCAGCGATTGCTCAAGAGTTCAAGCTTTGGAGGCTATACCAGCACGGCTGCACCAATCAGTATCAGCCTCAATGTCACCCCGCTTGGAGGTGCCACAGCCAATTATACTGGGAGTTGCACGGCGACAGCTACAGGCACATCAGGAACCTGTAGCGTCACCTTTACCGCAGCACCAGGCGCAACAACATTTGCCGGCACCCTGACAGAATCAAGTCACGTGATCGCCAGTTTTTCGCAGGTCACCTTTGTGCAAGCTGGCGCATCAAATGCCATCGCTTTTACCGCAAATCCCGTTGTCAATAGTGTCACCCTACAGCTTGCGAGCGCTTCGGTAAGCGCCGGGACACCATCAAATACCCTGCTAAGCGTCATTGCCAAAGATGCAAATAGCAAGATTATCGCTGGGTCGGCGCCATACGTCGACGCAAACGGCAAACCGGTTGCATTGTTGCTCAACGTAAGCAATAGCCAAGCGGGTGGAAGGGGAACAGTTAGCCTCCAAGGACCACTGCGGATTACCGCACCAGGCCAGCCGGCCATCTATGCTCATTATGACGGAAACTGGATGAAAAGTAGCACGGTTTCCGTGAGCGCAACGAGCACAGCGGTGAACACGGCTTCGACCGCAACGCTAACGGCCACCCCAACCATCGTGCAAGAGTACACGCTACCAACCAGTAATTCTGGCCCGTATCACATCATCTCAGCTCCAGATGGAAACCTCTGGTTTACCGAGAGAATTGCGTCCAAAATAGGACGAATCACCACCAGTGGAACCATCACAGAATTCAGTGGCTTTACTGCATCCTCCAACCCGATGGGTATTACCGTGGGCCCCGATGGTAATATCTATTTTGCAGAATTTAACGCAAACAAAATTGGACAAATGACCACCAGCGGAACCGTCAAGGAATTCGCCATGCCGAGTGTGACTTCAGACGTGACGGTGGGTTCAGAAGGAAATATCTGGATTACTGAAGAGGGCTCCAGCGCAATCGGACGCATGTCCGTGAATGGCAAGCTTACATCATGGAGCGATGGCTCAGGAAATGCTGCTTTTATTACGCGCGGTCCAGATGGGAATATGTCGAGTAGACCGAGGGAATTGCACCCCCAGCCCCTCACGGAACGGTGCGTGAATCTCTCGATTCACACCGCTC
>CAIKPM010000045.1 GCA_903829325.1 uncultured bacterium
CGCACGCGTCTACTTAGTGAAGAACCACGACGACGAAGTAAATGTGATCTAGGCATGCAAACCTCGCAATGAGTGAGGGTATGCCTGGATTATCCCAAGATCAAATGGGCGACGCAAGACGGTGTCAAAGCGACGCTTACCTACAACCGGACCGGACGGCAATATCTGGTTTATCAATAACGTTAATCGCATTATTTATAAAGTCACAACGCAAGGATCGATGTCCGTGGTTGCAAATACATCGGGTTCGCTCCCAAGGCCTATAACTATAATACCAGGTCCTGATGGAAATCTCTGGTATACGACCGACGCTGGAAACTATATTTATAAAATGACCACAAAGGGAACGACCACATCTTATCCAACCACCATAAATACAAAAACCTTAATTTTTGGGCCAGATGGAAATATCTGGATTAATACATATAACAATACACAATTACAAAAGATGTCGATGAATGGCAGCATTCTCGCAACGTATACTGGTCTTCCAGCCAATGGGATTGACAGCGACCAAATGGCTATTGGCTCCGATAAAAACATTTGGCTCCCCAACCAGCGCTCAAATATGATTCAAAAATCCGATCTCAACGGCAACATCACCAACTATTTGTTAACTGGAAGCGCACAACCCATTGCCATCGTCGCAGGTCCTGACGGAAGCTTATGGTTTACTGAAAATGGGACGTCAAAAGTTGGAAGATTACCGACAAGCGGCATTGGGCTCAGTGAATGGGGCAACGGCAGTAATGGGATGAGCGCGGGTGCACAACCGTGGGGCATTACGGTTGGCTCTGATGGCAACATCTGGTTCACTGAGCGCGCTACAAACAAAATCGGCAAACTGGTCTATTAGCTCCCCAGCCGGCTATACACCAAGTTTTTCGCTGCATCCATCGCGGCTTGGATCGGTTGGCGGCGGTAATCCCATTGCGGGTTGTTGTCGGGTAAATGCAGCGCCATCGTCGCGTTTGCTTCGAATACGACGACCTCGTCGCGATCATTCACCGTGAAATCGATTCCACAATAATCCAGGCCCATAAATTCCACAATGTCCGCTAAGGCCTTCATCACTTTTGGTCCGAGCACTTGCTCGGGATGGTACAAATACGCATACTCTTCATCGCGAAATTCTTGCTTATCACCCATATTCGCTGAAAAATAATGGATCTTCCAGTTGTATGAAATCGCTAGATGCAACGGATAGAGTTTCTTGTCGATGCCCATGATTCGATACTTGCGAATCGTCCCATCGGCGCGCATCGTATCAATATATTGAATGACAATAATTTGCCTGCCAGGCAACTCGGCAAGAACCCGCTGAATATCTTCCTTGCACGAGATCTTTTCGAAAAATCGGCCGTTGAAATACCCGGGACTGCGCATCAGAAATGGGTAGCTAAAACCTTGGCTGAATAAAAATGCCTCGGCATCTTCTCCCGATAATTTCTCACGATCGAACGTCAAGGTGTGAGGAGTTACCACATTTTCGAGCTGACTCAGACGACGCGCGTTTTCTTCGCGTCCTGTGTGAGCTACAGCCAGCGGGTTATTCAACAGCGGAGCAGTCGAACGCTCGGCGATCGCTTGGGCAATCTTCACTCCGCGTACACACAACTCGGGATCACCAATCGCTTGGAACAAAATGTCGTGCTCGGGTAAAATCAAATTGGGCGTGTACGACTCGGCAATAATCGACGTGATCTCAAACTCATCGGTATTCAAAAAACGCATGAAACGGATATTGCCAGCTAATACCGAGGTAATCAATAAAATACGGATCGGCTTCTCGGCGGTCCCCGTATACGCACGATGATACAATGCACCGAACTCGAACGCCTGACGCCACGTTTGATCGGCGAGTTCGTAGCGTTCCGTCCGCTCGTACAACGTCGCGAGACCAGAATACGCTTCTAACCGCGCAGGTTCGAGCGCAATCGCTTGTTGGTAAAGCGCTTGCCCCATGTCAAAATGCCATTGCCCGACTTCGGCACGCGCCAGGATAACTAAAGCTTCTGCATTTTGTGGATGCGCATGCAAATATTTGCGCAAGAGATCGCATGCTTCAGGATATTTCTTCTGATCCACCAAGACACGGGCAGATTTTAAAAATGCCGCAGCATAGAGCGGCTCAACGTCAAGCTGAGCTAAAATATCGCTATCATGCTCAACGTTGCCAGAAAGCCGATTGAGAAATGCATCCGATACCCCAAACGCGGCTAATGATTGAATCAGCCGGTTCTTCAGCTCAAGCGGGTCAATCAGCGGACCGTTCTTGGCTAAATCTTCGTGGATGGCTAACAAATGTTTGTGAAACGTCGCCCGCACCAATGACTCATGCTCAAGACCCAAGGCCGAAGGCCGGGCGGAAACAGACGCATCCCAAACAGTAGCCATACAATTGTATCCTCGAAGTAATTATGAGAGAATTTATAAGAAAAATCGCGAGAAAAACGAGAAAAAAGCCAGTCTCACTAGAATTCGCCAGTCAGCGCGAACTCACTTGAGCCTTTTGACCTAGATCACTATCCTTAGGGTATCTCGAAGAATCGGGAGTGATACCCCTTAGAGAATACAGCGAATATCTCCAACCGGCAAACCAGCGAGATTGCGGATGGGGGGAGCAATAAATTCAGCCAGCGCATCGAGCGCCCGAGGAGAAAGCGCGCCGAGGCTTTGCAGCACGGCTACGACAGCCGGTGGACGAGCCCGCTCGTTTCCGTCGATAATTTTGAGCGCAAGCGCGAAATCATGCGCCGGACTCGCCGAACAATGCACCCCTTCGGCGCCAATTTTGGCCAAGAGCCCACCCGGTTCAGCCGCCATCAGCTTGGTGTCCAAGTGCCCCGCCCCGCCAACCAGACGAGGATGCTCCATCATCGCCTGCGCCACCGCGGCCACCGCTTCCCGATCAGACTCGGCGACCCCGCGCAAGGTAGAGAAACGTGCATACCCTTGAGCCTGGGTATGCAAAGACAGCGCGAAGATCGGCAGACCACAGCCATCAACCCCCTGAGGCGCTGCCTGGACATCAACCCCATAGACCCGACTGGCCAACGCCATCCAGGCTTTGTTGACCGGATGCCCCGGCAAGAGATACTGTTTGCTACTCACCCCGAGCAGCTTACACAAAAAGAGCAACCCCGCGTGCTTGCCCGAGCAATTGTTGTAGATCGGCCGCGCGGTGCTAACTTGACCCGCGTGCCGCGGGCGCGCCGCCCCACAGAGCAGATGACTCTCATCGGAGCCAGAACGCGCCAGCAGGCGCTCAACCACGGCGACGTGCTCAGCTTCACCAAAATGCGAAGCGGCAATCAGCGCAAGTTCATCGCTTTCTAAAGCGTAGCCCGCCTGCGCAGCAACCGCGGCGACGGTGGCCGCGATCATCGGTTTGACCGCTGAGCGGACAAAGACTGGCGTATCGACCGATCCCAGCGCGAGTTTGATCTCGCCTTCGGCATTACACGCACACGCCGCGACTTGATGCACCGACTCGAGGTAACCACCCCGCCGCACTTCGATCAACGGTTTCCCAAATAGCTCAGCAACCATGCCGCGCTCCATTCCCAGCGAAGCCCATCATCCCTTGACGAAGCCCACTAGACAAAAATAGGCACGGTAGCACCTTGGATGCCATTCGGATTTTGGACGCTCTCTGGCGGCGGCACGAAGCTAAAGCCCGTCACGTTATTCGTATTCACATTGTTCGGATTGTTTTGTCCGTTCTTACCTTTACCCGAGCCTTGATTGCTTCCAGCACACGGACTCGTCGACGACATCCCGAGCACCAACACCGAAACCACCGAAATAATAACCGCCAGCGGCAGAAACAGAAAGAGCTGATTCCCGGCGGCAGTACCTTGATTCTCACCGTTGACAGCACTATGCAGACCAGCAAAAACCGAGTCGCGCAAATTCGCGACAAAGGTGTACAACGAAGGCGCACGCAGACCAGTTAAAGCTTGAGAAACTTTTGTTAATTCATCGATACGCACATAACTCTTATTCGCGACCTCACGGCCTGAATATGCCGTCATCTTCAGCGCATAGAGCATATCGCGGGCTTTTTGCGCAGGACCATCGAGCGTAAGATCGTGACTCAGTTTTGTCTTAAATGCATCATTATCCAGGTCCTTAACGCCGAGATAAATTGTCTGCGCAGCCTTCTCAAAGTCAACTTCAAGACTCCTACCGACATTTGACTTGAGCAATTCCTCACGCCGCTGATACATCGCCTGACTCACACTATCGTTATCGGGAAACCCAGGACCGTCGTGTGAAACACTGCGCACATGAAGTAACTCGCGCAGTTTCTGAGTGAACTCAGCCTGCGTTTTATTTTGCGCACCACTCTTGAAGAGATCTTCATCGAATTTATGCAAATCGGAGAACGCCGCGTTCGCTTCTGCTTGTAAGAATTCGTTGACCGTACGATATTTCGATACGTAGATTCGCCCGGCAACAATACCGGCATGGGGCGCAGATTTTGTGGCCACCCAATACGGACGCCCACTCGCCTTCACTTTATCGAGGTCGGTCCCAGCGTACTCATCGATCCCCTGTGACCATTCTGTCTTGGGCTGAGAGAGACGAATAATTTCGTTCAGACCATCGAGCACATCCAAATTATTGTAGACGAGCGCGTCGTGCTGCCAGCCTAATAACGAATTCGCGTTGCGGCGCATGGCCGCAATCGTGATCGGGGAACGCTTGGAAATGAGGTGATACGACTGACCATCGGCAGTCTTCGAAGATCGATCAAACGAACGCGCGCACGAAGCAATTTCGCCACGACGCGCAAGTCCAAACATCGAGATGCTTTGGGCTAAGGCCGTCGCGAGCCCCACAAACAACCCGACCACCAAGCCGGCTTTATCATTTTTGCGATCGGTTGCGTGAGCCAAGGCGTCAATCGCAAAGCCACACGCCAAACCTAAAGCAGTAGAAAGCGTACAGATGCCCGCAACTCCGGCAACGATCGAAACCCGTGGATGGTGATAATGAAAATCACGCATCATCTCAAATATGCCGCGCGGCGTCCCAGCCGGACGAGGCTGACCGAACTGCACGTCCTTGGCAATTTTTTTGGCGTTCGCAACATACGCGGGATCATTGCAGTCGCCTAAACGCTGCGTAGTGTCCTTACGATACTGACGCCCATGACGAGCGGGCGTGCCGTCGGGTTTATACTGAAGGTCGCCTGGCGCATGCATCCGCATTCCAACATGGCTCATGCGGTGTACTCCTGCGCTGGACAAGCACTACGACACAGCTCAATCTGCATATCTCTGTTCTCTCATCATTCGCCCAAGAGTGCGGCATACGCGGGAGCGGACATACATTAACTGTATCTTAAACGCACCACTGGAAAGCAGCGTAATACCATTTCGCCTACACCATTTGGCCCAAGACATATGCGCAAGCCAATGCATTGGTCGAAAGCATGCTTGAAAGACGAGCAAGCGGGGTTATGCGAGCTCGTTCATCGGTCCTGAACGAGCTCGCCCAGAGAATATCCTAAGCGTACACGCCGCGCAGGTGCATCGTGGTGACAACCCGGTCGATCGCGACCATATACGCCGCAGTCCGTAGAGAAACGCCACGTTGCTGAGCGAGGGTGCGCAGCTTGGCGAAGTTGGTCAGCATGACATCGGCCAAGCGCTCGTTGACCTCAGACTCTTTCCAGAAATAGCCCGCACGATCTTGAGCCCACTCGAAGTACGATACCGTGACTCCACCCGCATTCGCAATAATATCGGGAATCACCACGATACCGTTGCGATTGAAGATGTGATCAGCTTCAGGAGTGGTAGGCCCATTCGCGCCTTCGACGATCAAACGCGCCTTGACGCGCTCGGCGTTCTCCTGTGTGAGGACCTTCTCCAAAGCAGCCGGTACTAAGACTTCGCACTCGAGCTCCAACAGCTGCTCGTTGCTGATCTGCTCACCACCCTGGAAACCAGCTAAGGTACGGTTACGAGCACAATGTGCGACCGCAGCAGCGATGTCGATCCCCTTGGCATTATGGTACGCCCCGGAAACATCGGAAATCGCAATAATCCGCGAACCCTGCGCGGCGAACATTTCAGCCGCGATCGAGCCGACATTGCCGAACCCTTGCACCACGATACGCGCGCCCTGGGCCTTGATACCCATCTGTTCCATCTGATCGAGCGCCACGATCGATACGCCGCGCCCCGTCGCTTCGACTCGGCCGCGCGAGCCGCCGAGCGCCAAGGGCTTGCCGGTCACAACGCCTGGCACGTTCTGGCGCGCGTGCATCGAGTAGGTATCCATAATCCACGCCATGACTTGTGGAGTCGTGCCTACGTCTGGAGCTGGCACGTCTTTGTCGGGCCCGATGACTTCGATCAGCTCGGCGGCGTAGCGTCGCGTTACCCGCTCCAGTTCGCTCTCGGATAGGCTTGTCGGGTCAACCGTCACGCCACCCTTGGCACCGCCGAAGGGAAGATCAACGACGGCACATTTCCAGGTCATCCAGAAAGCCAAGGCGGTCACTTCGTCGAGCGTCACGCCCGGATGGTAACGAATCCCCCCCTTGGCTGGCCCGCGCAAGAAATTGTACTGAACGCGATACCCAGTCAGGACTTCGAGTCCGCCTGCATCGCGCTGGAAGGGAATCGCCACGGTGATCTGGCGTGACGGATGCGTCAGCAGCGCGCGCGCACCAGGATCAATGTCGAGCAGATTCGCTGCTTCATTGAAATAAGTAATCGCATCTCCGAATACGGACACGTCGCGAACGGGCACACTCACCGGTAGAGATTCTCCTTGCAGCTGATGGATAAAATTTCCATGAAACTATACGTTAAAACGGAAGTTTACTACGTCGCCTTCTTGCATCACATAATCCTTCCCCTCACTACGAAGCTTTCCAAGGCTGCGTAAAGTCTCGAGATTTTTGTGCTCGACGTAGTCGTCGTAGCTCACGATTTCGGCCCGAATAAACCCGCGCTCGATGTCGCTGTGGATCTTCCCGGCGGCTTGGGGGGCTTTGGTCCCGCGGTCGATCGTCCAAGCGCGCACTTCCTGTTCGCCCGCGGTCAAAAACGTCATCAAACCCAAGAGCTCGTACGCGGTCACGACCAAGCGATCGAGTGCACCTGAGGCAATGCCCAACTCAGCCGTGTATTCTGCCGCTTCTTCTTCGCTCAGGCCAGCTAGTTCGGCCTCAACTTTGCTCGAAATCGCCACGGCGTGACTGCCCTCAGCCGCAGCGCGGTCAAACACCACTCGACCGAGTGGGCCGAGCTCGGTCAGCTGGGCTTCGTCGACGTTCGCGACATAGAACAGCGGCTTGCCGGTGATCAAAAAGAGCTCACGCGCCAGCTCCATCTCCAGAGAATCCGCTCCAAACGACCGAGCCGGCGTGCCCGCATCGAGCGCAGCCTGCAGACGCTTGCCTGCAGCCAAGCGCTCCGCCAACTTCGGATTGGCGCGGGCTTCGCGTTCGAGCTTCTCGAGACGCTTATTCAAGGAGGCGAGATCAGCCAAGGCCATTTCGAGCGCGATGATCTCGATATCGCGAGCTGGATCCGCCTCACCCTCGACGTGGATCACGTTCTCGTCTTCAAAGCAGCGCACGACCATCGCAATCGCGTCGGTTTCGCGAATGTGACTCAAGAACGCATTGCCCAACCCTTGACCAGAGCTTGCCCCGCGGACCAAGCCAGCGATATCGACGAAGCGCATCGTCGCGGGGACCACCCGCTTCGCTTCGCAAATCTGCACCAAGATCGGCAAGCGTGGATCGGGCACAGGGACTTCGCCAACATTCGGCTCGATCGTCGCAAAGGGGTAATTCGCTGCCAAAGCTTGAGCCGAACGCATCAGCGCGTTAAATAAGGTTGACTTCCCGACATTCGGCAAGCCCACAATGCCACATGATAATCCCATGCCGCCACCTTCTTAGAAAGACTCAAGAATCCATGGCTTGCCCAGGAGGCGCCACCGGGGCAGGCTGGAACTAGGCGGCGATGCGCCAGATGAAGGTCGACAAACTAGGCATAGATTTGCTGACGCACGATCCCGTCGTCATCCTCAAAGACATCGATGGAAAACGGTTCTTACCGATTTTGATCGGTCCATTCGAGGCGACGGCGATCGCGCTGGCACTCGAAGGCACCAATGTTCCGCGACCGCTTTCTCACGACCTCATGCGAAGCATTCTTGAAGAGCTCGAGGCCACGCTCTCCCAAGTCATCATCCACGATATTAAGGAATCGACGTTTTTTGCGACGCTGGTTCTTGATGTGCATGGGCAGCGCCGAGAGATCGACGCGCGTCCTTCTGATGGAATCGCTCTTGCGCTACGCGTCGACGCGCCGATTTTTGTCAGCGACAAGATTGCACTGGAAGAAACCGTGGTCGATAAAAACGCGGAAGTCGAAGATGAAATGCGCTTTCGCCAATTTATTGAAGAACTCAAACCGAGCGACTTTTCGGGCGAATAGCCTCTCTTTTCTCATGCCACGCCACAAGGAGTTTCATTATCATGGGTAACCCGCAAGCAGAAATTGGTGTTTTTGGCGGCTCCGGCTTTTACTCGCTCCTCGAAGGCGCGCGCGAAGTAACGCTCGAGACTCCCTACGGGCCGCCAAGCGACCGCCTGGCGATCGGTGAGATCCACGGAAAACCGGTTGCGTTTCTTCCGCGGCATGGCAAAAATCACGCTTTACCACCACACAAAATCAACTATCTCGCGAATCTCTGGGCGATGAAAGAACTCGGCGTCACACGCATTATCGCCCCAACCGCCTGCGGCTCGCTCAAGCGCGAAGTCAAGCCGGGCGACATGGTCGTCGCGGATCAAATCGTCGACCGCACAACCGGTCGTCGCGACACGTTTTTTGACGGACCGATCACCACCCACGTCAGCTTTGCCGACCCATATTGCCCGCAGCTGCGCCCCCTAGCGATCGACGCCTTGCGCGCAGCGCAGATCACCACCCACGAACGCGGCACGGTCGTCGTTATCCAAGGCCCCCGCTTCTCGACGCGCGCCGAATCGCAGTGGTTCGCGAGCGCAGGTTGGGAAGTCATCAACATGACCCAGTACCCTGAATGCTACCTCGCCCGTGAACTCGAGATCTGCTATGTCAACATCTCGCTCATCACCGACTACGATGTAGGCATCGAAGGGGTCAACGGCGGCCCGGTTTCTCACGAAGAAGTCATGCGCGTTTTTTCGAGCAATAACGAGCGAGTCAAAGCAGCGATCGGCAACATCATCCAGGCAATTCCCGCTCAGCGCTCTTGCGGGTGTGGCACAGCCTTAACCGGGGCGCGCGGGTAAGCGATGCGCTTACCGCCGCGTCCGCGCGAACGGATCGAACTGCTCGCCTACGTGCGGGCGATCCCTTTGCTGATTATGAACCCGGTGCTCTTGCTTGGCCCCTTGCTGGTTGGCATCATCGATCAAATCATCAGCCGTATCTTCACCGGCTCGACCGATAGCTTTCTGGGGATTGCTAGCCTGTTGGTGTTCTTACTCGACACCGTTGGCCTAGCCGTCTCGATTATCGTGGCCGATATGATTTGGCGCCACGGGAAAGCCTCGTTTGACGAAGCCTGGGACGATACGCGGCGCAAGATCGGCGATTTGCTGCTCGCTGCCATCGGGCTCAACTTTGTGCTGAGCATTGCGTTCTACGCCGGCTCGATCATTACCGATGCACTCGCGGACATCTGTGCCATCGTAGCTTGCGCCATTGTACCGATGAGCAACCCGTTAAGTTCTGCGGATGCACTCGCGGACATCTGTGCCTGCGTCTTTCTCATCTATACCGTGGCCGCAGCGGCGATCAGCGGCATCCCCGGTTCGGCAGCACTACAGCGCTCGATCGATCTGGTGCGTGCCGCCCCCATCAATGCGGTCATCTTGACGATCGTGACGATCGTCAGCTACCGCTTCCTCAGCGAGTATCCGCTGCTCGCCCTCCCCAACTACGGCACCACCTCGCTCGTGATCCAAGCCGCGTGCAAGGCGATTGCCCTGGGCTACGTCGCGCTGATCATGGCCCAACGCTACAACGACCTCTCCCCCTAGCGCATCGATGCGCCCAAACCAGACGCGATACGGATTGAAGTCCTATTGATTCGCGATGTGATCGCTGCTAAGCTGTAGACATATCATAGCGTTTAATATCTTTTTTTAATATGTAACCGCAAGAAAGTGACTTTGGCATGGAGATCATTCCATCGCTTTATTCGGCTTTATCTCCTAGCACGGGCGCGACCAATACCAGCCCCTCGTCTCTCATGAACGCGAGCAATGGCGGGAGTCTGGCGAGTCTTTTGGCCGGGGATACCTACGGCTCAGGGAGCAGCTCGACAAGCGGGAACATGACGCCGCAAGAACTCGAAAAGATGGTCCTCAACATGCTAGTCTCGTTGATCGACCAAATGCTGCACGCCAAGGGCAGTGCACAAGGCTCTCAGGGTGCCCAAGGTTCACAGCAGCCTCAATCGTCGGGCAGCAGCCCCACAACGAACGCACCGAGCGCAGCCGCAAGTGACGCCAGCGATGACGGCAGCGATGACGGCAGCGATGGGGACGATAGCGACGATGCTAGCGGCACCCCCCAAAATGCCAACTACCAAGGTACGAGCAGTGCAGCTCCGAGCCAGAATTCCACTAGTGGCGCCAACACCTCGTCTGCCACTTCGTCTGCTGGTAGTAGCACGTCTTCGGGAAGTTCGTCTTCTCAATCGAACGGCGCTGGGCCAAGCTCAGGCGATCGGAGCGGTTGTAGCGACTCGACCGGGGCTTCAGATTCAAGTGAAATCGACAATGCGACCGCTCAGTCACGTTACGATGCGGCCTTACAAGCCGCCCCGACCGCAGCCGATAACCCGCTCAAGACCATGAAAAACGGCAACGAACTCTATGCGGCCGCCAAGGCGTATGGACTCGACCCACTGATGGTCGGCAAGATGGCTTGCGGCGAATCCAACGACACCGTGGGGCTCAAATCGAGCGACGGCGGTCTGGGCTTGCTGCAATCGACCGATCACGCCCGTGTCAACTTCAACGCGAGCGAAGCCGGCAAAGAAGCGCTCTGGGGCTGCCAAGAACTGCGCGCCAATTTCGATAGCGCCACCCACAAGGGGCTCAGTGGAACAGCCGCTGATCAGTGGGCGTGTGATCTGTATAACACGGGCACTCCGGGAGATCCGGGCGTGAGCAACGGCTACTCGAGCTACTACCAATGGATCATGAGCTGCAACATCAACGATCCTGGCAACCACGCCTAGCGAGCCTGCCAGGAGGCTTGGATGCGGCTTGCTAACTCGGGGGCTTATGATTTCCTCAAACGATTTCCGCAACGGCGTTACGATCCTCATCGATGGTCACTTATGGACGGTGATCGAGTTCTTGCATGTCAAGCCTGGCAAAGGCTCAGCCTTTGTGCGGACCCGACTCAAGAACGTGAAGACCGGAGCGACGGTTGAGCGGACGTTCCGCGCTGGGGAAAAGCTCGAGCGGGCGACGGTTGATAATAGAGAAATGCAAATGCTCTACAATGACGCCGACGGTTATCATTTCATGGACAACGAAACCTACGAAAACTTCACGCTGCAACGAGAACTCATCGGCGACCCCGCCGACTTCCTCAAAGACGGCATGAAGATCGCGGTTCAATTCCACGATGGCGTGCCGATCGGCTGCGATTTACCCGCGCACGTCGAACTCATCATCGAAGAAACCGATCCTGGCTTCAAAGGCGACACCGCGACCGGTACCACCAAACCAGCCAAGCTCGAGACCGGCGCCACAGTGCAAGTCCCGCTTTTCGTCAACCCCGGCGACCGTATCCGCATCGACACTCGCGACCGTCGCTACATCGGCCGCGCCAATGACAACCGCTAAGCATCATCCAGGCTTATTGCGCTTGGATGAGCTGGTCTCGTTCGAATTGATCGCGATAGAGTTGAGCGTACGCGCCGTTGCGCGCGAGCAGCTCGGCATGTTTTCCGCTTTCGATAATGCGACCGTGGGCGACCACGAAAATGCAATCGGCGGCTAAAATCGTCGAGAGCCGATGGGCGATGACCAGACTGGTGCGGCCTTGCATCAGCGGAACAAGCGCAGCTTGGATAAGCGCTTCGTTCTGGGAGTCAAGCGCGCTCGTCGCTTCATCGAGAATCAGGATACGGGGATCTTTGAGCAAGACGCGCGCAATTGCCAGGCGTTGACGCTCGCCTCCCGATAATTTATGGCCGCGCTCACCGACGACCGTCTGGTAACCGGCGGGCAACGACATGATCGTCTCGTGGATATTCGCCGCTTGGGCAGCAGCCACAATTTCATCCTGCGTGGCATCCATCCGACCGTAACGCAGATTTTTTTCGATGGTGTCGTGAAACAGATACGTTTCTTGGGTCACGATGCCGATCGCTGCGCGCAAAGCCGGTAGCGCTAATTCGCGCACGTCAATGCTATCAATCCGCACCGCTCCCGCAGTGACATCATAAAAACGCGGCACGAGCGAAGTAATCGTTGTTTTGCCTGCGCCCGAATGGCCCACAAACGCCGCCATTTGTCCGGGAAGAATATGAAAAGAAACCTCGTGCAGAATTTCTCGCGGACTCAGCGTCGTTTCTTCAGCCGTATAGCCAAAGCTCACCGAATCAAAATCCACCGCACCGGTAATCGCCGGCGGAACAAGCCGGGTTGGTTGATCGGCCGCTTCGGGGGCGCGATCGAGATATTCAAAAATCCGCTCAAAAACCGCAAGCGCACTGACAATCTGGACTTGCACGCCAGCCAGCGACGATGCGGGCGCGTAGAGACGACCTAAAAAGCCAACAAAGGCCACCACCGTGCCTAGCGTTACCTGATGCTGCACAAAGAGCCATGCGCCAGCCAACCAGACCAAGGCTGGACCAATAATCACCATCGCGCCGATTAATGCTTGAAACCAACGCCCGACCATCGCCAGATGAATCTCGAGATGCATCAGTTGCTGCGCCACTCCGGCAAAGCGTTGTTTTTCGAAGGCTTCGCGCACAAATGATTTGATTAAAATAATCCCTGAAAGCGAAAGTGTTTCTTGGGTAATCGCTTCGATTTCATCACGCTTCACCCGCGTTTTTTTGCGGATCTCGTACATCCGCTGCCCAACTGGTGACAACGGCAAAATCATCAAAGGGATCACCGCGAATGAAACGAGCGCCAAGCGCCAATCCAAACGGAGAATGGCAACAGTCGTCGTCAGCATCATCACCACATTGGTCACGATACTCGCGAGTGTTCCCGTCAAGACATTATCAATATTATCGACATCATTTGAAACACGGTTCATGATTTCGCCGGTTTTGGTCGTCGTAAAAAAAGATAACGACATAGATTGCATATGTGCGACTAGCGAGGTGCGTAAATCGCGCATGATGCCTTCGCCGATCAAAGCACTTAAATATCCCTGGTACACACCGATACCACCCGCGGTGATTGCCGCGAGAATCATCCCCAACACATCCCAGCCCGCGCTCGCAAGATTGCGTTGGGCAAACGCATCGTCGATCAGCCATTTCGTAAAAAGAATCGGCAAAAGCCCTAGTAACGAAATCGCGATAATGCAGACGAGGGTCAGCCACGCAGCTCCCAAATAAGGCAAAAAAAGCCGCCCGAGGCGCCGCCATTGTACTTTCCCGTGCATCGTCGGCTTGTCGGGATTGAACATGCTCGACCACATCAAATGGGTCGGCGGACCACCACTCATCATACGCTGCGCAGTACCGCAAGAAAAGCCCAACGCCTGCGCACGGCCTGAGGAGCACCGCATTGCCAGAGCTGCCCCACGATCACCGACTCGAGAGTCTCCAAGCACTGCACCGTCCGTATCTGATCATCGAGAGTCTCGATAAAAACTGGCGTTTTGAGCAAGGCGATACCCCGCAATGCTATCCGGCGAGTATGATCAAACTGCCGATTGCGTATACCATCGGGCTCGCACTCGAACAGGGCCTCATCGACGAAGCGCATGTGCCCATCTCAGAACGTTTGATGACAAGCAACGACGCGCCGTCTGCGTTTGTCCCCGGCTACCAGGCCCGAGTCTGGGAACTCGTGCATGCGATGCTCGCGTTTTCCGATAACGTTGCGACGAACGCGCTGATCGATCTGCTCGGCCATCAGCGTGCCACGCAGCTCTGCCAGGATGCGGGCTTGCGTGAAACCGCGATCCGTCGCTTTCTTTCCGGCAGCCTCCCGCGGATCGCCGACCCCGCCAGCACCGGCGAAAACGCCCACTCCGCCCACGACGCGGCTCTGCTGCTGCGCCGCATTGCTTTGCGTGAGGTCCCCTTTGCCGAGCGTCTGCTCGGCGCGCTAGACGCGCAATACTGGAACAGCAAGCTTTCCACAGGGTTACTGCCAGGCGATCATTTCGCCCACAAAACCGGTGAGACGAGCGACACGAGTCACGACGGTGGGATTCTGACACTCGCCACTGGTCGGCGTTACATCATCGTCCTTTATAGTCAATCGCCATCTGATTCCAAGACCGATGCGGCGTTCGCCACCGTCATGCGAGAGATCCGCACGGTGTTCTTTACAAATGCAAGTCACTATCGAGCGTAGAGCGGCGCGCGGCCAAGGCTCGAATTTTATCGCTTGTAATGCCCGGCAAAGAACGAACCAAGCCTTCAAACTGTTTACGGGCCACCTCGTAACATTCACATGCGGCGCTCTCGAGTCCAGGGCGATCGACAATACGAATGATCCCGTGGTTATACTGAATAAACCCGGCCTGCTGCAGCGTGGCAGCCGCAATCGACACGCCCGAGCGACTCGTGCCCAACATCATAGCAAGAAATTCTTGGGTCAAAGGAATATCGTCAGCGCCAACCCGATCATGCGTCATTAACAGCCAGCGCGAGCAGCGCTCATAAATACTATGCAAACGATTACACGCGGCTAATTGACCAAGCATGTTGACATACGATTGCAAATAGCGATCTAATAGTTGCCGAAACGAGTGATCCATGACGGTCATATCATGAAAGCTAGCCGCATTCATGCGAATCGCACGCCCACGCACCTGACAATAACAATAATTCGCCGTGGTGCTAGCCCCCAGCAATAAGGGAAAGGCAGACATCCCCTCGCGTCCGATGGTGCCGACTTCAATCTCACTGCCATCGCGCATTTGTGCAACGATCGAGAGCACGGAATTAATCGGAAAATAAACAAGATCAATGGTGCGTTCTGACTGGTAGATTTCCTGACGCAAACGCAAATCAACCAAGGAACCGTGTTCTAACACGTATTCTATCGTGGCTGGTTCAATGCCAGCTAGAATCGCATTTTGTTTTAATGCGTCAGCTGTGAGCACAAGCGCTTTTTGCGGGCGCGCATTCTGGTTCTGAGACAAACAATCCCCTTTTTCTCGGGCTCAATACATATTTTCGCCATATTACCACGCACTATATGTTTTTTCTGTCCACTATCATACAGACAGCGTAAAATCTGATCGCATATCCTGAGCTTCGGTAAAGCCCACAGTCAGGGAGTATCTTCGTCGGCATAAGCCCTCGCTTTAAGCGATACTTTCTCTTTTGTAGCGACGCCGATAGGACAACCCGTAATACGATCGCCTTCTTCTGCCAAGATGAAAGATCTGATGAAACATCTCCAAACACAGGCACGCTATCGTGATATCGAGTGGAGCACGTGCATTTTCCCAGCGATGGGTCAATGCTATGGCGGTGATTGGTGTGAAGCGTTTCTACTTTCAGAGCATATGCTGGCACTATCGATTGGGGACGTCTGCGGCCACGGCCCGGAACAACACGCCTTGATGCGCGGCCTACGTCAGACGATTCGTCACGCTGCGCTGGACGGACTCAGTCCGACCGACATATTGAGAGTCGCCAATGAATTTCTGTGCAAACATCCCGATCAGACAGCCACTGCGCTCTTCGCGATCTTGCACCTCAAACATCGCTCGCTCTCCTTTGCAAACGCCGGCCATCCGGCACCGATCATGGCGACCACGACTGCTATCAGTTTTCTCATGCCCTCTCAGCCTGATATCCCTCTTGGCATCGACGACAATTTTATGCCACTGCTCGACGAAGTCGCGGTACCCGCTTCAGCCTTGCTCGTTCTGTATACAGACGGGGTTACTGAACACGCGCAACAACCAATCGAGGGCGAACAAGAACTTTACAACGCAGTTAGCTATGCATACCAGCAAAAAATCCGACCAACCGCAAGCTTCATTCAAGATCGCATGTTGCTCAATACCAAAAACCGCGACGATGCCGCCATCATGAACGTCTTCACTAGCGCCGACTTCGTATCAACCATGCGAGAAATCCAAACAGATGGGTGATTGACAAGAGAAGCCGTCTGACCTTACCATCGTTATTGTAGTCACATGAGCCTACAATAACGATGGTAAGAAATGAAGCAATTACGCAAACCCAGGCATATCGGCATACGTGACGCCAAGGCGCGGCTGAGTGAACTCGTACGAGATATCAGCCACGGTACAGAGTGGACAATCACAGAACGTGGAGTGGCGGTGGCAAAGCTTGTTGCTTTGACGCAAGAATCGAGTACACTCGAGCAGCGCATCGACGGCCTGGTACGACGGGGCATTTTGCGCCTACCAAACCATGCGCAAAAACCGTTCCCGCGAGCTCAAGCGATCCCCTCAGGTCTAGCGCAAGCATTTCTTGCCGAGGATCGCAGCGGCACCACGCACACGCCATGAACGCCGCTATCTACTGGGATACCTCGGCGATTATTTCCACACTCTTTCAGGATGCGCATACCGAAGCGGCTCAGCGAGCAAAAAAGCGAAAGGCCTTCCATATTCTTTCAAGCTTAGCCATCGCGGAAACCCTTGCAATCATTAGCCGTATCGAGCGTGGACTGATGAGCACTCTGCCAACATTTTCCGCTAGCGCCGCGCGCGAAGCGCTTGAACGGGGCCCCTGGCACTACCTCGATCAGGTACCTGACCGAGAAATACTCCAAGACCTCGCACAACGCTGTTCTTTACGCGGCGCTGATCTGTGGCATCTTGCTTGCGCAAAAACCCTCACGATTGATGTGCCAGAGCTTGAGCTGATCACATTCGACCATCATTTAAGCGTAGCTGCCCAGAGCGTTCTCGCGAAGTAGGCTGCCGTTTTTTAGTCGAAGCGTCTGGCATCTACCATGACGGTGGGGGCATGAAGTTGGGTTGCATGCCTGGCATGACCGGGAATTGCGGCAGTGGGGGTAGCACCGGCATTGAGGGGATCGGTGGGGGGAGTATGATCGGACCCATCTGCATTGGCATCGACATAGGCGAATAACCGACGAATCCTGGGTTGTAACCGTAACCATAGTTCGGCGGAGCAACGACTACCACGCGGCGCGGCGGAAGTGGGCGTGGTTGTTGCTTATGACGCTTGTAAAAATAATACGCAAGCAACCCGAGACCAAGCGTCATTCCTAACACCAACAGACTCACGAGAATTTTTTTCTTGGCAGACCACGCCCTGTTCGCAGTCGGAACCGTCAATGGCGCGGTAGCAGCATCAGGACTGTCCGGGGGAGCATCCGCCATGCGCAAACCCGGCACGCCGTTCACCTGTGCTGGGGAGTAACCCATCTCACGATACAGATTTTCGCGATAAGCATGAATGTGCGTGAGCGTACTCTGCTGCTGCTTGACAAATTGCTGCCATACTTCGTTGCGCCGTTCAGGTTCCCAATGAGCGAAAAATGTTTCGGAGGGGTGTAAGTTCTTGATGTGCGTCTCAAGATCTAATAACCTCAAGGCGAATGAAGCGCGAACATTTTCTTGCTGATCGCCTGTGCTCAACGCAGACAATTCTTCGTTGAGTAGTTCGTTGACATGTAAGGGGAAATTATTTAAAACAATTCTGTCGGGCGCAGTCGGCGAGATGCCGCTAATAAATTCATAGGTAGACTTGGCAGATGCACGTGCCGCAGATGTCGAGGAAATTCGAACAGGCGTCGTATCGAATACGCGAGCAGCGGAAGGTTGCATTGCCGTGGCCTACAAAAATCCGCCGTAGAGTCCGTTGCCGTAGAGACCGCCGTACATGCCACATCCCATAAGCCGATTGCGATACCAGACTTCATCGATTATCCAGCCTAGAGCTATGGCGGCAAGAGCTGTACCACAAATAGCACCTGTCACTTTCATCCCTAACCAAAAACGCCGCGATCGCCCTTCAGCAGGATCCTCAATGATCTGATGAGGCCCTACCCAGGTGTTAGGCTGCAATGGAGCTGTATTGCCATTAACCGCATCGCGCACCACCAGAGGAGCCCCCTGCGCATAAGGATACGGCGTCGCACAATGACATGGCGGATTTCCAACCTGATGCACCATCGTTTGTTTCTCCAAAACTATTGCCGCACAACACCCGAACAGCGTTGCGTACAACCATATCTTGTCGCGAGCACCGTGCAGAGAAAGCCTCTGAGCGAGCCTCTAGGCCATAGTACCTAGTTGATTAGCCGTGGATGTACGTCTTGTAAAAGAAATATGCGCTCAGACAAACCCCGATCATGATGATCAATCGGCGCAAAGCCTGAGGAGCAACCTTGCGGGAGATGCGAGCAGCCGCGTAAGCCCCAGCGATCGCCGCCAGCGAGAGCACCACCGCCACCGGCCACGCGATCTTTCCGGCGACAACAAACGAGATAAAGGCAGCCCCATTGACCACAAAGCTAAAGATCGCCTTAATCCCGTTCGCACGATGCACATCACTCACTCCCGATAAGGCGAGCAAAGCCAAGGTCAAAATCCCGATCGCGGCGCCAAAATAGCCGCCGTAGACCCCCACCAAAAACAACGGCACCAAGGTCCCAGAAGCGAACAAGCCCGGATGATCGTGCGACCCAGCTAAGCGTCGCAACCGCGCACTAAACGCAAACACCAGCGTCGCCCCAAGCAACAACCACGGAATGAGCCGGGTAAAAACGACCTCAGGGGTTACCAGCAGCAGCCAAGCCCCCGCGAGACCGCCGGCCACGCCGATGAGCATCGCCGGCAAAAGCGGACGGTAGTGCCCCGCCAGCTCCTCGCGATAGCCCGAGATCGTTCCGAAGGTCCCAAACCACATCGCGGTGTTGTTCGTCGCATTGGCGATAATCGGTGGTAAGCCCAAAAAGAGCAAAGTCGGGAACGCCAGAAAACTGCCGCCCCCCGCAACCGAGTTGATACAACCCGCGAAAAAACCCGCCACGATTAAGAGAATGAACGTACTGAGCGACCACGTGTGCAAAAACATATTTGCGCGGTTTCACGCTGGTTTGCGCATGCTCCCCTCCGTGAGATACCGAAGCCAACACGACCATGCTCTTATTAGGGATTGAAACGTCCTGCGACGATACCGCCACCGCGCTGGTCGCCGACGCAAAACGTGTCCTGGCGAACATCTCGACCAATCAAGATGCCTTCCACGCCCGCTACGGGGGGATCGTCCCCGAGATCGCCAGTCGCCGCCATCTCGACCTGCTTAGCGCGGCGATCGAGCACGCGCTGCGCGAAGCCAAGCTCGGCTTCGTCGACCTCGATGGCATCGCGGTCACCGCCGGCCCCGGACTCATCGGCAGCCTCTTGGTGGGCGTGGCCTCGGCCAAAGCCTTAGCGTATGCCCGGCGCCTGCCGCTTTACGCCGTCAACCATCTGCACGGCCACATTTTTGCGCCCTTCCTCGAGAACGACGCCGAACCGAGCTACCCGCTGCTCGCGCTACTGGTCTCGGGCGGTCATTCGCAGCTCGTGCGCGTTGCGAGCCCCACGCGTTTTACCATCATCGGACGCACGCGCGATGACGCCGCTGGTGAAGCCTTCGATAAGACCGCTCGCCTGCTTGGTCTGCCCTTCCCAGGCGGCCCCGCCCTCGAACAACTCGCGCGCACGGGCAATCCCAAAGCGATCCCCTTTCCGCGTCACCGCGCTGACCATGGTAGCCTTGATCTATCTTTCTCAGGTCTCAAAACCGCAGCCCGGCGCTTCATCGAATCACCCCAAGCTGCGACGACCCTACCCGCGGACATCGCCGCTTCCTTCCAAGCAGCGGTGATCGACGTGCTGCTCAATCGGCTCACGCGTGCGGTCGAACAAAGCGAGTATCGTTGCGTGGTACTCTCGGGCGGAGTCGCCGCCAACGGCCCCCTGCAAGCAGCGCTACAGAACTGGAGCCAGCGCCATCAGATACCAGTGCACATTCCGCCGCGCCGCTTCTGCACCGATAACGCCGCGATGATCGCCGCAATCGCCGATCGTCAAGGCTCGATCGTGCGTGCCGATCCCTTAACGCTGACCGCGAACCCCCAGCTGCCCTTCACCTTTTCCGAAGAGCAACTGCTCGCTCACGCGGGGTGATGAGTTGCGAGCATAACCACACGGAAAACGACGAGCACGACCGCCAACAAGAGATAACCGCGTAGCACCAACAACCAGAAACTATTCGATGGAGTAATAGCCGCTGCGCCGAGTTGTTCGATCGGCGGCATCAACCACGCTTCGCGTTCCGCGCGAGTCGGCTTGGGGCCACGTTGACTCTGGCCGAGAGTCATGACAACCGCAGTCACCGCGGCCAACAGCACGCCACCGCACATAATCAGCAGAATTTGCATACTAGTAATATTCGGGAAAATCACCGAGGCGGTCAGGACCACCGAGAGCATGATAAGCATCGCAATAACGACGCCGGTAAACACATTTACCCGCCGGGTATT
Organism: uncultured bacterium; assembly: GCA_903829325.1. Lineage (GTDB taxonomy): Bacteria > Vulcanimicrobiota > Vulcanimicrobiia > Vulcanimicrobiales > Vulcanimicrobiaceae > CAIKPM01. The sequence continues at coordinate 20,744 of CAIKPM010000045.1, forward strand.
CACCCAAGGCCCCAACACTTGCGGATCGTTACACAACATCAAAAGAAAGACCGTGGCGCTCGGCAGCAACACCCCAGCCAAGGTTTGCACGGCGTTGGTAATCAGCCCGAGAGGTGAACCGGGGATGAGCACAATCGCCGCAGCGGCTACGATCAAGCCAAGATAAACGAGATAAAACACCGGCGCATCCGCGACCCGTCGATGCAAAGAATGCCCTAAAGAAAAAAGGTCGCCGACCGCATAAGCAGTCGAGAGCGACACCGCGGCGGCACCGATCAGACTTGCATCGAGGAGAGCGATCGCAAAAAAGATCGATGGTAAGCGACCAACATATTTCGCAATACCCTGAGCAACACCACCCGCATCGATGAATTGCCCCGCTTCAGGATGGTGCGCAAAGGTGCCGGCGCTTAAAGAAATCATCGCAAAAGCACCAAGCACAACAATACCAATCCCAATAACTAAATCCAACCGCTCATAATTCATAAAGCGCGGCGTGATTTTTTTATCGATGACATAACTTTGTTGAAAAAACAATTGCCAGGGGGCAATAGTTGTACCGACAATCGCGATAATCAGTAACATCACCGCGCTTAAATCACCGCCGCGCGGCATCCCCGGCACAAGCAAATCATGCAACGAAGGCCCTAAGGGCGCATGGACCGCGAGGAATACCGGAATGAGCGCCAAGCTACCAACGCAGAGCACCATGGCAAACCGCTCAAAACGGCGCAAACTCCCGGTTAAACCCGCAACCATAATTAAGCCAGCAGACAGCGCAACGCCCATGAATTTTGACAAACCCAAAACCTGCAGCGCAAGACTGATCCCAATAAATTCGGTGACAATCGTGAGCGCATTGAGCAAAAAGAGATCGATCACACTGAACGCACCCCAAAATTTGCCGAACCGCTCCAAAATTAAACGCGCGTGCCCCACTCGAGTGACCGCACCCAAACGCAAGACCATCTCTTGGTTCACGTATAACACCGGTATTAAGACGAGCAGCGTCCACATCAACGCCGTCCCGTAGTCTTGCCCGGCCTGGGTGTAGGTCCCAAAAGCCCCGGCGTCGTTATCGCCAACCATCACGATCAGTCCGGGGCCAAGTACCGCTAAAAGGGTCTGCAGACGCCGCCAGACGCCGCGGCGCGCACCCGTGTCGCCGCTACGAATCGTTCCGAAGGCGCCTTGAATATCACCAACTGGTGTCGGCTGTTCGCCGGCGCGGTCTTCAGGCTTCAAGATAACGTTCGGCTTCGATAGCGGCCTTACACCCGGCACCCGCAGCGGTGATCGCTTGCTTGTAGCGCAGATCGTTCACGTCGCCAGCAACAAAGACGCCAGGAATATTCGTATGTACACCATCAGCGGAGACAATATACCCTTGCCGGTCAAGCTCGATTTGGCCGGCGAAGATCCCTGTATTGGGAACATGGCCGATGGCCACAAATATCCCGTCAACGTCGAGAACATCACGCTGATCATTCGTTGTATCACGCAGCAGCAGACCGGTAACGTGTTCGTCGCCGAGAACTTCTTCGACCACGCGATTCCAGACGAAACGAATCCGCGGATGCGCAAGCGCGCGATCAGCCATAATTTTGCTGGCACGCAAGCGATCACTCCGATGCAAAACGATCACCTCGCTCGCGAAGCGGGTGAGAAAGAGGGCTTCTTCCATCGCGGAATCCCCACCGCCGACCACCGCTAAGCGTTTATTTTTAAAGAAGGCGCCATCGCAGGTGGCACAAGCCGACACACCGCGCCCCTGCAGGCGCGCTTCTCCGGGGATATCAAGCCAGCGCGCACTCGCACCAGTCGCGATAATAACGCTGCGCGCTTCAACCGGACCATCAGGCCCGGTGAGCACGAAACGCTCACCACGGAAATCAACCGCCTCGACATCGGTGTCGAGCAAGCGGGCACCGAAGCGTTCGGCCTGAGCGCGAAACGCGCCCATTAATTCCGGACCAGTCACCCCCTGGGGAAAGCCGGGATAATTTTCGACGTCACTCGTGATCATTAATTGACCACCAGGCAAATAACCAGCGAAAACTAGGGGCTCCAGGTTCGCCCGCGCAGCGTAAATCGCAGCAGTTAAACCGGCTGGTCCTGAACCGAGAATGACGAGACGTTCCATCACCCCGTCCCTTCCCTACCGCTTGAAGCATCTCCGGTCACCTCTTCCCAAGCCCCACGGGAAAAAGCCCAAAGGCTCAAAAGGAATGGCGCAAGGCCCTACGGGAACACCCCACCACCTTGCTTCCTTTGGAGGAACCTGCTTGAATAAACGTTTTCTGACGTCTCTCGCGGTTGGGGCTTTCGCCTTAGCTGCTACTGCCGCGCGCGCGACCATCATTCTGCCGCTTGACCCGGATCACACCAGTGCATCGTTCACGGTATCGCATTTGACGATCACCAAAGTGACCGGGCAAATTCCGTTGCTCACCTCAAATATCGTGCTCGGGAATGACCACATTCCCACCGCCGTCACCGCAACGCTCGATGCGAGCAAAATCGATACCCACGATGCCAAGCGCGACAAAGACCTCCGCTCGGATCATTGGTTTGACGTCGAAACCTTCCCAACGATCACGTTCCGTTCAGCCAAAATCCATCGTCTGAACAAAAGCGATTTTACCATCGATGGTACTCTCACACTCCACGGCATCACCAAACCAGTCACTCTCGCTGCCACCTATACCGGCAGTGCGAAAGATCCGTGGGGCTACACCCATTTTGGCTTTAACGCAACGGGTAGCATTGACCGCACCGCGTTCGACGTAGGCCACGCCCCAGCCGCCCTCGTCGGCGACGATGTGACCATCGAGCTCCAGGTCGAAGCCATCAAGAAATAGCCGCTAGGAGTCTTTTGCCCTAGCGCGGTTTCCCAGCATGGCACACGAATACATAAGGTATCCGAACGCCGATGTTCACCGCGTGTCCCCGTCTCACTCGGGGCACGCGGATTTTTTTTATCGAGGTGCCCGATAACGGGGACTTCAATAAAAAGAAAATCCCGCGGTCGTAAACAACCGCGGGATCGATGTGGTCGGGTAGACAGGATTTGAACCTGCGACCCCAAGTCCCCCAGACTTGTGCGCTACCAAGCTGCGCCACTACCCGGCCGGGCCTTGGGATTAGCGGTACACCCAGGGAATTCCCGTTGACGAACTAGCGTTTTGCGCTTGCGCGTTTCTTCTTGGATCCAGCAACCGCATCGCGTAAGGCTTTGCCTGCAGTGAACGCCGGAACACGCCGCGCAGCAATGGTCAACTTTTCGCCCGTTTGTGGATTCCGGCCCTCGCGCTTTTTACGCTCGCGGATATCCCATGCACCGAAGGGAATGAGCTGGACTTTTTCGCCGGCAGCTAACGTCGCAGTAATAGAATCAAGGACAAAATCAATAATTTCGCCTGCGGCGCGCTTCGAGAGTTCATGCTCGTCGGCTAGAGACTCGATGAGATCAGCTTTTGTCAACGGTTATTCCTCGAATGGGTGAGAAAGAATGTGGCATGCGTCATCGTGCGATAACAATTATTGCCTGATGAACCCAAGCGCTGCGCGGGTTATACGCACGTTGCGGCGCCGCTCCTTCAACATTTCTCCCACGCAGCAGAGATTCTCACGACGAAGAACCCAGTAACTGCACCGCTTCTAAAGCCAACACGTACGACCAAACGCCAAAACCCGCGATACTGCCGCGACAAACCGGCGCAATCACACTCGTTGCACGGAATGCTTCGCGTGCAGCGGTGTTACTCAAATGCACCTCGATGGTCGGCGGCGCAATAGCCGCAATCGCATCACGGATCGCGTACGAATAATGGGTATACGCTCCCGCGTTCAGAATAATCGCGGCAACCGTACCATTGGCACGGGTTAGCGCGTCAATAATTGCCCCTTCGTCGTTATGCTGCTCGATACTCAGCGTAAAGCCCAGCACTGCTGCACGCTCGTGCAAGAGCGCATTTACTTCGGCGAGTGTCATCGCGCCGTATACACCCGGCTCACGCGTACCCAGAAGATGCAAATTGGGACCATGGATAATGGCAAGATGCCGCTGAATCTGCTCGTTCACCCTTGGCGCCTTCGGAAGAGCGTCTCACCCCCCTGCGTGGAAGAGAAAAACCTGTGGAAGATTTCAAACATGCGCCCCTTGCCGATCTCGTTCTCGCGGCAACAACCGAAGACGGCACCCTCTCGCTCGTGGCCGCGATCACGACAGAACTCACTCGTGAAACTCAACGCCGCCACCAACTCGCTCCGACTGCAGCTATCGCCCTCGGACGGCTCATCACCGGAGCCACGCTCTTCGGCGCGAGTCTCAAAGGCCAGGATCGCATTTCGCTGCAAGTCGTTGGAGATGGCCCCTTAAACACACTCGCAGCCGATGTTTTTCTCAACAACCCCGAGGAAATTGGCGCCCGCGCCCACGCGCGTTATCCCGAAGTGGATCTTACGAGCGAAGCCGCTGGCACGATTGGGGCGGCTGTCGGGCAAGGGCGTATGCAAGTCACCAAATCGTATGAAATTGGTCAACCGTATGTGGGCATTGTCGCGCTGCACAACGGAGAAATTGGTCCCGATCTGGCGTGGTATTTACGCCATTCGCAACAGATTCCGAGCATCGCCGCGCTGGACGTCGTCAACACCGATCAGGGCATCCAGACTGCGGGTGGCTACATTGTACAAGTCATGCCAAATGCAGACGAGAGCGTATTCAGCAAGCTCGAAACGCATGCGGCGCAGCTGCCTGCGCTCGCAGATCTGCTCAGCGGCGGTGCAACACCACGTGAGCTCATCGATCGGCTCACCGCAGGCCGCACTCTGCGCAGCATACAGGCGTATACTGTACGCTTTACCTGTCGCTGCTCGCGCGACAAAGTTGCGACCGCACTGCTCGGACTCGGGCGCGATGAACTCACGAAAATGGCCCAAGATAAAGAACCAACCGAAGCGATCTGTGATTTCTGCCGCCAAGCGTATTATTTTCAGCCGGATGAAATTAGCGACTTAGCAAAGCGGCTCTTCCGTCACGGCTGAAGTCTAAGCCGAAACTACTTTCACGAGCGAATATCTGCGTGGACACGGAGATAATGGCGATTGCCGACCGAAAGAATCGCGCTCGCGTCTTTCCAGAGCGCATTGGGGTCGCTAACCGCGACGCCATCGATACGCACCCCGCCGCCAGCAATCAAGCGCTGAGCGGCGCGTTTGCTTTCGGCGAATTGCGTTCTCACAAGCAAAGCATCGAGTTTGATCGGCTCTTGCAAGTGGAGTTCTGGCATTTCGCTCGGCGCTTCACCACGTTGAATCGTGCGTTCGAAATATTCCCGCGCACGCACGGCGGCTGTCGCGCCGTGATACCGCGTGACAATCGCTTCGGCGATGCGTTTTTTTTCATCCATCGGATGCGCCGTCCCGGCCTCAATTTCAGCCGCTAGCACAGCCGACTCTGCCTGAGAAAAACCAAGCACTAAATTATGCCAACGGGCAATCAGCTCGTCGGGAATACGCATCGTCTTCCCAAATTGGTCGTTCGGGGCTTCGTTGAGACCAATCGCATTGCCAGCAGATTTCGACATTTTTTTGGTGCCATCGATGCCTTCGAGCAAAGGAACCGTCAGACAGATCTGCGGCGGCTGATGGAACACGCCCTGAAAAAAACGCCCCATCAAGACATTAAAGAGTTGATCGTTGCCACCCAATTCGATATCCGACTGCAAGGCAACACTATCGTACGCTTGGGCAATCGGGTATAAAAATTCGTGCAGAGAAATAGGGGTATTACTCGCGTAACGTTGCGCAAAATCTTCGCGTTTGAGCATTTGCGCCACCGTCACGTGCGACAACAGACCAATCAAGCCATCGAGCTTGAGCGCGCCGAGCCATTCGCTGTTATAACGCAAGGTCACCCGCTCGAGGTCGAGCACCTTGCCCGCTTGTTCGGCGTAGGTTTGCATATTATGCTCGATCGCTTCGTCGCTGAGCGCGGGCCGCGCTTGATTGCGTCCCGATGGGTCGCCGATCCGTGCGGTAAAATCACCGATCACGAGCGTGACATCATGCCCGGCAGCGACAAAGCGCTGGAGGTGTTCGAGCACAATCGCATGACCGAGATGCAAATCCGGACTCGTTGGATCGAGTCCGAGTTTCATGCGCAAGGGTCGCCCCAAGCGCAAACGTTCGGTTAAATCAGGCAGGGTTTCGATATGATCAAAACCCGCTAACAATTCCTGGAGATCAGCCGGCACGCGTGTCATGCTTGGAGCTGCGCCCGTAAGCGGGTTTCAACGACCAGGGGATCCGCCTTGCCGGCACTTTCTTTGATCACTTGCCCACGCAGAAACATCAACGCTTTTTCTTTGCCTGAGCGGAAATCGCTCACCGATTGAGGATTGGCCGCCAACACCTTCGCAACAAACGCATCAATCACGTTCGGGTCGGTCACTTGGGCCAAGTTCTCGGCGATGACCAAAGCGCGGGGTGAACCACCCTCGCGCCAAATCCGGCTCAAGACTTCTTTCGCAATTTTTGAACCGATTGTTTTTTCTTCAACGAGAGCAATCAGTTCAGCCAGAGCAGCTGGAGTGAGATGAGAAGCGGGCAGAGCGACGCCGGTTTCATTGGCGAGACGCGAACAATCGGTCAACACGAAATTGGCAGCACTCTGGGCGGGTGCTCCGGCCGCAACGACATCATCCAGATAATCGGCTAAACCAGGGGTATCGATTAATTGGGTCGCCACCGCTGCGCTAAAATGATATTCGTGACTATAGCGATCAAAGCGGGCGTGCGGTAAGGGCGGCAAACTTGCTCGCAAAGCAGAAATCTCGCTTGGCGTAAAGCAGATTGGCAATAAATCCGGCTCGGGAAAATAGCGATAATCGTGGGCTTTTTCTTTGCTCCGCTGCAGATGCGTTGTACCCTGGCTTTCATTCCAACCGCGGGTTTCTTGCTGCACGCGCTGACCGCTTTCGACGAGCGCAATTTGCCGCTCGATTTCGCTTTCAATCGCTCGACCAACGCTGCGGAAAGAATTCATATTTTTTATTTCGGTTTTGGTGCCGTATTCGCTTGCGCCGCGCAACCGAATCGACACGTTAGCATCGCAACGGAGCGAGCCTTCTTCCATTTTCACGTCACTCACGCCGAGTTGCACGAACAGTCGTTTGAGTGCTTCCAAGAAACCGACGGCTTCTTCGGCCGAACGCAGATCAGGCTCGGAGACGCATTCCATCAACGGCACCCCGGCGCGGTTATAGTCCACGAGTGAGGCCTCGCTACCGGCGAGGCGACCATCGGTGTTGCCCATATGACTGAGCTTCCCGGTGTCTTCTTCTAGATGGATCCGGGTCAGGCGGCAACGCTTACGCGTACCGTCGGGGAGCCAAAATTCAACGATACCGCCTTGGGTGAGCGGCATATCGTATTGCGATATCTGATAATTCTTGGGCATATCAGGATAGAAATAATTCTTGCGATCAAATTTTGAGAACGCCGGAATCTCGGCATTGACGGCGAGTCCCGCCCGGACTAAGTGCCTGATCGCCAGTTCATTCGGCACCGGGAGTGCTCCGGGCAGGGCGAGGCACACTGGGCAGATTTGGGTGTTCGGCTCGCCGCCGAACTCGTTGGCGCAACCACAAAACATCTTGCTTTGGGTTTTCAGCTCGACATGGCACTCGATCCCAATAACCGCCTCATACTTTTCCCGCACGCCAGCCTCAACCAAAACAAAAACCCTCCCGGAACAAGAACCCAGAACCAAACCTGTCTCAGGTTCGTCCTTTCAGAAGGATCATTCCTGTAACCACAATTTCCCCACACTCATCCCACAAACCCGATCAAAAGTCTCAATCTCACTCCAAACCCTGCCCCAGCGCTTGACCAAATCGCGTTTCGCGACATTAAACAAATCAAGCATTATATTTTCAAGACCGCGATTTAATATCAACTTTGTAATTATAGAATGAGGAAAAAACAATGGCAGATATGAGTGTTGGCAACTAGGGAACGATCGGTGCAGGGTCTGCGCTTGTCGGCGGTGGCGCAGCCACAGATCTCGTGCTGGGAACCGGAACCTACACCAGAGATGCAGCAAGCTTCACCCCCAGCGCAGATCATAAAGAAAAACGGCGGGCCGTTTGATGATGGCATGCGCCGCAACAGCATACCACACGTATAAAATGTTGTCGGTCGCCTATATTTTTCATTGCGACCCAATCTAAACCGCAGTCGTCGTGCGTTATCTCTCTGGATTACTTTGTATCCGAAATGGAGAGATCACATGCAAATCCGTGCAAAACTCGCGACCCTCGCGCTGTCTAGCCTGCTCGCACTCAGCACCCAAGCAGCGTTCGCGAACCCCATGGTCGGTGGACATGAGATGTACGCCAGCCACAATATCATCTTCAACGCACTCAACTCCGATGATAATACCACCCTCGTCGCAGCCGTCAAAGCCGCAGGCTTAGTGCAAACCCTTGAAGGGCCCGGGCCGTTCACCGTATTTGCACCAACCGACGAAGCGTTTGCCGCGCTGCCCGCTGGCACCGTGCCAAATCTCCTCCGTCCAGAAAATAAAGCGCAGTTAACGAAAGTCCTCACCTATCATGTCGTCCCAGGACGCTACACCTTCGCAAAACTCGCTCAAGCCATTAATTACGGCGGCGGAGCTGCGATGCTCACCACCGTCGAAGGCGATAAGCTCACCGTCAAGATGAATGGCCCGCGAAATATTGTCCTTATTGACGATAAAGGCCGTGTCGCACATATTTCCACCTACGATGTCTATCAATCAAATGGCATTATCCAAGTAATCGACCGCGTTTTACTTCCGTAAGCAGCACAGCTAAAGGGTATCTCGAACAAACATTTACAGGGACATGCGTGGAGGGAAACCGAAACGCATGTCCGTGAATGAAGCTGATATGCTTCTTGAACGTATTCGTAACGGTGATACGAAAGCGTTCGAGCAATTATACGATCGCTATTCCCGCCTGGTTTTCGGAATCGCCCTGCGCATGCTAGGCGATACGGCGAGCGCGGAAGATGTGCTGCAATCGCTTTTTTTCATGCTCTGGACTAGCCCGCACCGTTATCGCGGCGGCAATTTCCGCGCTTGGCTCTGCCGCGTCGCCCGTAACCGTGCACTCGATATTCTCCGACAACGCTCCGCGCACGTCAGCGCTGAACTCACCGAAGATCTCGTTTTGGACCACGCAACCGAAGATTCGCTCAACCATCACCTCGATCGAGCTTGCGTACAAGCCGCCCTCGCCCAACTCCCAGCCGAACAACGCGTGCCAATCGAATTAGGATTTTTCGAGGGCATACCGCATGAAGAAATTGCAAGACGCATCGCAACTCCGCTCGGCACGGTGAAAACGCGCATTCGCAGCGGCCTCCACCGCCTACGCAAATTCCTCACGCCAGAGGTGGCACCATGAGCGATCACGATCTCGACCTCGAACAAACCGCGCTCTTCGCCTTGGGTTGCCTCAACCAAGAGGAAGCCCAAGCCGCCCGCCGCCACCTCATGAACTGCACATTATGCAGCGATGAATACGCGTTACTCGCTCCCACTGGCGACGCGTTAGCGCTCAGCGCAGAAAGTGGCGCGCAGGAATACACGCTGCCCCTAAGACGCGTGAAGAAAAAGCTCCTCGCCCAAATCAAGCCAGCCAAAACCACCCAATTTCGGTGGTACCAAGGCATAGCCGCGATTGCTTGCTGCATCGCGATTGGGGCCAGTTTCTGGGCATATACCCGCAAAAGCGACGACATTCACCCAACCAGCCAATCTGCAGACGTACGGCTAAGCCCGCAGACCGTTGCGCTCTTGCTGGCCCCCGGAACCAAACGCTATCCCCTGGCCCACGGCACCGTGCTCATTGACAACCACGGACTCTACCTGATTCTTACGCGCTTACCGGCGCTGCCCCCCGGCCACGTCTTTCAGGCCTGGACCTTGGCAAAAGGGGCAAAAAAGATGCAGCCCGATCGGATCTTCACCGACAGTCTCGACGACCTGACCGCGATCCAGCTCATGGCAAACCCCGCCACGACGAGCGCAGTCGCCCTGAGCATCGAGCCGAGCGGCGGTAGCCTACAACCGACTACGCCTGCCCTGTTCGTGCGGCGTGTCGGCTAGCGCGCTTTGGCCGCAGAAAGCTCGTGGATAAGCTGCTTAAAGGCAGCCCGATCAATCTTCTCATCGCCAGATCGGCCAACGAGTGTAACCGGGGTTCTCCCAGCGGTCAGAACCGCAACCTCGAGATGCATTGCCTCCGCAGTATTCGCCGAACACGCAAGCGCGTGCACCGTGACATTCCCAACCCGATAGCTTCCCTCTGCACGACAATGTGCGCTGGGCGCGGGCTTTGCCGTGAGCGGCACAAACTGCGCAAGTTGCGAGAGCAGATGCGCGTTCATAAATCCGCGTAATTTTGCAAGAAACTGCGCCGGATCTTGCATCGTGAGCAACGCCAAGTTTGTCCCCACCGCTGCGTGCTCTTTATTGATCACAAAAATCTGTAACCCACTCGCCCGGAATTCAACCATGGGGTGATAGTGCACCGGCATCGCCTTGACGCCCAGCTCGCTCAGATCACCCCGTTGTGCGACTTGATCGAACGTATAAGTGATTTCCCCAGAGAGATTCGGATCGGGGATATGCTCCTGAATCACTGGATAGCGCGTCCGATGAACCGGAGTCGAGAAGACAGAGGGCATAACGACGGGAGGCGCAGTCGGCGTAGCAGTCACAAGCGTCGTTGGCGCGGCGCTCGGCGTGTCAATCGGCATCGGAGACGCTGGTTCCAGCGTCGTGCTCATCGGCGACGGCAGAGCGTCGGGCGGAATTGGATCGGTTGAATCAGCCCGGGCAAGCACCGGCACAAAACCCAAAAGCAAAAAGACACAAGCGCTACCCGTGGCAATCCAGCGGCTCTTCCCCATCACTTCACCCCTCCGTGCACGCACCGCTCAAACGGTGACTGCACTCCATCATACCGCCTGTTCGAAAAAAGCAGTACGCGCCAGCGTCATTCTTCACCAAACTCGTACAAAAGGACACCACGAAAAATAAAATCACTCGCTGCATCAAGATGCCGCGAGTGATGGAAATGGTGGAGCTGTCGGGGAACTGCCCCCCGAGTCCAGACCGTGTGCCCGGGTCGATTGTACAAGCTTTCCTACTTTGTGAGCTCATAGGAATTGCTATGACGGATCTTCCAACCCGCCAGGAGCGCATCAACGGCGGCGCTCTCCGACACGTAAGACACGGCCTTACGAACGACTCGTCATGATTCCCGAACGAGCACGGTATCACTCAGGCCGGAGTGAACGGCAGGATTCCAAGGAATCCCTACCCCGTAACCTACGGGATAAGAGGTTGTTAGGCGGCAGCACCAACGAGCGATGAGTTACCCATAAGGCGATCCATCATTTCGTCAAAGCCGACAACCGGTGCATTTTTATCTGCATTTGTGTTTGTAGTCCTTTTACGTGCCTGACCAACACGGCTTGTCGATTACCGAACTACCTCAGACCGTCGAGCCTAATCAGCCCCATAACCACGCTCAGTATACCAGATTCCACGAAGCGATACAACGCCATCATTCCCGCTCACTGCTAATAAAGATGTCGTGATACACCGATAAAGGCTATGTAGGGCTGTCGTCCAAGGTTGGGGTGTTTTCATGCACAGTATCGTTACACGCAAGCGCACAAAAATTGTTGCAACTATCGGGCCTGCTTCCCGTGATCTAGCTACGCTACGCGCGTTAATCATCGCAGGCGTCAACGTCGTGCGACTCAACTTCTCTCACGGGACCCACGCCGAACACGCTGCGGTCATCGCCGACGTGCGCGCGATCGCGGCAGAATTACACACGTATGTGGCGGTTTTGCAGGATCTTCCCGGTCCCAAAGTGCGCACCGGCAACTACATCCCGGGCCTAGAATCCATCACTTTACACCAAGGTGCCGAACTCGAGCTCACAACCGAGCCTATACTCAGCACGGCCGAATTGATCAGTGTGCAGTACGCCGGATTGGCGCGCGATGTTGTCCCGGGATCCTTACTCTACCTCGCCGATGGTGCAATCGCATTGCGTATCCTCGAGACGAGCAATACGCGAATTCGTACCCGTATCGAAGTTGGTGGCGAATTACGCGCGCGCCAAGGCATCAACTACCCCGATGGGACCCTCAATATCGACGCCGTCACCGACAGCGATTTTGAGCATCTCAGATTTGGCCTCGAGCAAGATGTTGATTGGGTCGCAATTTCGTTTGTGAAGTCGGCCAACGATATTCACCGTGTGCGCGAATTTATGCGCCAACATGGAAACGTCGTACCGATTATTGCCAAAATCGAAAAACACGAAGCCCTGGACGCGATCGAATCGATCCTTGACGCAGCCGATGGCATCATGGTCGCACGGGGCGATTTAGGCATTGAAATTCCGCTCGAAGAAGTGCCCATGTGGCAAAAGCAACTCATTACCCTCGCGAACCGCCAATCCAAACCGGTCATCACCGCAACGCAGATGCTCGAGTCGATGATCACCAACCCCCGCCCCACCCGTGCAGAAGCCGCCGACGTCGCCAACGCGATCCTTGACGGCACCGACGCGGTGATGCTCTCGGGGGAAACCGCACGTGGCGCGTGGCCGCTAGAAGCCGTGCACGTCATGGCAACAATCGCTCAGCATATCGAAGCGCAGTATCCCCACGCCCAGCTCGCCGCCCGACGAATGCTCGACGCTCATTTGACCAGTGCCACCGCGATCGCCGAATCCGCGGCGCATATGACGCAGGCACTCAACCTCGAACTCGTCGTTACCGGCACGACCACCGGCAACACCGCGCGGCATATTTCTTCTTTCCGCCCTCACGCGAGGATTGTCGCCCTCACGCCCCTGCTCCCGGTTGCCCGTCGGATGGCCTTGGTTTGGGGCGTAGAAGCAATCCTCGTCGGATCGTATCGCTTTATCGAAACCCTGATCGAAATCGCCGAACACGAAGTGCTCGAGCGTGAACTCGGTCAGAGCGGAGAAATTATCGTCATCACCAGCGGCATGCCCGTGGGCGAAGGCGGCACGAATATTATTAAAATTCACACCCTGCCGTAAGCAACGGCACAGATCGATTAATGCGAAGTCTCGCGCAGCGATTTTCCCCAGCTAAATTTATTTTCTAAGCGAGTAAAGAAATTCAGCGGAGCCGTCCTCGCGAAACGCACCGAATTCGGATAACGACAAATCACAACCCGCTCACCAGGCAACAATTCATCAACAAGCTCGCCATCAACCTCGAGATACGCCGGGCTCCCCGTCCGATGCAGCGCAATCGCGATCACACTATCGGCGTGGACAATAATCGGACGCGAAAACAGTGTATGCGGTAAGAGTGGGGCAATCCCAAACGCATCGACATTGGGCGCAATCATCGGCCCCCCAGCAGATAAAAAATACGCCGTGGAACCGGTTGGAGTTGCCACAACGATGCCATCGCAAGGAATATGCGCCGCATCTTCGTCGTCTAATTCGAGTGTAAACGGCACAACGCGTGACGCGTTTTTCTTGCGCACAACCACGTCGTTGAGCGCCATGTAAGGACGATTGGCGATCGTCGCTTCTAACGCCGAGCGCCGTTCGTCATAAAAGCCTTCTTGCAGCATTGCAACTAATTCGGCTAAATCGGTTGCAACTTCGATCTCGGTGAGGAATCCTAAACGGCCGGCATTCACACCAAATAACGGGACTTCATACGGCGCTACAAATCGCGCAGCGCGCAAGAGCGTACCATCACCGCCAACCGTTACCAAAAGCGCCGCGTCTTTGAATTCATAGGCATCGCCAGCAAACGCTAAGGCTTCGGCTTGACTCGGATGAACGCAGACCGAAAAACCAGCCTGACGCGCTAAGGTCGCAATTTCGACCGCCTTCGCGCGCGCATAATCACGCGTAATATCCACATAGAGCCCGATGATACGGCTCTCTGGGACAATACGCGTTCTCAAGCGTTACGCTCATCGGGTTGTTGCAACACACTCACCGCCGTTTCAGCTTCTTGTAATAGGCCCTCGCACGCGGTGGCCAAGTCCTTGCCTTCACGAAAGAGCTGCACAGATTCGTCTAAACTCACCTGGGGAGATTCCAGCGCTTTCACAATTTCTTCTAGGCGAGCGAGCTTGGTCTCAAAAATGCCGGATTGCTTGTCACTCATAGTCCCCTGCGGCTTCGACGCGCGCTTGCAGCGTTCCGCGAGCCAAGCGCGCCACAACGAGCGTCCCAAGCGGAACGTGCGCGGCATCCTTGACCACAGAACCGTCTACCCGGATAATCGCATACCCCAACGCGAGTAAGGCATGGGGATCACGCCCGTGCAAGGCCGTTACCGCGACTTGCAGTCGGTGCCGATTGCGCTGCACGCACATCGCGATCGCCCGTTCTTGATGCTCGCGCAAACGGTCTAGCAATAATTCCCGCTCTCGTTCACGCTGGCGCATCGCCGCGACAAGTCGCAAACGCAAGGCAAGCAAAGTTCGTGCGCGCTCCTGCAAGCGACTGCGCGGACTCTTGGCCTCGAGCCGACGTTGCGCCTGATGCAAACGCTCCCGGGAAGCGGCAAAACGCGTTCTCATACCACGCAGCAACGCCAGCCGCTGCGAACGAAGGCTCTGCAAGAGGTCTTGCAAGTCAGGCAAGCGTGTCGCGGCATCGGTCGGTGTCGACGCGCGCACATCCGCGACATGATCCGCCAGCGTAACATCGCTCTCGTGGCCAATGCCTGTGATCACTGGCAGCGGGCAAGCAGCTATCGCCCGCACCACCGATTCGTGACTAAAAGCGAAGAGATCTTCAAAACTCCCGCCACCGCGAACGAGCACAATCAGATCAGGCATGCTAGCCGCCGCGGCTTGGAGTGCCGCGACAATCTGCGCCGGTGCATGCTCGCCCTGCACACTCGTCTCAAACAAGCTGACCCGAATATGCGGTGCGCGCTTCGCTAACACCGTACGAAAATCTCGCGCACCATCGGCGGTCGCAGACGAAACCAACGCAACGGCAAAAGGGCAGCGTGGCAAAACGCGCTTGCGTTCGGGTTCAAACAGTCCCTCGGCGGCTAATTGAATCCTCAGACTCTCAAACGCCGCAAACAGATCACCCTCGCCATCTAAGCGAATCGTCGTCGCGCGTAATTGATACCGCCCTTGCGCCGCATAGGTCGTCAAAGCACCAGAGGCAACAATTTTGGCGCCATCGCGTAAAGGCGGAAGAAATGGCACGTATCGCGCTAGGACGATACAGTTGAGGACAGCTTGCTGCTCTTTCAAGCTAAAATAACAATGCCCACTGCCGCGTTGCAGATGGACATTCGAAATCTCCCCGCGCACCGCCAGACTCTTCATCCCCGGTGCTTCTTCGATCAGACGCTTGAGCGCAGTCGAAAGCGCCGCCACTCCTATGACTGGCGGGCCGGCTTCATCACTCACGGTTCAATCGGATTGCTCGGATCGCCCGGCAACGGAGTTGCCGTGGGCGAAGGGGTTTCCGGGGCATCGGTCACCTCCGCTGCCGGCGCAAGCTCTGTCGCCGCCACACTCGGGGCCGCCGTTGGCTGACGCCAGTGATGCGGAGTGCAGTCATCTCCGCTCGGCTCGGTGCCACGCACGAACACTTCTTTTCGGCCAAGCGAACATAAGGTCATGACACGCACTTCACCGGTTGGAATCGTGAAATCACGCTTCGGGGTATGCGCAAGCGCGTGCTTCATGAAATAGGCCCAGGTCTTCGCTGGGACATTGCCGCCGTAGGATTCTTGCATCGCGTGATTATCATCATTGCCGACCCACACCGCGGCCACCAAATCATCCGCCGTATAGCCCACAAACCATGCATCACGAAAATCCGAGGTTGTGCCCGTTTTGCCAGCCGCAGGCCGATCGAGCACGGCGTTCGGGTAGCCGGTGCCTTCTTCGACAACGCTCTCGAGCATCGATGTCATCACGTATGCCGTTGCGGCACTCACGACTTCGGTTTCTTGCGGGTAGGTCTGATCGAGCAGCGTCGCACCCAAGGAGTCATGGACCACGCGCAAAGCGGTCGGCTCCACATGAATGCCGCTGTTGGCCAAGGTCGCATAACCCGCCGCCATATCAAGGGGGGTCACGACCGAGGTACCCAGCGCCAGCGATAAATCTTCCCCCAGTGGCTCGTGCACGCCCATGCGAGTCGCATACTGAATCACCCGATCAACGCCAATCTGCTGCAACAATTTCACCGCAACAACGTTACGCGATTGCGCAAGAGCATGCCGCAAAGTCATCGGCCCATAAAAGCGATGATCATCATCTTGCGGGCTCCAGAGGGTTCCATCGCCAGCAGGGTAGGTTACCGGTGAGTCATCAACTTCGGTAATCGGCGTGTCACCTTGGTCAATCGCCGCGGTGTACACAAAGACTTTAAACGATGAACCTGGTTGACGCTTGGCTTGCCAAGCGCGATTAAACTGATGCGTCACCGAAAACGGCTCGGCGCCACCAATCATCGCGAGAATTTCTCCGGTCGATGGGCGCAACGCGACCAAAGCTTCTTCGTGCGCACCAATCCCCGACGCGCGGGCTTGTTGCATGCCATACGCGACGGCATCAGCCGCAATCTGTTGTAAGCGCGGATCGAGTGTGGTGTAGACTTGTAACCCACCTTCGTAGGTCGCATGGTCACCGAATTGCTTTTCGACTTGATCAACCGCGAATGTCGTGAAATAAGGAAACCGATACGAATCCAAGCCGGACTCGCGATAACCGACTAAATTCAACGGGGCCTTTTTTGCGGCTTGGGCTTGCGCACGAGTAATATAATGGCTCGCGGCCATTCGATCGAGCACATGGAACTGCCGCTGCTTGGCGCGGGTCAAACTCACATACGGCGAATAATCCGATGGCGCGGCCGGTAAGCCGGCCAACACCGCGGCCTGGGCCAAGGATAGCGTCGACACATCGCGCCCGAAATAGGTATGCGATGCCGCCTGGATGCCGTAAGCACCAGCGCCAAAATAGATCAGATTGAGATAGCGCTCCAATATTTCGTCTTTGGTGTAATTACGCTCAATTTCTAGAGCCAACAACGCCTCTTGCACTTTACGCGACACCGAGACTTCGTTGGATAAAAAGAGCGCACGCGCGACCTGTTGGGTGATCGTCGAAGCGCCTTGGAATTGTTCATGGCGGTAATCAGCTAAAGCGGCGCGCGCAATACCAACAAAATCGAGGCCATGATGATGGTAAAAATTACGATCTTCGGTTGCAATAAACGCATTACGGACCTGCTGCGGTACGCGATCGATCTTTACCCAAATCCGATTCTCACGATATAAGTTCGCAAGCTGTGAGCCGTCGCGCGCATACACTTGCGTTGAACGCGAAGGCTGAAAATCAGCCATACGGGTAATATCGGGCAAATTACGAGAGTAGGCAGCGACAATTCCCGCCACCACGCCACCAGCCAACAAGAGTAGAAAGAAACCGGTGATAAAAAGAAAACGGAAGAAACCAAAGATGGCCTTCACGGCGCAATGACCCGTGCCAGTACACCGTTAATAAACGCGCCCGATTCTTCTGCGGAAAAACGCTTCGCCATTTCAATCGCTTCATCAATGACCACAACCGGCGGTGTCGTCGGGCAAAAACGCAATTCGAAGAATGCGATCCGTAAGATGGTGAGATCAACGATCGGCAAGCGATCCAAGCTCCAATCCCGTAAGAGCGGGGCAATTTCGGCATCGATCGTCGCCCGATGCGTCTGCGCTCCGAAGACTAATTCGTTGACAAATTGCCGCGTCTCGGTATTGTCGACTCCTTCAACCACCGCCGCAATCGCTTCACCCGCTTCGGTGTGCCCCACCTCAATGCTATAAAGAGCCTGCATAGCTAACTCACGTGCGTGACGACGTCCCGGCATCGAAAACCGCTAAACGGACGCGAAAGCGTGCGGACGCTGGAGATAATCGATCGCGACACCGCCATCGGCAAAAACGGGATCGGCCATAATTTCTCGACAGATATCGATCGTCGTGTGCACGCCCTCGATTTCGGTTTCAGCTAAAGCACGCTGCATGCAGAGAATCGCATCTTCACGCGTCGGCGCTGCGACGATGATTTTGGCGATCATCGAGTCGTAATACGGGGGCACAATATCGCCGGCGGTCACGTGCGAATCAACCCGCACGGCAGGTCCACCCGGGAAAACAACCCGCGATAAAACTCCGGCTGCTGGCGCAAAATTCTTGTGCGCGTCTTCGGCATTGATACGTACTTCGATGGCATGACGCTTGGGACGCAAATCTTCCTCGGTAAACGATAACGGTTCACCCGCAGCAACACGGATTTGCTCTGCCACTAAATCAACACCGTACGCCATTTCGGTAACCGGGTGCTCTACCTGGATCCGAGTATTCATCTCCATAAAATACACGTCGTTACCAGACACAAGAAATTCGATTGTCCCCGCATTGGTATAATTCACGGCTTTCGCAGCCGCTACCGCCATAGCGTGTAAGCGCTCGCGCACCGCGGAGGGCAACTGTGGTGCCGGGGCTTCTTCGACCAATTTTTGATGCGAAGGCTTTTGCACCGAACAATCACGTTCACCTAAATGCACGACCCGCCCAAAGCGATCGCCAAAAACCTGGACTTCGATGTGGCGCGGGCGTTCGATCAATTTTTCGAGATACAGGCGACCATCTTTGAAGTTCGCTTCGGCTTCGGCCTGAGCAGTTTGATATGCGGTTGCCAACTCAGACACCGAGCGCACTTCACGCATGCCTTTGCCCCCGCCCCCCGCCGTCGCTTTGAGCAACACCGGATAGCCGATACGCTCGGCAGCTCGTTCTGCCTCTTCAAGCGTGTCTAAGATCCCCGCGCCAGGAGTTGTGGGAACGTGCGCTTCAGCCATCACGCGTTTCGCGGTCGCTTTATCGCCCATCTTTGCAATAACTTCGGGGGTAGGGCCAATAAACGTGATATCGTGATCGGCACAAATCTCGGCAAAGCGCGCGTTCTCAGCTAAAAAGCCGTAACCAGGATGAATCGCATCCGCGCCAGCGATCAGCGCGGCCGATAAAATATTCGGAATATTTAAATACGAACGCGCCACAGGACCAGGCCCAATACAAAAGGCTTGATCGGCTAAGCGAACGTGGGCCGCATCGCGGTCTGCTTCGGAAAAGACAGCAACCGTCAAGATACCCATATCGCGGGCGGCACGCACGATACGCAAAGCAATTTCGCCACGGTTGGCAATCAGAATTTTCTTAAACACGTTCTACCACAAACAAAGCTTGACCATAATCGACTGCATCACCATCATTGACCAAAACCCGCGTTACCACGCCAGATCCGCCTGCGCGAACGGGGGTATTCACGCCTAAAGCTTCGATCGTTGCCACTTGCCGATCTCCTTCGAGCTGCGAGCCGAGGCTGATCAACGGTTTGGTCCAGTGCAGCACACCAACCAACTCTGCACGCACAATCCGCTCGGTCACTTCGGGCGCGGCAGCAACCGGTGCGACAACTGGCAAGGCCGGAGCAGCCCCCACATGCGGCGGCTTACGGCGGATAAATTCAAGCGCAAAATCACCATCACGGAGCTCAAAATGGGTGAGGTCACTGGCAGCAAAGGAAGCCAACAGTGGTCGGAGGCGTTCAAGCGGTCGTTGGAGACTCATGGAGATCAGCCGTTCGCGCCAATGCTAGGCCATTCCGCCAGCCGCACCACGCTCTCTCGCTCAGCAATCGAGAGCCTTTCATACGCGCCTTGGTAGTGCGGTGAGATTTCGGCAAGCGGCGCTAAAACAAAGGCACGCTCTTCTAAGCGGGGATGCGGCACGGTCAAAACAGCATCATTCACATGCCCCCCCGCATCGTCGAGCAAATCACAATCGAGCACCCGTGGACCATAGCGCGGCCCCGAGATACGACCAAAACGACGCTCAATCGCCTTTAATGAAGCCAAGACCGCATGCGGAAGCAGACGCGTTTCTATCAGGAGCGCCGCATTGTAAAAATCAGGCTGGTCGAGTACACCCCAAGGCCGAGTACGATACAGCGACGAGCGCGCGAGGCACGGCCCAAGCGCCTCGAGGGCCCGTACAGCTTGGGCCAGCGTCTGCGGGGCATCACCGACATTTGCCCCTAGCCCCACTGCCACTTGGGTTGGTCGGCGAGCAGAGAGCACCACCCGCGGAGTCGCGCCCGCGAGTAATCCCGGCTTCGCTAAGGCAATCTTTGCCCAGAGCACATTGGGCTCACTCGTCACCAACGCCAACAAACGCTCACCCAAATGCTCGAGTAAAGCCACCGGCGTTGCTTGCGCGGCGGCAAGACAGCGAGCATGGAGCTGGGCATAATCGAGCGTGCCAGCTAAACGATCGTACCGACGCGCAACGCTCATCTCAACAGCGATTTCGAGATCAACCCGCACTTCTTGCACGAGTTGCCGCTCGGGAGCCTCAGCTCCGATCACCGCCAAGAGTCGCATATTTTCGAGCACAATCACGTCGAGGCCATCGCTCATGTGCGAGCACTCGCACTATCAACCGCTGCGTAGATTGAGAGGACATCATGCGCGGCGGCGACATCGTGCACGCGCACAAAATCGATGCGGGCATGCGCAGCCATAGCGGTGGTTGCAGCCGTGGCGAATTCCCGTTCTTGCACCGCTCGTCCGGTAATGTGCCCCAAGGTTGATTTGCGCGACGCTGCAAGCATACTCGCAAACGGCAAGGCGTGCAGGCGACCTAGACTGCCGAGCAACGCGAGATTCTGCGCAGGCGTCTTGCCAAACCCAAAACCAGGATCCAGCATCACCTGCTCGGGCGCAATGCCGTACGTCACGGCACGTTGCGCACTCGCCAAGAGCGAACGCAAAACCGCATCAATTCCTTCGGTCGGCTCAATCCCCGCCTGGGTCAGGATCAATCCCGCGTTCGCATCACGCACCACGGCAAGATGCGCTTCTTCCAACGGACGAACCAAATTCAGCACCTGCGCTCCAAGGGCCGCCGCTGCCGCAAACACTTCCGGTTTGCTCGTATCAATCGACAACCGCGCATCGGGGAACTCGCCGCGCAACGCGGCTACCACAGGCACAATCCGCCGCAGCTCTTCTTCAAGCGTAACCGGTGTTGCACCGGGGCGGGTTGATTCAGCGCCAAGATCGAGTAGCGCAGCCCCTTGCGCCAAGGCTCGCTCAGCCTGGGCAACGATCGTGGCAACTTGAAGCGTGCCATCACCCGAAAACGAATCGGGAGTCGCATTCAGAATAGCCATAATCTGCGTGGAGCGGTGTCGAAACATTTTCGCGGGGCCTTACATGCTTGCCGCGAGGGTATTTTTCAAAAACCAGCTACGCAACAAACCAACCAGCACCGTTGAGCCGGTCACGATAATCACATCGTCACTCGCAGCACTACGCCGTGCAACCGTAAATGCTTCAATCGGATCCTCAATTGCCCGCACCCAACGCCCGCTATCCCGCACAAAGCCCGCTAACCGGGTAGGGCGAACGGCATCGCGACCGGCAGTCTCAAAGCTCGTGAAGATAAAGCTCGCATCGAGCCCGTCGAATCCAGCCAGCATTTCGCGCGCTTCTTTATCCTGCGCAATCGCAATCACGAAATGCAAACGCCGTCCGACGAACGCCGCGCGCACACTCTCGACCAGGCTACGCATTTTATCCGGATTGTGAGCGACGTCGAACACCACCGCCGGATGCAGCGGAAAATATTCCATCCGCCCCATGATCGCCAAGTGTGCAAACGCCGCTTCCACCACAGCGGGCTCTGGGCGAAACGTCTCGGGTAATTGTTCTAGCGTCAGGACGGCGGTTGCTGCATTGCGTTGTTGAAAACTGCCCAACATTTGCGTTGCAATATCATAACGCGCCTGAGGCGTTGCGAGCACAAAATGTTGGCCCATCGTGCTTTGCACTTGCGGCTCAATCGTCACCAGATCGCGCACAGAGAAAAATGGTGCCTGTTGTTCGCGGCAAACCGCCTCAATAATTTCTCGTGCTTGAGTGACCGCATCGGAGACAAGTGGAATACCCGGCTTAATAATCCCGGCTTTATCCAGAGCGATTTCTTCGATAGTGTCACCGAGAATCTCACGATGGTCGAGCCCAACATTCGTGATCGTGCTCACAAGGGGAGCGAGCAAATTCGTGCCATCGAGTCGACCACCGATCCCCACTTCGATCACCGCGATATCAACCTGAGCTGCCTGAAAATAATAGAACGTCAAGGCGAGCAAGGTTTCGTAATACGACGGCCGATTAAACCGAGCAGTCGTGCGTTCAAGCGCCGGCATAATGTCGTCAAGCATTTCGCAAAAAGCGGTTTCGCTGATCGGCACGTTATTGATGCGCGCGCGTTCAGTCATGGACACTAAATGCGGCTTCGTATGCAAGCCACATTTCAAACCAGCCGTGCTCAACGCGGCGGCGATCATTGTCGAGGTCGAACCCTTCCCACTCGTGCCGCCAACATGAATCGTCGGATACGTCAACTGTGGGTTCCCTAAATCGGCTAAGAGCGCTTCCATCCGCTCCAAGCGCGTAGGCTCACGCCGCGATAACGTCTCGTTCATCGTGCTGAGTAGATAATTCGACGCCCACTGGAAACTCACGCCGTCGGATCAGACGCAGTCTGGGCAAAGCGATACCACAATAGCGACAAGAGACCAAGCCCAGCAAAAAGCACCGCATGCGCAACGTGAATCTTATGCGCTGAGGCAGCCGGACCATGACCGGTCAAATACAAGGCCGCAAGTGCAAAGCAGACAATCGTCGCCAAGAGAGCCAGAGATTTCATACAACTACTTTCATCAGAGTGAGCACAATCGTGACTGCACCGAGCAGCACACAATACCAAGCAAACGGCCGTAGATCATTCGCCTGAAAGTATCTCGTCAGGAATGCGACTGTGAGATACCCAGTTACTGCCGCGACTACTCCACCCACGCAAGCGTTCACCAAGGCAAGATGGACCCCAGGAGCACAGAGCTTGGGAATTTCCAGGACTGCGGCAGCAAAGATCACCGGGGTTGCCAATAAAAAGGCAAAGCGCGCCGCCTCTTCGTGGGAAAGCCCGCGCAACAAGCCGGCAACCATCGCACAGCCCGAACGTGACACACCAGGCAAAAGCGAAAAGCCTTGCGCCGCACCAATCAGGGCTCCTTCGCCCAAGCTCAATTGAGGAATAGCCTGCTCGCTGACTCGTACTCGCCGCCGCAAAGCATTCCCGAGAAAAAGCACAAGGCCGTTCAGCACCAAAAAGCACGCGACCAATATGGTCGAGCCTAAAAAGACCCGAACCGGCTGTTCTAAAAAGACGCCCAAGATCCCGATCGGGACGGTGCCAGCAATCAAGAGCCAAGCAAGATGCTCATCGGGATCGTTCGAGATGCGCCCGCGGACCACCGCACGCCAAAACGCCACGCCGAGCTTCGCCCAGGTTGACCAATAAAAGGCCATCAGCGCGAGACCAGTCCCCAAATGCAAGACGACTAAAAACGCCAAGTAGGTCGGGTCATCACGCTTGATCGTCCAGTGTAGCAGTGCCGGCACGAGCACCGCGTGCCCTAGACTGCTGACGGGAAACAACTCGCTAATACCCTGTAAAATGGCTAAGAAGATTGCTTGTTCGAGCGTCATTCGTTACGACCCATGAAACTCAACACGATAACGATACACACCAGGCACTTTCACACAATGGTCCCGTTCGGGACGGTAAGTCGTCCGTTTGGCCGCATCGAGCGCGGCGGCATCGAGCAGCGCATTTCCGGCACTGGTACCAATCGCAACCCCAAGGACGTGCCCCGCAGCGTCTAAGGAAACGTTCACCGCAGCAGTACCTGAGATGCCCTCGGTGCCTTCAGGCTGTTCAGGCAAAAACCGGTCGATCGGTTGCGCGTTTTGATCGGGTAGCTGGCACGTGTCAGGCGTCGCGGCAGCTTGGGTGGCAACGCCATTCCCCCCCGGCCCATTGCCGGTAGCCCCGCCAGTCGCGCCGTGACCACCGATTGTCCCATTTTGATTACCGGCTTCGGTATCAGCGTGGGCTTCACTCGGTGCATGCGCGGTATGCGCCTGGGTTTTGACGACGTTCAACTTCAGGTGAGCCGCTTTTGGCGCGGCCTGAACAGGCTTCACCGGTACGGGAGTCGCGGGGCGAGGGGTCTGCGGGGCCGGAGTTACCGGGGGTGGAGTCAGCGGCGGAGGCGTCGGTGTCACAACCGGCGGCGGAGTCGGCGAGGGTGGCACGGGGGTTGGTTGTGGCGGTGGCGTGGGGGTTGGGGGCTCAGGGGTATGGAGATGAATCACCGTCGTTAAGGTGACTTGCTGGATTTCGGGCGAGGGCGCCGCATGGCTCTCATGGTAATGACTCAACGCAAACAAGAACACGATATGAATCAGTAACGAAAGCAGCAGCGCCAGCACAAAAACGCCGGCGATGCGAGCGCGCTTTCTCGAGCTGTTCACTGCGCTGGCGTGCCTTCGGTATGATTGGCTAGACCAAAATTCGTCAAGTCTGCCGCCTTAGCAGCATCCATCACGCGCAAGAGCATGCCGTACGAAGCGTGAGGGTCAGCCTTGACAATCACGCTGGCGTAACGATGCTCGGTCACATCAGCCAAGTTGCGAAATGCTTGCGTCAAATCGGCTGGCGCAACACTTTTGGCACCCAAGGCCACCCGATCGTGCTGATCAATCGTGACCACGATTTGGGAATTTTCGAGCTTGGTCGTATTCTTCGCTTCAGGTAACCGCTGCTCACGCGATACCGACGTAAGAATAATAAAGATAATCAACAATACCAATAACACGTCCGTAAAGGGCGTGATATTGATCGTGGACATCACTTCATCGTCGTTTGTACTATTTGCCAAAGCCATTATTCATGCTCTAATTTGTCACAAAGCCGACATCGTTGAGTTTGGCGAGTTTCGCCGCATCGAGCACACGAATAATCATGCCATACGGCGCTTTTTCATCAGCCAAAATTGCTACATGCAAATGGCCGCGGCGAGCAGCCACGCGAGCGAGCGCTCCATAAATGGCCGTGGTATCGGTGGGATGATCGTCAATGAGAATATGACCAGCAGCATTCACGGTCACCTCTATTGTTTTATGCCGCAATTTCGTATCGGTCACACTGCTTGCGCCACGATTAGGCAAAGACTTCGCGAAGCCAGGCGGGGACACAAACGATGCCAAGATCATAAAGATGATTAATAGCACGAGCAAGACATCCGTAAACGGAGTGATGTTAATTTCCGCCATCAGCTCGTCTTGGCGGCTGCCCTTAATCAACGCCACAGAGATTAAACGGGAGCCTGAATGATGCTTTGGCCCGAATTATGGAAATGAAGCATCTCAGCTAATAAATTTGCCGTCACGACCATTTCTTCGCTATACGCTTTAACGCGTGTTTTGAAATAATTGAAAAAAATAACCGAGATCACCGCAACAAACAGACCTGCGGCGGTTGTGATCAAGGCCTCAGAAACACCTTGGGCGACCACTGCCGGCGAAGGATTTCCCTTGAGTGCAATATCTTGAAAAGCGCGGATAATCCCAAGTACGGTGCCGAAGAGACCGACAAAAGGCGCAATCACCGCGACCGTACCGATAATACCCAGATTACTCTCGAGTTGATACGTATGCTCCAACAAAGCAATCTGCAAAGCCTCGGCAATATCAGACCGACTCTTGTCACCACGCTGCAAACCAAAAGCGAGGACTCGCGGTAACATACCCCGATAACGCCCGCAAACACTAATTGCACCAGCTAAATCATTATTTGTAATACGCGAGGCGATTTCACGCAACAGCCCGTGCGAATCTCCATGCTGGGTCGCAAAAAATATCAAACGCTCGATGACAATTGTCACCACCAACAAAGAACAGGCCAACAAGCCGATCATCGCTGGGCCACCCTGAAGAATAAACGCAAAACTACTTTGTAAGAAACTCACGCTGCCTCTTTCACGACATAGCGAACCGCGCGCTAGATTACGTGTCTAGGGCGTCAGGCTCGGGAAGCCCTGCTGCCAAAGAATTCGCCTGAGCAAACGCTGCACTCACGGCTGATAATCGCCCCGCACGAACATCTTGCGCAAAGCCCAAAAGGCGCTGCGCATACGCTTCAAGCTCTGTTGCAATCGGTTGGGCATTGTATTGATAAATCGCATTCCACACATGATCCGACGAACGTGCCAAGCGAAGCATATCAAGCAAACCTTGGCCAAATAAACCGGCGGTTGGTTCACGCAAGGCTTGCAGAGCCAAGACGGTCGCAAGGCTCTGGGGGAGATGCGAGGTTCGCGCCACGAGCTCATCGTGCGCGACCGCCTCAAGCGCAAGCGGATGCGCACCCATCGCGGCCACCAGCTCGTGCAGCAGAGCCAACTGCTCTGGCCCAGCAACGGGCACATACGCCCACGGTCGCCCCTGGAATAAATCGGCGCGAGCCGCCTGTGGCCCCGACGCTTCCGAGCCAGCCATCGGGTGGGTCGGCACGAACATCGGCACCGTCTGTCCAAGCTCCGCGACCACCCGTTTCACCGAGGCGACGTCGATAATCAAGCGCGGCCAAGCCCCTGCGCGCGGCAGCGCATTCAAGCGAGCGAGGGCAGCAAGTACCGCAGCAACCGGCATCGCTAAGACGAGAATGTCGACCTTCTCGGCTAGCTCGCAAACATCAGCGCACAGCGCAGTTACGGCGCCACGTTCGAGAGCAATCCGCCGATGTTCGGGATCAGGCTCGACCCCGAAGACGACCAGGTCTGGGTGCTCGTGGCGATACCGCAAACCAAGCGAAGCACCCAACACACCGAGCCCAACGATCCCAAGGGCAGCCTCAGCCATTAGCAAGCTCGCGGAAAACGGGATTACACCGTGCGGCCAACAGCCTCAGCCACGCGCCCGAGCTTCTGCATCAAGTCCGCAAACAGCGGTAAGGTCAACGACTGAGGACCATCGGAAAGTGCGACCGCTGGATTGGGGTGAACCTCGATCAGCAAGCCATCTGCCCCGGCTGCGACGCCAGCCAACGCCATCGGTGCGACCAACAGGCGTGCGCCGGTGCCATGCGAAGGATCGACCACCACGGGGAGATGGGTCAAGCTTTTGACCAATGGAATCGCTGACAAATCCAGCACATTGCGGGTCATCGGATCGTACGAGCGGATTCCCCGCTCACAGAGAACGACTTCATGATTGCCCGCGACGACAATATATTCTGCGGCCATGAGCCACTCTTCGATCGTCGCGGAAATACCGCGTTTTAATAACACCGGCTTGTGAATATTGCCGACTTCTTGCAAGAGCGTAAAATTCTGCATATTGCGCGCGCCGATTTGCAGCATGTCGGCATATTGCGCAACGTCAGCGACATCGCGCACATCGAGCACCTCAGTCACGACCGCCAAACCATGTGCATCTGCCGCTTCGCGCAACAGTTTCAGACCTTCGAGCTTCAAGCCCTGAAAAGCGTATGGTGAAGTACGTGGCTTAAAGGCGCCGCCCCGCAGCACCCGGGCACCACTCGCCGCAACACCGGCAGCAGTTTCCATCACTTGCTCACGCGACTCGACACTGC
Organism: uncultured bacterium; assembly: GCA_903829325.1. Classification (GTDB taxonomy): domain Bacteria; phylum Vulcanimicrobiota; class Vulcanimicrobiia; order Vulcanimicrobiales; family Vulcanimicrobiaceae; genus CAIKPM01. Next base: position 48,425 of record CAIKPM010000045.1, read on the forward strand.
ACGGACCGGCACAAACGGTTACTTCGGAGCCGCCAAACGTCGCCCCATTGGCTAAACGCACAATGGTGGATTCTGGGCGCGCCTCTTTGCTCACAAGTTTGTACGAGCGTGAAATCGGGACCACGTGTTCGACATGTTCTAATTGCGCGAACTGAGCCATCAAGGTTTCTTTATCTGCGGAAACACCTAAAATACCAATGACAGTCCGCTCAACCCCTTTACTCAGATGAGCTTTCAGTTTTAAGGCGGTTGCGACAGCCAGGACGCTCTCAATATGGGCGTCAGTCGCATGTGGTTTGAGGACGACGATCACGAAATATTCTGCTCCGTAGGTTGAAGGTCAGGACGTAGGATGTGGGCTTCACGCAGATAGACGTGATGAATTTCGTCTTGCGCAGCGGTGGTGTTGACGTGGATGAGGACACGAATACAGCGCGCTAATCCGCCTGGCACACCGATTTCGGTAAAATTCAGGAGAGGCACAAGATGCCACCCCATACGGCGGGCCGCAGCTGCGGGAAACGTTGCAGTCAAATCCGGCGAGACCGTAAACAACGCTGAAGCGATCGCTTCAAGCCGCAATCCATTCGCAGAGACGATTTCGGCGAGTAGTTCTTCGGTTGCGTCGAGGATCGCAGCTGCGGTGTCATCTTGCACCGTCGTTGCACCACGAATGCCTCGCACCTCAGTCATGCGCATCATCCACGCCAGCCTCTTCGCTCGCAAGCGCCAGCATCCGCTTCAAAGCCACCAATTCACGGCCGAAGAGCTGCCGCGTTGCTCCGACAGGAAGATCTCCTAAGGAAAGTGGGCCAAAGCGCAGCCGAGTCAGAGCGATCACCGGGCGCTCGATATGTTCGAGCATCCGTCGCACTTGGCGATTTTTGCCTTCGTGAATCGTCAGGTCGATGATCGATTGCTCACGGTTAGCCGCCACGATGCGCACCTGGGCTGGCGCCGTGCGTCCATCCTCCAGCTGCAAGCCTGCACGCAATTCCGTCACGCGCAACGGATCGAGTCGCCCGCGCACGACGACGCGATAGGTCTTCTCAACCCCAAATGAGGGGTGGGTCAGGAGATGGGTCAGCGGTCCATCATCGGTCACGAGCAGCAACCCGGCGGTATCGTAATCAAGTCGTCCAACAGGATAGAGGCGCTTGCCCGGAGGCAATAACTCGGCGATCGTCCGGCGCCCTTCAGGATCGTGCAAGGTGGTCATCACCCCGTAGGGCTTATGGATCACTAAATACGTCCAAGCGTTTTGGAGTGTGACCGGACGTCCGTCCACCGTTACATTAGCACTTTCGGCCACGGAAGTCCCCAAGGTACGCACGACCTTGCCATCAACCGTCACCCGCCCGGCAAGAATAAACTCCTCGGCAACTCGCCGAGAAGCCACGCCCGCATGAGCTAAAAATCGTTGCAACCGCATCATATGGGGGCTCTTCTTCAACATCAGGCTCGCGAAAGCAGCTCGTTATAAAGGTCCAGCATCGCTTGGGTGGTCACTCGTCGATCATACCGAGCTCCAACAGCCTTGCGCGCCGCCCGTAATGCGGGGGTCGTTTGGCGGCAAAATACATCTTCCAGCGCCGCACTGAATGCAGCGGCCTCTGGCGCAACCAAATAGGCATCGGATTCCGCCACGACCTCGCGACCTTGAGGAGTGTCAATTGCCACAACCGGCAATTCGGCGTAGAGTGCTTCGGCCAAAACCAGACCTTGTGTCTCGCTCAAGCTTGGAAACGCAAACACGTCACAACTACGATAATAGCGGGCCGTTGTTGCCCGGTCACAATGGCCGACAAAATCAACCCGATCGCTCAGATTCAATTCCGCCCCCAGCGCTTGCAAGGCCGATAAACGCGGACCACTGCCCAACACGATGAGTCGCGCAGGCGTCGTCAAGCGAGCTAGCGCAGCGAGCAATAATTCAATATTTTTTTCTTGCCCTAACCGCGCAACACATAAAATTAAGCGCTCATCTGGCCCGCAGCCCAAGCTCTGCCGCGAATACGGTCGTGCCTCATCTAATGCACACGTATCAATCCCTTGGGGTAGTACCTCAATCCGCGTGTCAATCCCCAACTCGCGCAACGCGGTACGGCAAGCGCTAGTCGGCACCGTCACAACCTGCGCGCGTGCAGCAAAAGAACGCATATACGAACGCAAACAAAGCCTCACCAATCGCTGGGCCGGCCCTGCATAATGAAGATATGCTTCTAATTTCGTGTGATAAGTGAGAATCAGGGGAACACACTTGCGGGCCGCCACTGCCCTTGCCAACCAGCCCGAGAGAAACCATGAATGGGCATGCACGAGTGCGACGCCTTCGAGTTGCCGAAGCAAACCCACCGTCAACCAAGGAACGATCCCACGATACCCAACCCCACCTGGCAGGGGAAACGACGGCAAGCAAATCCGCATGTCGGCATAAGCATACTGCTCAGAATCGGCTCTGGGGATTTTAGGTGTGACGAGAATCACAGAGAGAGAAGTTATCCACAGCTCGCGACAGAGCCCATCAAGGGCGAAAACGACGCCATTGTGCAATGGGAAAAAGACGTCTGCAAAGAGCGCGATGGAGCGACTCGCCCCTTTCGGAGGCTGTGTCGAAAATCTGGATATATAAGGAAGCTTTAGTCTCATTTTTTGCCCCCTTGCCGCTGTTGTCGCATCTTCGCTCACCCCGCCATCCATGATGCAGGACGACAAAGCGGCTTCCCTTTCTGTCCACTGGCCAGCCGATCGGCAACGAGCAAGGGCCAGCCTGTGGATAACTTTTCTGGGATTTGACGCAGCATTGACAGACGTGATATGGTACCGCCGGAATAGGGTAGCCGTAGAGGTTCGCCCTTCCTTTCCGCCATGGGAGGCATATTGATTACTCCGACTTCGCGAAAACCTGGTCCGCACAAAGGCGCGTCACTCGCTGCCGTTGCTCTCGCTGTCGCATGTGCCTTTGGGTCAGCAGCCTCAGCTCAGATCAGCACGATGATGCCCGCCAAGCAACCAGCGTTGCAAGTCAGTATTCAACCTCTCGTTATTTTTGTTGACCACCAATTTATCGAAACAAACACCAGCACTCACACCATTCCTGAAGCACTCGCCGAAGCGAATATCCATCTGGGCCCGAATGATGTCGTGTTGCCGCGCCGAAACGGTGCATTACCAGCTGACGGAATTCTGCATGTTGAACGCGTGAAGACTTGGACACAGAATGTCTGCTCACGTATTACTCCTGACACACAGACACATTATGTGGCGACACTTCCGAAGAATGCCACGCGCACCGAGCAAACCGGCACCCCGGGTTTACTGCAAACAACCTTACGATATGTCTCGATTGACGGCAAGCCAACAACAACGTTTGTTGTCGCTTCTCATCTCCTCGTTGCGGCACAACCACGAATTATCGCGCGCGGTACTGCAATGACACGCGAAGAAATGGCCGATCGCTTTAGCGCACCCGCCGAAGACACGCTTAGCCGCACCAGCACGCTCGCCCATAGCGCGATCTCTATGATCGCAACCGCGTATACCGCTTTCTGTGATACTTGTTCTGGAACCGGACGCGGGTCGACTGGCATGCTCGTCCATCACGGCGTCGTCGCAGTGGATCCACGAGTGATCCCACTTGGTTCGCATTTGTTTATTCCTGGCTATGGTCACGCAATTGCCGGCGATACCGGTGGTGCAATTGTCGGCCAGCGCATCGATCTTGCTTTCAATTCCTACGGCGACGCGATCCGCTTTGGACGCCGCCCCGTTACTGTCTACGTCTTGCGCTAAACAGTGCATGCTCGCTCCCTGCTGAGTGATCGAGGGCTTCGCCCCAAAAAGCATTTAGGGCAACATTTTCTGGTCGATGAAGCAAGCGTTAGTCGTATTGCTGATCTTGTCATTACCACCAACCCCTTGGTTGAGGTCGGGCCGGGGACAGGTGTGCTAACCCGCGCGCTTGCCCCGCGAGTACCAAAACTGCAAGTGATAGAAATCGATCCCGACATGGTGGCGATTCTGTGCGCTGACCCTGCACTGACCAACGTTACGATCACCGAACACGATGCCCTCACGTATGATTATGCCGCGCTGAGCCAAGCCGGTCCGTGGCATGCGACCGGCAATTTACCGTATAACGTCGGCACCCCCTTACTGCTCCAGTGGATAGAAAGCCCAAGTCCACCTGAGCGTATTACCGTGATGGTGCAAAAAGATGTTGCCGAGCGGCTGGCCGCGCAAGTGAACACTCCAGCATACGGCAGCCTGTCGGTAGCCGCGCAATTAATCATGACAGTCCGCTGCGCTTTTGTCCTCGGACCCCAGGCCTTTTATCCCAAACCGAAAGTCGATTCAGCCGTGGTGGTGCTCGAGCGCAGGGCCGAGCCAATCGTTTCGGGTACGCTGCTTACGCAAACCCGTGCGGTCGTACGCGCGGCTTTCGCGTACCGACGCAAAACCTTGGCCAATAGCCTCCATCTCGCGCTCGGCCTCGAGCGGACCCTTGCCCAAGGGGCTTTGCGCTCAATCGGACTTGATACGGAGATTCGTGGAGAACAACTCGGACTCAACGCATTCGTTGCTCTCGCCAAAGCGCTGGCCGCGTGAAGCATTCCCGCTCGGCTATAGCCTGCTGGGCTTGCTTGGGCTCGGCGCGATCCTCGTGCTTTCGCTCTTTGTCTTATTGCTTGGGGCCCGCGCCTTCGGCTTAAACCTCCAGCATGCCGATCTCGCTCATGTCACCCCCGCTGAAACCGTCGCGCTTTTTGTGCTTCAAGATGTTGCCTATGTACCAGTACTGCTTGCACTCTTCTGGGGATTACCACGCCTAGCGAAACGCAGTATTGAAGATTTTGGCCTCGGCACCCCCACCTTGCGCGATCTCCAGCGTGGCTTGTTCACCGGACTCATCACTCTGGTCACCGTGTATGTGGTGTCAAGCCTGACCGATCTCATCACCCACCAGCACCACCACCAAAATGAGCTCGCCCTCTTTGCCAATCTTGACCCACTGCAAACAATCATTGCCTGCATCACGGCGATGGTGTTGGCGCCTTTTTTTGAAGAGTGCATTTTTCGCGTTCTCCTCTTCAATCTGTTGCTGAGGTATTTGCCAATGGGGTTGGCGGTCTTCATCAGTGCAGCACTCTTTGGACTTGCCCATGGCCAGCTCGACGTGGCTCCAGTCTTAGCGGCCTGCGGAATCATCTTTGCGGTTGCGTACTACCGCACCGGATCGTTCTGGACGAACTACATCGCTCACGCTTGCCTCAATGGCGTGACGGTTATCGCAATCACGGTCTTCCATGCCCAAGGCTGAGACGCAGCCATTAGAGCTCGGGATCGATACGGGGCTCTTACTGACCGAACAGCACGGCAAAGCACGCCATCTCCATGCCATCCTTGCAGCCCTTGCTACGCGAGACGACGTACAAACAACCTTACTGTGTAGTGACGAGCAGCTCGACACCGTGGCTGCGCGCTACTCTCATTCGAGCCTGAGCGTTGACAGCTACCGTTCCGCGCGGCGCGATGCCTACGATGTCGTCTGGTACCCATGGAGCACCGCGAATTTCCCGACCAAATCACCCACGGTCCTGAGCATCAACGAGCTCTTTGCGTTTACGGCCCCCGCCAAGAATTTTTTCACGCGGAGGCGCGAGCAGCACACCTTGCGCAATGCAGCGCGTCAAGCCGAAGCCCTGATTGCTCCTTCGGAATGCCTACGCGACCTCAGCGGCGAGCTACTCGACGTCGACGACGCAGCTCTGAGCATCATCCGCCCTGTGCCCGATCCGGCATGGTACCCCGCCTTAGACCCGCTGCCATTTTCAGAGCTCGCGGATATGCCGTATATCCTCGTCGTACCCGAGCCACGGGGCAAGCAAAATCTGCCACTCTTTTTTGAAGCGTTTGCGCGCGCCTACCGTAAACGCGACATCAGTGTCGCCATCTGCGGCACCGTGCCTGAAAAAGCGCAGCGGAGTTTTCGGAAAATACCGCATCGCCATACCGTCACCGCCAATGAGACCGAATTACGCGCGCTTTATCGTAATGCAGCAGCGGTAGCCGTTCCCGCTACCCACGAAGCCTTTCACTTCACCGCGATTGAAGCATCGGCGTGCGGCGCGGCGCTCATTACCGCGAATACACCAACACTCCTCGAAGCACTCGGCGACACCAGTCTCTCAATCGATGCCAAAGAACGCGATGCGTGGATCGAAGGCCTCGAACTCATCATCGATGATCCCGCCTTGAATGCGAAGCTGCGTGCACAAGCGGTAAATCGCTGGAACGCAACAGCGCGCACAGCACCACTGGAGCAACTGCTGAGCATCTTGCGCTCATGCGCAGGTCGCGACACGTACACATGAGCGGGTTACCGTGCCATGCATGGAGCTTCATCGTCTCGCCCAACGTCTCTTCACCCAGTCCCCACCTGCCCCACACATCGCACTGCGCACACTCGCACGCTTTGGGGAAGCGGCATTAACCGCCACCTATCAGCACGGGATTCGCGTTACGCTCCTCCAAGCACGCGACACCTATGCACAATATTCGCCGACCTTGCGCCAAATAGCGAGTGACCTCGATCGGTGGCCGCATCCGCCCGCTGGGCTGTTTGTTGTAGCAGAACGAACGATGTATATTCGTCAAATCACAGCGATGACAATTGCGCATGAATTTGGCCATGCACTTGATTGCACGCTCGGCAATGGAGTGTATTATTCAAACCAGGATATCCATTTACAATCATTTTTCGCGCAACAACAACCGTGGATTACTCCCTATGCAGCAACCAGTGTTGAAGAATATTTCGCCGAAGCGTTGCGCGCTTATGTCAACGCGAATGATGCACATTCTCCCTGGCCTCCGGCCACGCGCCAACGCTTACAACGCGTGAACTACCAACTCTTTCGCTATATCGAAGAGCTATTTTCGCAAAAAATACTCATGTAATGAGATTCGCGTTTTATGACGATAACCTGAGGATAGGAGTGCGTTCTCAGGAGGAGCATTGAGCATGGCTAGTACGAGTTCCACAATCTCGTTGCGCGCAAAGTTTCTTGGTACTGGCGCTATTGTTGCCACACTCTTCGTGCTGAGTAATGTCTTGTCGCATAAGAGCTACCAAACACTCTCACAAGTAGCCACCAGCGATGCGGGGACGCCACAATTTATTAGCGATGTCACCACTATTACGGAACAATGGCTGCAGATCGATGATCAAGCCGGTAGTTTTGTGATTGGTGCGCATAATAATTCGCCAATCGGAAAAACCATCGCAACAAATTCCTGGCAAGCGATCATTCAAGCTCGACAAGCGATCGCGCAAGCGCTCAACTCGGCAAAAGCCGATGCGACAACCGATGCCGAACGCGATCTCGTACAGAAACTCTCGGGAGATATTGATACGTATCTGCATTTCAGCGATGCGATGTACGACGCAGCCAACCAAGGGAAGCCTGACGAATCTGCACGAGTTCTGCTAGTCGACAGCAGCACTGTTTCACATGCGTTACAAAATGATCTGACCGCGTTGCAGAAAGCAGCCGCAGCTCAACACAACCTAGACCAGCAAAATCTTCGCAACAGCGCTTCGCAGAACGGCATGCTCGTCTTGTGCTTCACGCTTCTTGGCGCAGCGTGCTCGCTTGGACTCTTCTGGTGCTTAGGACAAGCACTCTTAGGGCATTTACAACGCCTGACGACCGCAGCGCAACATTTAGCGAAAGGCAATCTCAACGTCGAACAGCTCTTGCCAAAATCGAGCAACGATGAGCTAGGCATCCTCACGAGCACGTTTCGCAACCTCGTCGATCATCAGGAGCGCATGGCCCTGGCTGCAGAAGCAATTGCGCATGGTGATTTAAGCGTCATCGTGCAAACAAAATCAGACCACGATCGTCTGGGTCATGCCTTTCGCAAGATGGTCGAAGAATTACGTGAATTCATCAATTCAGTGGGCGGTGGGGCAAACCGCGTTGATTTAAGCGCAGGACAAATCGCCACATCCAATCGTGAATTAAAGATCGCAACCGAACAAATTGCCAAAGTTATCGGTGAGATAGCGGATGGAACGAATAATCAGGTCAGCTTCGCGAATTCTGCAGCGCTAGAAATTCAAACCCTGCGCAACAAAGTCGGCGAAGTCGCCGTGGGTGCTCGTGGGCAAGAGCAGGCAGTAGGCAGGGTAGAAAGCGCCCTGGGCATGCTCAGCGATGCACTGCAACAAACCACGCGTCGCGTCGAACAAGTCGCTTGCGCAGCAGAACGTGCAGCTCAGAGTGCGCATAATGGCGATAGCGCGGTTGGCTCAACCATCGAGAGTATCCGGAGCGTGCGAGAGGTCGTCAGACACAGCACCAATCTGGTTGAAGAGCTCGGGCTTCAATCGCAAAGTATCGGTGAAAGTGTCACCGCAATTAATGAGATTGCCGATCAAACTAATTTGCTCGCGCTCAATGCTGCGATCGAAGCAGCTCGCGCCGGTGAACACGGTCTCGGCTTTGCGGTCGTGGCCGATGAGGTCCGCAAATTAGCCGAGCACGTCTTGGGATTGACGAAAGAAATCACGCAACAAATTGCGACAATTCAGCACCAAGTTGCGGATGTCGTGCAAGCGATGCACACCGGGAGCGACCAAGTTGAGCATTGTGCCAAACTGGGTGAACAAGCTCAGAATGCATTGCGCTTAATTGCGAGCGTTGTACAAGAAACTAACGAGCAAGTACATGAAATCACCGACGCAGTCGCCAGCATGAACGCCAACGTCGATGCAGTTTCGGAAGCAACCAGCATTGTGGCAGGCACCGCTAACGATACTCGCACGAAAAGTGAGGTCATGCAAGGCGTCACCGGTCGAGTTGTTAGCGCGATGGAACAAATCGCCATGCTAGGCGACTCAAGCGCCGCCGGTGCTCAACAAGTCTCGGCCGCCGCCGAAGAGCAGCTCGCAACCGTCGAATCGCTCGTCACGCGCACGCTCGATCTGACCCGCCTCTCTTCCGAACTCAACGAAGGCGTCGCGCATTTCCACGTAGCGTAAACAAGAGGTTTATTGAGGCAAGTCTTCAGAGCTCAACAAGCCACCGATGTTGCCCTCAATGGCATTGGTTGCGTAGACATGCAGCGCGTCGTCATTGCGCCAGACCGGCCAAAGCTGCGCTATCTGTTCAGCCGAAAGCGGGCGCAGCGCAGCAAGGCGTTCATAGTAGCTTTCGATACGATCCATATCCCTCAGAGCTCGGCGGTGAGAAGTTGATACTCGTCCGGTGTAAGGGCCAAGCTGGCAGCGGCGAGATTTTCCTCAAAGTGTGCCAGCGAAGCGGTGCCTGGGATCGGTAACATAATCGGCGAGCGCTGCAACAACCATGCCAATGCGATTTGGGTTTGGCTCGCTTGGTGGGCGTGGGCAATCTTCGCAAGGACAGCTTGGCGTTGCGCAACCTGCCCCATCGCCAGCGGAAACCACGGGAGAAAAGGAATCCCCAGCTGTTCGCAGCGACGCAAGACATCGTCAGAACTACGATCATAAATATTATATCGATTTTGCACCGAAGCAATATCCGTCACTTCGCGCGCACGATCGAGTTGCTCTAGCGTGACGTTCGACAAGCCAATCGCGCGAATTTTCCCGGCAATCTGTAAATCGGCCAAGGCACCGACCGATTCTTCGATTGGCACGTGTGGATCAACCGCATGCAATTGATAGACGTCAATCGTGTCCAGTCGCAAGCGCTGCAGACTCCCCTCGCAGGCCGCACGCAAGGTGACCGGGTCCGCCTTCACGCCCCAATGGTCAGGACCGTTACGCACGAGTCCACCTTTGGTCGCAATCACAAGCCCTGCGGGATAGGGATACAACGCCTCGGCGATGAGGGTTTCGTTGGTATGTGGGCCGTAGGCATCAGAGGTGTCGATGAAATTCACCCCACCAGCAATAACCCGTTTGAGCAGGGTCACAGCCGCTGCGGGATCAACCGGGGGGCCCCAAACGCCAGGACCAGCAAGACGCATCGCCCCATAACCAAGACGATTGACGGTTAGTTCCGCACCGAGCGTCAGTGTGCCGGCAGCAGCGGCCGGCGAGTCAAAGCTAAACATATTTTCCTTATGAACTTACTGAAAGCGCTCTAGCAGGGTGATGAAAAAGCAAATGAAAAGCAGCGAACTTGATTTTACGTTTCTCGGCAGCAGCCCGCAAGTCTTTAGCGCTCCCGACGCCGTGTTTGTTGCCCAGACATCGGCGCAAGCCTGGGAAATGCTTGGTCAGGTCGAGCACTTGCTCGCCGACGGTTTTGCAATCGCCGGTTTTCTTTCATACGAGCTTGGCTACAGCTGCGTCAACCTGCCCACACCAGCTCATCATCCCGCTCGCGAATTACCGTATCTGATCCTCGGTGCATTCGCACCACGCCAACCCGGACATATTCGAAACGCAACGATGAGCACCAGCAATTTGTGCATTAGCCCACTGCGTTCAAGAACCAAACCCGAGCAGTACGCCCAAGCAGTACAGCTCATCCAAAAACAACTCACCGATGGTGAAGTCTACCAAGTCAATTTCTCGGTGCCATTCGATTTTGATATTCAGGGAAATCCGCTTCCCGCGTTCGAAATCGTAGCTGCGCAAACGCAAGCGCCGTATGCGGCGTCGTTGCGCTGCGAGAACACCGTCCTACTTTCGTGGTCGCCAGAACTCTTTTTCCAATGCAAGGCTGAGCGCATTACCACCAAACCGATGAAAGGCACCGCACCACGCGACGCCGAGTTCAGCCTAGCTTCGGCAAAGAATCAGGCGGAACATATTATGATCGTCGATCTCTTACGCAATGATCTCTCGCGGATTTGCGATCGTGTGTGGGTCGAGCGCCTTTTTGAACGCGAGAAATATCCCACATTCCAAACCATGACTTCGACGATCTGCGGTGAGCGCAAACCCAATCTGCCTTTTACGGAAATTATCCGCGCCATGTTCCCGTGCGGCAGCGTCACCGGCGCACCGAAACGCGCCGCAATGGCCGAAATCGCCGCCAGAGAGCACTTCCCCCGAGACGCCTACTGCGGCAGTCTCGGGTATCTGCTCCCGAACGGAGATGGAGAATGGAACGTCGCAATCCGCACGGCCCAGTTCAACACCGCCCGCGGCGTCGGTCGGCTTGACTTGGGTGGCGGTATCGTCGCGGATTCGCAGTGGGCGGACGAATGGGCCGAACTCTGGCTAAAGGGCCGTTTTTTCCGCGATCATTTTGGCTTGGGAGAATAACCCGAGATAATCGTATCCACCCGCTTTTGAGTCGGTGCCGCTCATGTTGAAGCCACCAAACGGATGCGCTCCCACTAAGGCCCCCGTGCACTTGCGATTCAAATACAGATTACCAACGAAGAATTCATCGGCGGCTCGATCCAACAATGAGCGATCACGCGTGTATACGGCACCGGTTAAGCCATACTCGCTATCATTCGCCCATGCCAGCGCCTCATCGAAATCACGCGCCTTCAGTACGGCCAACACCGGCCCAAAAATTTCCTCACGCACGATTGTTGCACTTGGCAAACAATCGGCAATAACCGTCGGTGCAACAAAATAGCCTTCGCCCGAAATTAACTGACCACCAGCAACTACTCGCCCTTCACGACGACCAGTTTCGATATACGCTGAAATCGACGCCAAGGCCGATGCATTAATTACTGGGCCAATCTGTGTCCCCGGCAAGCTGGGATCCCCCAGCTGCAGCTGAGCAACTTTCTCGACCACGAGCTCGAGCAGGGCGTCGTACACCCGCGCGTCGACAATCGCCCGCGAACACGCCGAACATTTTTGGCCACTAAAACCAAACGCTGAAGCCACGATGCCAGCTGCTGCCAGATCGAGATCGGCATCAGCCGCGACGATAATCGCGTCTTTACCGCCCATCTCGGCAATGACACGTTTAATCCAACGCTGCCCGGGTTGGGGTTGAGCGGCCAGTTCGTTGATCCGTAAACCAACTTCTTTCGAGCCAGTGAACGCAATAAAGCGCGTGCGTGGGTCGAGGACTAAGGCATCACCAATTTCACGACCTGAACCCGGCACAAAATTCACAACACCGGCCGGCAAACCCAATTCATGCAACAAATCGACAAAAACTGCGGCAATAACCGCAGAATCGCTAGACGGTTTGAGCACCACGGTATTACCGGCAACCAGTGCAGCGGCAGTCATGCCCGCCATAATCGCAAAAGCGAAATTCCACGGTGAGATCACGACACCAACACCAAGCGGAAGATACCGCAAGACATTCGTTTCACCCGGTACAGGCACGAGTGCGGGAGGCGACGCGTAACGCAGCGCTTCTCGAGCATAAAATTCGAGAAAGTCGATGGCTTCGGCGGTGTCGGCATCGGCTTCGACCCAGGGCTTGCCCACTTCTAAAATGAGCAACGCATTATATCGAGCACGCTCTTGACGAATACGCTGAGCAGCTGCAATGAGCAAGGCAGCACGCTCTGCGGCGGTCGTGCGACTCCAAGAGGCAAACGCACGTTGAGCCGCAGCGATGGCCTCATCAGCCTGAGCTCGGCTCGCGCTCGCGACGACACCAACAATTTCCCTGGGACGAGCGGGGTTCAGCGATGCAATACGCTGCTCAGTCTCAATACGTTGACCGTCAATAACCAACGGATAGCTCGTCCCAAAACGAGCGCGCTCAGCCGCAAGAGCTTGCAACTGGTTCGTCTGGGAAGCGGCATCTCCAAATGTCTGAATGGCTTCGTTCGTAAAAGGCGGATACGCAAGCAGATTCATCATGGCGTTGCGCTTCGACTCACCGGCGTGCTTTCGCTCCTGAACGCATCGATCCAAAAGTATTTTCATTTTGTGAAGCGAACACACCGCATCCCTTGAGGAGTGTACTGTGCCTATCAGAGCTGCTTGCCCATGATGAACATTGATACGCACGCCGCTTTAGCTGGCTCGCGGCCTGTCATTTGTGGAGATGTGCGCTCGGTACCCAATCAATGGGCAGCCCAAAAACGGGCGTTCGATGTCGTCTTCGCCCTGGCCGTCTTGCTCGTGAGCAGCCCCTTACTGATCGTCGCGATGCTGGCTATCTGCCTCTCATCACCGGGCAATCCGATGTGTATCCAAGAAAGAGTTGGGCGTTACGGGCACGTGTATCGGATGTACAAACTCCGCACGATGATCGTTGGAGCTGAGCGTTTGCCTCAGCCGATTCTGCAAAAGCAGCGCGACGACAAACGAATTCTGCCGATCGGTCGGATCCTGCGCAAACTCAGCTTGGATGAGCTCCCCAACCTGATCAATGTGCTGCGGGGAGAAATGTCCATCGTCGGGCCTCGCCCGCTCTTGGTCAAGGAACACGCGCTCTGCATCGAGCGCCACGGCCGCGCGGCTGCCGAACAGCGCCTCCAAACTCGCCCCGGTTTAACGGGGCTCTGGCAAGTTTCCGGTCGAGCTCAGCTCCACTTCGACGAGCGGATCCAACTAGATATCGCCTACACCAATACGTGGACGCCGCAATCCGACCTGAAAATCATCCTCAAAACGATTCCGGTCGTCTGCCTGGGCCAAGGCGCGTACTAATTTCTCTCCAAGAATCCAAGCTTGGTCTCGTCATTTAAGCGGGAGATTGGCGTCTGAACGGGAGAATCTCGGGCTTGGTATGATCTATGATATTGCAGTCGTCGGTGGTGGCATTGTCGGTCTAGCGACCGCGCGCGACCTCCTTTTGCGCCATCCCCACCTCAAGCTCGTCCTCATAGAAAAGGAACCCGCCTTGAGCCGCCATCAGAGCGGGCACAATAGCGGCGTTATTCATTCTGGCATTTATTATACGCCTGGTTCGCTGAAAGCTCGGCTCTGCGTCGCAGGACGCAAAGCCGCCTGGGAATATTGCACGCGTAAAGGCATCCCCTATAAAAATGTTGGCAAGCTCATCGTAGCAACAGAACCCGAAGAGTTGCCCCGACTCGACACGCTCATGCAACGCGGCATCGAGAACGGCATCGAAGGGCTAGAATTGCTTGATGCAGCGGGTATCGAAGCACGTGAACCAGCGTTTCGCGGGATCAAAGCGATTTGGTCACCCGTCACCGGCATCGTCGATTGGGCGCAGGTCGCGCTGGCCTATGGCGACGATGTTCGCGAAGCGGGTGGCACGATTCACACCGGGCGCGAAGTCACCGGCTTAACCCGTAAGAACGGGATCACCGATATCCGCACCCCCGAAGGCAGCTTCGAAGCTCGCTACGTGATCACGTGCGGCGGGCTCTATTCGGATCGCCTAGCGAAAATGTCGGGTGGCAAAACCGATCCAAAAATCGTACCCTTCCGCGGGGATTATTTGGTCTTGCGCCCTGAAAAGCGCCACTTGGTCAACACCAATGTGTACCCGGTACCCGATCCGCAGTTTCCGTTTCTCGGCGTTCATTTCACCCCCCGTATGGACGGCTCGATTTGGCTCGGACCGAACGCGGTGCTGGCCTTCGCTCGTGAAGGCTACTCCCTGACGACCATCAATCCGCGTGATCTCGCCGAGTCACTCACCTATCCCGGTTTCCTGAGAGTCATGAGCAAGTATTGGAAAATCGGCTTCGGCGAAATGTATCGGGATATTTTTCCAAGCGCCTACGTCAAGGCACTCCAGCGCTATATGCCGAGCCTCACCCCCGAAGACTGTCTACCGGGTCCGTCAGGAGTACGCGCACAAGCAATGGATTCTAACGGTGATATGGTCGACGACTTCTTCTTTGAAGGCTCCGAAGGCATCATGCACGTGCGCAATGCGCCCTCACCAGCGGCAACCTCATCCTTGGCAATCGGTCGCTATATTGCCGAAGACGCCGAGCAACGCTTCGCAATCGGCGATCCGGTCGCGTCGTAAGCGACCGTGCCACGATTTGTCGTCCTCGATACTGAGACGACCGGCGTGGGCGCCGAAGATCGGATTATCGATCTCTATGCGATCGTCATTGATCCACGCAGCGGTGAGACCGGAGCGAGCCTCCGGCTCCGCTGCAATCCGCAACGGCCAAGTCACCCCAAGGCGCTAGCGAAACACGGCATCACCGATGCCCAAGCCCAAGCTGCGCCGCTTTTTGCGAAACAGGCCCCGCAATTGCTCGACTTTCTAGCGAACAGCTGCATCATCGCCCATAACGCCGCGTTTGATGCGCGCATGCTCGCGCAAGAGCTCAGCCGCCTCGATCCCGGGATGATGGATCGACTTAGTCTGAAGTTTGCCTGCACCATGCTAGCAGCACAAGAAATTCTCGACTACAAACGCTGGCCATCGCTAGATTTACTCTGTGATATGTTTGCTGTCGATCGCAGCAAACGAGCGGAGCTGCACGCTGCCCAGCTCGATGTCGAGCTGTTGGTGCAAATCATCCCAAAACTCGGGCGAGCCTACCAAGAGGCACGCAGCCTGGGGAAAACCACACTGGGCTCCCATAGTAAGCAACTGTTCGACTACAGCACCTTCACCAGCGTGACCCCAGCGAACGCGGCGAGCACGCCGAAGCCCACGCTGACACAAGCGTAGAGCACCCCCTGCCAAGGGAGGGTACTTGCACTTAGCGTGTAGATTTCGTAAGCGAAGGTCGAGAAGGTCGTAAAACCGCCCAGGATGCCGGTCGCACAAAACAGTCGCAGATACGGATTCAACCCAATGCGACTAGCCGCGCTTTGTAGCACGACGCCAATCAAAAAAGCCCCGACAACGTTAATACTCAAAGTCCCCCAGGGAAACCCGGGACCAAGACGCTCGAGGAACCACTGCCCAACCAGATAACGCCCCACCGAACCAAGCGCCCCACCCAGTGCAACAAGTCCGATGACACTCCAAGTATTCACCCAAAAGACTTACGCGATCTACGACTTGAGTTCTTGCGCTCGCAGCAGCTTTATGTAACGCTATTTGACGCAATGATCAAGAGAATATCTTCGAACGCGCTCCACACCTTAGCGAGCACGATGCATCCTCCCAAAACCAATCCAGCTCCCAGTCCGAACCTTATGAGCGAACTTGATAGAATTGCCAAGGAACATACTGCGACCGCTACCGCTGCCGTGAATGAACCGAAAACGCTTTGGGCAGCACTGGAACTCGCAGCGCACAAGTACCGCAATTAGTGACTGCCGTTTGTCACCGCCGCCGCAAAGGCGATGATTTGAGCGGCAGGCACGAGCAGCAGCTGACCGAGGATGGTGCCTAGGACGGCGGTCCCAGCCAGATATGCAACCATCGCTTTGACTTGCTCAATCGGCCGCTCACCGCGCGCGGCTTGGTCGGTGATATAGGCTGAAGTCGGGTCGACGATCAGCGTAAAAGAAACGGTCGCAATCCCGTTGATCAGGCCCGAGAGTCCAATCGCAGTCGCGCGGTGTCTCACGTCGATGACGCTCGCGACAAACGCCGCGACGACACCGATTGAATAGATCCCGGTCACGAGCGTATTGAAAACAAACAGGCGGCGTGGGATGCCCGCGATCGATAGACTCCGGAGTCGCGCGCGCGTGGGTAGGCGCAGGCTACGCACCAGAGCCAGCAACACACGCGGATCGGTCAGCCGCAATAATGCTTGCGGCACGGAGCCAGTGCGCTCAAACGCGTGGATGCCGCGCAAAAACAGCCACAGAAACGTTGGCAATAAGAACGCCCCGCAAGCCGTACCCAAGGTGCCAGCGGCGACGATGAGACGTACCTGGAGAGTAAATTGTGAGACCACAGCCTGAGCAAGATCTGGCTGAGCGAGACTCACCTGCGCCGCACGATCGGTCAGCACGCCGAGCATGGGGGTTAAAAACAGCGAAGCCAAGCGACTCGCGGTCACAAAGAGATTGAAAAGGGAGATCGAGGTTGCGATCCGCCCCGAAACAACACCCGCGAGACGAGCTGCATACGAGCCAATCTGAATCGCTTGGACCGCGGCGTTGAGCAACATCGCCAAGAGCAACTGGCTGGACCAAAACACGGCGATATTCACGGGGTGGCGGTTAGCAATTGCTGATGCAGAAACCAATCATCCCAAAAAATCCCACGATTCGTGTCAATCCGTTGACGCAGCGCCGGCAAGGCCTCGCGGCGTAGCGATGTGACGGTAAACACCTCACGAAACACCGGGAGAGCATTATCACCCGAAACAACCGTGCCCCGACCAACGGTTAGGGGTACGACCACACGCACATCAACTTCTTCAACCGTACTCGCGGCAAAGGTCGCCTGCACCAAGCCCACGACTTCATCGGTCAAGGCGCGCCGAGTCAGCGGCACATGAAACTTGACTCCAGATACAAACATTCCAGCAATGCGATGTTCACCAACCCGATCGACCGTAATTTTGAGGACTTGGGCTGGTTGCAAGTGCGCATATACCTGTTGGGCGATAGCTCTAGCTGAATCCAAATCATTGCCGCAGGTGCGCGCCATCACCAAGCTACTGAACGCAATCGCTAAAAACGACATCACCATCAGTAGCTCTGCGCAAAGTAAGCACGTACCCGCGCGGGCTCACCACAGGCAACGCAACGCGCGGGCTGCTGGTCGACTCCGAGAGGACGCAAATTGCGCGTAGTCGCGCTGGTTTCGGCTTTCACGGCGGCTTCACAGGCAGGCTGATCGCACCAAGGGATCTCGACCAAGCCAGCTCGCTCACGGCAGAGACGCAAGAAATCATCGCGGTGTTCGGCAGTAACCAAGCCACGCGCGAGCTGGGCCTGGGCTTGGGCGAACAAGGATGCCTGGATCTCATTGAGCAGCGTTGCGAGGTGCGTCACGATGGCATCGCGAGCAACCGTCACCTTGGTGCCCTCTGCACCGCGCTCTTGGTCGCGGCGTACCACGACCAGCTCACCGTTCGCTAGATCACGCGCTCCGACTTCGATACGCACGGGAATCCCCCGCATGTCAGCATCGGCGAATTTGAAACCAGGCTTTTTGTCATCCCGCTCGTCGACGCGGACGCGGCGCCCGGCGGCGCGCAATTCTTGCGCCAAGGCTTGCGCCGCCGCGAGCACCGCTGGTTCTTCTCCCCGAACGATCGGGATAATCATCACTTCGATCGGTGCCATCTTCGGCGGTAAGCGCAAGCCACGATCATCACCGTGGACCATGATCATCGCACCGAGCATACGCCACGACATCCCCCAAGAGGTGGTCCAGACGTGCTTGACTTGCTGATCGGTATCCGCGAACGTAATGTCGTACGCGCGCGAGAAATTTTGGCCCAATTCATGGGAAGTCGCCGATTGCAACGCCTTCCCGTCAGGCATCAACGCTTCGAGCGAAAAGGTATGATTGGCTCCAGCAAAGCGCTCACTCGAGCTCTTCTCGCCAACGACCACAGGCACTGCCACGGTTCCCTCGGCCACCTCGCGATAAATGCCAAGCATTTGGGCGGCCTCCGCCTGCGCCTCTTGCTCGGTCGCATGCGCGGTGTGACCTTCTTGCCAGAGAAATTCAAGCGTACGCAAAAAAGGACGGGTAGCTTTTTCCCAGCGCATCACGTTGGCCCATTGATTGATCAGAATCGGCAGGTCGCGGTACGACTGGATCCACTGCGCGTACATCGTGCCAATGATGACTTCCGACGTCGGTCGAATGGCTAAACGCTCGGGGAGAGTTTCTCCGCCACCTTGGGTGACCCAAGCGACTTCAGGAGCAAAGCCCTCAATGTGCTCGCCTTCCTTGGCGAGCAACGACTCAGGAATCAACAGCGGGAAATAAGCATTTTCGTGCCCTGTTTCTTTGAAACGCACATCCAGCGCGGCTTGAAGGCGTTCCCACAGCGCAAAGCCATACGGGCGCAACACCACGCAACCGCGCACGGGTGCGTAAGAGACCAATTCCGCCTTGAGGCAAACGGCGGTATACCAGGAGGACAGATCCTCACTCTTCGGAGGGATCTCTTTCATGACAGGCGATTGCGTAGCGGACATCGCTTCACGCGCTTCGCACACGACCGCCGTCTTCCTCGCTCCCGTGGTCGCTCTCGCAGCAGATGCACCTCAATAAGAAAAGGACCGAGCAAACTGCGTTGCTCGGTCCTTTCCAGTTCTCAACCAGATTGAGTTAGCGCGCGGGCCGAACCGACTGGAAGCAATCGCTGCAATACACGGGGCGATCGCTACGTGGTTGGAAAGGAACCTGCGCAGAATTGCCACACTGGCTGCAAGTCGCCGTGAACATTTCACGTTGACGACCAGCGCCAGCACCGCCACCACTGCGGCCGCCGCCACCGCCGCCGCCGTAGCTACCACCACCAGCGCCGCCGCCATAACCACCGCTGGACTGGCCTGAACGCTGTGAGCGACGGGCCGAACGGCAATCTGGGCAACGATTTGGCTTATTCTGGAAGCCTTTGGCGGCAAAAAATTCTTGCTCTCCGGAGCTGAAAACGAATTCGTTTCCGCAGTCGGTGCAACTAAGTGTTTCGTCGGTATACAATGGAGTTCTCTCTATCGGTGATGAACGGTACTGACTCGCACCCGACGTTGTCGACTGACAGCTCTGGGGCTGGAAAGCGGGCCTAGACCTTTAGGGTAGATGCGGGCACGTCTTCTGGCGCCCGACCCTCAAGACCTTTGTCGCCTTTGAATGGTTGCAGCCTGGCGCGAAAGACTTTACGATAGGAAAGAATGTTCCAAGAAAACACCGCTCGACTCGCCTCGACCATCGATGGCCGCGCCCTCGCCGCAACTCTTCGTACCAGCGTTCACGCTTCAAGCGTAAAGCTCATAGCGCGCGGCATCGAGCCGTGCCTGGCGATTATCCTCGTGGGTGACGACCCAGCCAGCGAGGCCTACGCGACGTCGTTGCAACGCGAGGGTGCACGCTGCGCGGTTCGTGTCCAACGCAGCTTACTGCCCGGTCATGCGAGCAGCAGCGAACTCATCGCGGCGCTAGAAATGCTCGGTGGCGACCCACTCGTCCATGGCATTATCTTGCAGCAACCGCTCCCTGCGCATCTGTCGATCGAAGAAATCATTGCCGCAATGCCCGTGAACAAAGATGTCGACGCTGCCTCGCCCACCTCGCAAGGGCGCCTCAGTGGACAGCTGGGCAACGGATTTATCCCAGCGACCCCGCTCGCGGTCATGGCACTGCTGCGTCACACCAAAGGATGGCCTCTGCGTGGTCGGCGTGTCGCGGTAGTTGGCAAGTCAGCCGTCGTAGGCTTGCCGGTCGCATTACTGCTACTGCAAGAGAACGCGACTGTAACCGTCACCCACAAAGACACGATAGACCTCGGCCGTCACTTACGTGACGCAGAAGTCGTGATCAGTGCCACCGGCGTACCTGGCCTCATCAAGGGCGACATGATCGCACCTGGAGCGGTCGTCATCGATGTTGGCACCACGTTCGTGGACGGCGTCCTCAAAGGTGACATCGATAGCGCCAGCGTTGCACCAGTTGCCAGCGAGCTAACTCCCGTGCCGGGCGGCGTTGGCCCCCTCACCAACGTCGCGCTGATGCAAAATGTCCTGCGCGCTGCCGAAGCTACCCTGTAAATAAAAAAAGGGCACTGTCTAACAGTGCCCCAAGCGCTTGATCGATGAAAGAGTCTAAATCCGCTCGATTTGATAGAAATCCAGCTCGACCGGAGCTTCGCGACCAAAAATGGTGATAAGCGCCCGGACTTTTTCCTTTTCGGGCTGGATATCGTCCACCACGCCGGTGAAGTCGAGGAAAGGACCAAACCGCACTTTGATGTGATCGCCCTTTTTGAAATCGAGCTTGAGTTTCGGAGTCTCGATACCCATACGTTTGAGGATGGTCTTGACTTCTTGATCTTGCAAGGGCAAGGGTTTCTCGCCGCTACCAGGGCTACCAACAAAGCCGCTGACCCCTGGAGTATTGCGAACTACGTACCATGAACCGTCTTCCATGTCCATCTCAACAAGGACATAACCAGGGAAAACTTTCTTTGGCGTAATTTTCCGCTTGCCGTCTTTAAATTCGACTTCGTCTTCCATCGGAACGAGTACGCGGAAAATCTTCTCCTGCATATTCATCGAATGAATACGCCGCTCGAGATTCGCTTTCACTTTGTTCTCGTAGCCGGAATAGGTATGAATGACATACCATTGCCGCTTGTTCTGAGCCGCTCGCGCGCTCGCAGCCTGAACTCGCGCGAGAGCCTCGGCGGCGACCAGATCAACCTCAGCAGGGGTTTCATCAGCGAGGGGTTCGAGGGCAATTTCCGGCTCGAAGATGGCGTCTTCGACCATCGGATTATTCTCTGACATGCTGTCCTTCGTGGCTGAGCGGGAACCCTTACGGTTCTCTAGCGATGAACGAGAAAGGAAAAGACCGCGGTGCAAGCTTGATCAATGAGGTAGGTATATATACCGATCCCAAACACGAGCACTACGGTTAAAACGGTAGCTGAAACCCACTCCCGACGCGAGGGCCACGTGATCCGGCGAAACTCCGAAACGAGGCCACGCGCAAAACTCTGGGCTCTGGCTTCTTGCACGGATTTGCTCGCCATGAATCAGGTTCCACTTTCGGTAAGAGAATTTGGCAGGGCAGACAGGACTCGAACCTGCAACTAACGGTTTTGGAGACCGCTACTCTACCAATTGAGTTACTGCCCTTTATTTCGTTTCGCGATGCGGTCGGGTAACGCGACAATGACGGCAAAACTTCTTGAGCTCGAGTCGCTCGCTGTTGCTTTGCTTATTCTTTTGCGTATTGTAATTACGACGCTTACATTCTTGACAAGCCATGACGATCATGACTCGATGTTCTTTCT
The DNA here is from genome assembly GCA_903829325.1 of uncultured bacterium. GTDB lineage: Bacteria > Vulcanimicrobiota > Vulcanimicrobiia > Vulcanimicrobiales > Vulcanimicrobiaceae > CAIKPM01. The sequence continues at coordinate 70,187 of CAIKPM010000045.1, forward strand.
TAGCCATCCAAGCCCCACAGGAAAAAGACGGACCAATAAAGACCGCCGCCTCCTTCTTACGCTATCAGTCCACCAATCGCCTTCGGATTAGATCCCGCTTATGCAGCAACTTTCAGCGTGGCGAGCCATTCGCGAAATAGCGCGCGGGCGTCGTAGGGGCCGGGGGAGGCTTCGGGGTGGAATTGAACCGCCGCAACCGGTAAACGGCGATGGCGGAAACCTTCATTGGTATTGTCATTGAGATTGATCATCGTGGCTTCGAGTTCAGCCGGCAACGTCGCACCATCGACCGCGTAGCCATGGTTGTGCGCGGTAATGAAGACCATTTTGCGTTGCAGATCTTGCACGGGTTGATTTCCGCCACGATGGCCATAGGGAAGCTTGTAGGTCCGAGCGCCGCACGCTAGGGCCAATAATTGGTGACCTAAGCATACTCCGAAGATCGGCAAGCACTCGAGCAGCCCTTGCAAGGTTGCGATCGTTTCAGGCAAGTCGGTTGGATCGCCCGGTCCTGGCGAAATAAACAGCGCATCTGGACGCTCCGCCAAAATTTGCTCCGCAGAAGCATCATAGCGAAGCACCGTGACCCGCGCGCCCAGGGCCGTCAGATCGCGCAGAATCGCCCGCTTTACGCCGCAATCGAGCAAGACCACATGCGGCCCGTTTCCTTCTCCATGCCGCGTGTGCGCGCTCGCCTGCGCCACGCTCGCGACGAGGCCAAGGGTCGTGCGGGTTCGCACCGCATCGGCCAAACGCTGCTCGGCGGTCGCCAGCGCTTCTTCACCTAAAGCCAGGGCACCCAAAATCGTCCCGTGCTCGCGTAAAGCAACCGTCAGAGCACGCGTGTCAACTCCGATGATCGTCGGCACAGCCTGATCTTCAAGCCACGAGGGAAGATCCTGAGTCAGCGCCCAGTGTGAAGGCTTGCGCGCGATCCGCTTGATCACCGCACCCGCCACACAAGCCCGCGAATGTTGGGCTGCACGACCGGATATCCCGTAGTTGCCGATCATGGGATAGGTAAAGTTGAGAATTTGTCCGGCATACGACGGATCGGTCAGAGCTTCTTCATAACCAGTCATGCCGGTGTAAAAAACGGCTTCACCAATCGCCAAGGCGGGCTGACCAAGCGCTTCTCCGTCAAAGCGCGTGCCGTCAGCCAGAAAAAGGGTCGCAGGCATCATGGCAAAGCTCCTTTACAAGCAAGAGAAGGCGAATCTGAGGCGACCACACCGTCGCGCATGATGATCCGACCACCGACAATCGTCATGACCGCTCGACGCGCAAACGTGCGACCGGCGAACGGTGTATTTTTTCCACCCGAATAGAAGCGTTGGACATCAACCTGCCAGGGCCGCTCACCAAAGATCGTTATGTCCGCGACAGAGCCAACGGCAAGGCTGCCACCGGGCACTCCGAGGATGCGAGCTGGATTCGTCGAGAGCAACCCGACAAAACGCAGTAACGGCAGATCCGGCAGAGCAGCTGCGTAAGCGCCCACCGCAATTTCCAGCCCCGTGAACCCGACGGGTGCATCATCTAACAAAAGCGCCTTTTCTTCGCGCGTATGCGGGGCGTGATCGGTGGCAAACGCGTCAATCGTGCCATCCCGCACTCCCGCCAAGAGAGCCGCGACATCACTCTGCGCTCGCAAAGGCGGATTGACTTTCGCGGTGGCGGTGAAATCGGCGAAGGCGTCGTCGCTCACCAAGAGATGATGGGGGGTCACCTCGCAGGTCACCGCGATCCCCTGGGCGCGGGCAAAGCGCAGCAAGGCCAAACTCCGAGCCGTGGAGACATGCGCGATATGCCAGGGGCGACCCACATCACCCGCAATCAGCACATCGCGCGCGACCACAATATCTTCCGCCAAGCCCGGTGAACCGCGCAAACCGAGGGTGGCGGAACGCAACGACTCGTTCATCACGGCGTCTCCCTTGAGGCAACAATCCTCGCAATGAGAAATGAATGGACCCGGCACGTCTCGCGCGTAAAGCGCGGCCTGGCGCAACACGCGCGCATCCGCGACCGTCGCTCCGTCGTCGCTGAACGCGACCGCGCCGGCGTCAGCCAAACGCCAGAACGGAGCCAACTCGGTACCAGCCCGGCCTTTCGTAATCGCCCCAATCGGGTAGACCCGTGCCAGACCCGCAGCTGCGGCCAAGCGCTTGACTTCGCTGATAAGCTCCGGAGTATCAAGAGCAGGCTCGGTATTCGGCATAGCCGCTACCGCAGTAAACCCGCCAGCGGCAGCGGCAGCGGCTCCACTCGCCACGGTTTCTTTATGCGTCTGGCCCGGCTCCCGTAGATGCACGTGCATATCAATGAAGCCCGGAGCCACAACCAAATTGCTCGCATCGATGATTTGCGCATCGGGATACAACTTCGAGGCATCAGCATCAAGAATGCTATGGATCAGTCCATCGTTGACAACGATGTCGCGCAAGCCATCAAGATCTTGACTTGGGTCCACCACGCGACCACCGCGAATCACCAACATCATGCGCGTTGCCCTTTCCCATTCACCAAGTGATCGAGCACCGCCATCCGCGCTGCGACTCCATACGCCACTTGCTGAGCATAGCGCCAACTCTTGGAGCTAAAGACGTCGTCGGTCAACTCCACGCCACGGTTATACGGGCCAGGGTGCATCACGATCGCATGCGCCGGTAAGAGCGCCAAACGGCGGGCGTCAATGCGATAATTGCGCGCGTAATCCGCCAAAGCCGGCAGAACAGCCGAGGTGATACGCTCGCGCTGAATCCGCAGCAGCATCAACGCATCGACTTCGGGCAAGACCGCTTCGAGCGAGCGGACAATCCGCACGCCAGACACTGCCATGCTCTCGGGCAGCAACGTCGGCGGTCCCACCAGCGTCACCTGAGCGCCAAGCATGCGCAAACCCAAAATATTCGAGCGCGCCACGCGGCTGTGCAAGATATCGCCGACCACTGCAACCCGTAAGCCCGCAATCTGTCCGAATTCACGACGAAGCGTCATCAAATCGAGCAGGGCCTGCGTTGGATGAGCGTGTCGCCCGTCACCAGCGTTGATCACGTGTCCCGCGAACGCTTCGGCTAAGCGATACGGGAAGCCCGAAGCCGGATGCCGGGTCACAATCACCCGGATATTCATCGCGGCGAGCGTCAACGCGGTATCGGCGATCGTCTCGCCCTTGCCTAAGCTTGAGGCACCTGGCGGCAAGGTGACGATATCGGCTCCCACGCGTTGCTGAGCCAGCACAAAAGAGGTGTATGTGCGCGTGCTCGCTTCGAAGAACAGATTGAGCACCGGGACGCCTCGTAAGAGCTCACGAGCCTGCGCATTATCGGTAAAATCGTCGGCTCGGGCTAGTAAATCCAAGAGCTCTGCCGGCGAAAGATCGTCGAGATCGAGTAAGCTCGCGGGACGCCGGGCTTCGGTCATTCCTCGTTGATAAGGGAAATCGCGACTTCGTCGGTAGCTGCGAAGGCTTTCGCAACATTGACGATGACATGTTCCCGCCGATTGGTCGGAATAGAGCGTCCCACGTAATCGGCTTGAATCGGTAATTCACGCAAGCCACGATCAACGAGAACAGCCAAGCGGATGGCTTGCGGACGACCAAGATCGGTCACCGCATCAAGCGCGGCACGCACCGTACGACCGGTATACAGCACATCGTCGACCAGGATCACGATTTTGCCGGAGATATCACCATGAATCTCAGAATCCGGCAAACTGCGCGACACGTCATCGTCGCGATATAAATTGACGTTGAGAAAGCCGATGTCCGGAGCTTGGCCGGACATCTCTTCGATCCGACTCGCGATGCGTCGGACGAGAGCTTCGCCACCACGGCGAATACCCAACAGGACGAACCCCTTTTGCGCATCTTCGGGCTCGAGAATCTGATGAGCAAGCCGAGCGATCATGCGATCAATTTGCTCAGGCGACATGAGGACACGGTGGCTTTGCACAGCGGATACGGTCACAGGCCCTGCTGTTCGAATCGCGTCCGCTCTGTGCCTTCCGGATTACTCAGCCGAGATCTCAATCGGTCCGGCATTCTGCTGATACCGCGGCAAGACCAGGACACAGGGCAACAACAGAAAGGTCAAAGCCCCCAGCACGTACTGGCAATCAGCATACGCCAGCACCGTGGCCTGCTTCTCCACCAAGGCCGCTAATTGCCCGACGCTAGCGTGATGCTGCAAAGCAGTCTGCACCGGCAGGCGGGTTGGGTTGATCGCGCCAGCCAGTCGTGAGAGATGCAGAGCACTGCGACGCGCAAGTAACGTAATCAACCCCGCCGTGGAAAACGAACCGCCTAACTGCAGCGAGAGACTCTGGAAGGCAGCGGCTTTGGGCGCGAGTGCTTGAGGCAACGCGCGCAACACCGAGATCGACAAGGGAGTAAAGATACAAGAAATTGCTATTCCGCCTAAGATCAACGGTGGGAGCAAACTGCCCAAAGTATTTCCCGTGGTCGTGACCAAGCCTAACCACCACTGCGAAATCCCGACCCCAACAAAACCGAGCGCTATTAAGATCCGCGCGTCAATGCGACCGCTCCCAACCAATCGCGCCATAATCGGCGTGCCGAGCGCGATGAAAAAAGCCCGCACAAAGATTAGTTCGCCCGAAAGGGTCGCAGTGAACCCGAGCAACCCTTGCACGTACTGCGGCAGAATAATCGTCGCACCAAAGAGCACGGCACCCATCATAAACCCCAACGCCGCGCCTGCGGCAGCGGCTCGATGCCGCAGCACGCGCAAATCGACAATCGGATTATTCGTGCCCCAAAGCTCCCACGCGATGAACGCGCTCAAGCCACTCGCAGCGACGAGCGCCAGGCACACCAGAAGCGGGTCGCTGAACCAGTCGTGGCGCTGTCCTTCGTCGAGAATGTATTGAAGCGCGCCCAAGCCCAAGGCGAGCAAACCCAGGCCAATACCATCGACCGGAATGCGCTTGGGGTCAGTTGGGTTTTTCAGGCGTAAGAGCAAGATCGTCGCGGCGAACGTGCCGGGCACGATATTGATAAAAAAGACGTAATTCCACGAAAAATTATCGGTGAGCCAGCCCCCAATCGTCGGCCCAATCGAAGGCCCGACTATCGCCCCCAAAGCAAAAATGGCTTGAGATGCCCCCAGCTTCTCGGGGGGAAACGTATCCCGCAACGTCGCTTGTGCCGTTGCGATTAAACCGCCTCCGAAAAGCCCCTGAATGATCCGCCAGACGATCAACTCGGTGATATTGGTCGCAAAACCGCAAAATATGGATGCTATGGTAAAACCGATCACGGCGGTTGCGTAATACTGGCGCCGCCCAAAACGCAACTGTAGCCACGGAGTCAAGGGGATGACGATCACTGCAGAAATGATATAACCGGTGAAAACCCACGCGCCTTCGTCTTGGCTCGCTCCCAGATTACCTTGAATCGTGGGCAATGCGACGTTGACGATCGTGGTGTCGAGCGTCTGCATCAGCGTCGCGCACAACACCCCAATGACCAATAAAACCAGATCGAGTCCACTCTCAACCACGTAACGATCGTGATGAGCGGGTTGATTCGGGTGGCGCCTAGCCTGAACTCCAGGCGAACTATCCATCGAGGCACACTGCTCCACCCCAGATGAGCGCAAAGGCCTCGACATTGCGGCGAGGCCTTTGCGCTCATCTGGGGTTTGTTTCTGACGAGAGTAGTTTACTGTTGGTACTGCTGACTTTGTGGGGTTTGAGCCGCCAATTGGGCGCGTAAACGGTGGGTCTTACGGTGCATCACATACCACACCACAAAAGCAGTCAATGAAGCAGCCGTCAAGGCCGAAACAAACGACCACATTCCAACCGACGCCTCTTTCTTGCCGTGATCGCTACCCGCTTTAAACGTATCTGTCAACGCGGTTTTGATTTTGCTATCAAGCTTCTCAATCTGATCTTTCGTGAGATGAATACCGTTAGCTCCTTCAGCGGCACCCAACCCGCGCGAAAGCGTCGGAAATGAATACTCGCGAATTTTAGCGGCCAAGCCCGACACTGATGCCACAACGAACCTCCAGATGAAACAATGGCGCGCCAACGACGCTCCCTTGCTATGATCTATGTATCAAATTATCGCATTGTCAACACAAAACGCTGATAATCTCCGCAGGGAATACTCTCTCAGGGAATGGAGAGCACCGCCGTGGACGCCCATCATTCAACCGCTCACCTGCCCGCCCTCACCTTCGCTGCCGTTGATACCGCAGCGCTTGCCGCTACATTTTTAGCCACGGGCTACGTCGAGCTCACCGCCGCTTTTGCGCCGGAGTGGCGTCACGCCGTCGCCGCCCACACCCAGGCAGCTCTCGACCACCACGGCCGCCGGGTTGATGTGCAGATCAAGGCGACCGACGATTCGCCCCGCCGTTATCGCCTCGCCGGTCGAGCGGCGATCGAGGCCACTGGCAACACGATTCCCGCGCTCTACCGCAACCCTACCCTGCTCGCTTTGCTGAGCAGCGTTACCACCCAGTCGATCCATCCGGTACCGTATCTACCGGAAGAATACATCGCCACAAGGTTCGAAGAACCGGGCGACACCCACGGCTGGCACTGGGACGACTACGCCTTCGCCTTAATCTGGGTGAACAGCGCTCCCCCACCCGAACACGGTGGAAGCCTCGAATGTATCCCCAATATCCCTTGGAACAAAGCCCAGCCGCAGATTCACCAGCACCTCACCGAGCATGCGGCGCAGAAACGCCACCCAGCCAGCGATACCGTGTACCTCCTCCGCGCGGATACCACCCTGCACCGAGTCAGTCCGCTGACCCAGGCGAGCACCCGCGAGATCCTGTGCCTCTCCTACACAACCACCCCGGACCTAGAGCGCCCGATCACGCACGAGACGCTCGAGCAGCTCTACGAGGCAGCAACCGCGTAAACGAGCCCCGGCCTATCCCCCAGCGTGACTGAGCGCTCGCGCTAAGGCGGGCGGAATCAGCGCGATTTCTTCTGCGGTGATAATCAGCGGGGGAGCAAGACGGAGCACGGTTTCGTGAGTGTCTTTGGCGATGATTCCTTCGGCGAGTAACGCCTCCGCGACACTGCGGGCTGGAAGAGTGAGTTCGATACCAATCAGCAAGCCACGACCGCGGACTTCGCGGATGCTAGGGAGATTGAGGTTGCGGATGCCCGTGACCAATTCGTGCCCACGCAAAGCGGCTTTTTCCGCGAGTTTTTCTTCGACGATGACCTCGAGCGCCGCGATCCCTACCGCAGCCGCTAAGGGGTTGCCGCCAAAGGTGCTGCCGTGACTACCAGGCTCGAAGAGCGACATCAACGCGCGTGACGCTAACACCGCTGAAACCGGATACACCCCTCCACCTAAGGCTTTACCGACGACCAAAACATCAGCTTGAACGTCCTCGTGATCGCACGCAAAACGTGCTCCGGTACGACCGAACCCCGTCTGGATTTCATCGGCGACAAAGAGCACGTTCTGCTGACGGCAGAGCTCGGCAACCGCACGCAAGTACCCCTCGGGCGCGACATTGACGCCGCCTTCACCCTGGATCGGTTCGAGCACAAAACCGGCAGTGTAGGGGGTAATCGCCGCAGCCAGCGCGGCGATATCGCCATGGGCGACATGCACGAAACCGGCGGGGAAAGGACCAAAATCGCGCCGATATTCTTCGTCGCTCGACATCGCGATAGCCGCGGTCGTACGCCCGTGAAAGGCACGATGGCACACGATAATCTCAGCCTTATCCGCCGGGATGCCCTTGACCCGATACCCCCAACGGCGGACCAGTTTGACTGCCGTCTCGGTGGCTTCGGCGCCGGTATTCATCGGTAGCGCGACCTCAAAGCCTGTATAGTCGGTGAGTTTCTCGAGGAAACGGGGCAACACATCATTGTGAAAAGCCCGCGACGTCAGAGCCAGCCGACCGGCTTGCTCGGTGAGCGCCCGGACAATGCGTGGGTGGCTATGGCCCTGGTTGAGCGCCGAGTATGAACTGATGCAGTCGAGGTATTGCCCACCCGCAACATCGGTTACCCAGACACCTTGCGCACTAACCGCGACTAGCGGCAACGGATGATAGTTGTGCGCTCCAAAGGTGTGTTCGGCGTCGATATATGCTTCGGCGGTTTTCATTGCCGCGCAAGGGTTCGTTCTGCACAGCATAATTACTGCGCGCGCAGGCTTTTGCTCCGCTCTGCGCCAGCCACTACCCCGCGAATGAGGGTACTGCGCAAACGCCCATCTTCTAGCGCCATCAACGCATCGACCGTGCAACCAGCGGGGGTAGTGACTTCGTCCTTGAGCTTCGCGGGATGCTCGCCGCGTTGCAACACCATTTGGGCTCCCCCCAAAAGGGTTTGCGCCGCAAGCAGGGTGGAGGTTTTCCGATCGATCCCGAGCTTTACCCCGGCTTCGCTCAAGGCCTCGATCATGAGAAACACGTAGGCCGGGCCGCAGCCCGAAAGGCCCGTTACCGCGTCCATCAAGGCTTCATCGACCACGGCGGTACGCCCTAAGGGCGCGAAAAGCTGCTCAGTGAGCGCGAGCGCCTCTGGGGCGGAAGTTGCTCCGCGGGCGATCACCGTCATGCCCGCACCGATCAAACACGGGGTATTCGGCATAGTCCGCACGATCTGACACCCAGGTGCCCAAGCCTCAAGATCAGCGCTTTCGATCGCCGCGAGCACCGAAATGAGCGTTTTTCCCTGCAATTCGCCGGCAATTTCGCTCACCACGGCTCGGGCTTGATGCGGCTTGACCGCTAACACGATAATATCGCTGCGCTGGGCTAATTCGCGGTTGCTCGCGAGCAATTCGAGAGCAGGCCGCTCTTGGGTATCAGGCGCGAGTGCAGTCTTTTTACGCGTGCCCAGAACTCGTTGCGCCCAACCGGAACGCAAGAGGCCATCGGCAATCGCCGTGCCCATGGTACCTAGGCCAAGAATCCCCACGATTTGCTTTTTCATGCGCGGCCCGTTCTGCGCCAGACGCTTGTTTTGCTGCTTACTTTGAACGCTTGAGATATGCGGCGATGGTAGAGCACACCAATAAGGCTGTAACCGTACTGATAATTTTAATGCGATGGTTTGAATACACGCGCCACGCGGCCGAGCCAAAGTCACAGGCATTGCGACGGAAACGCTCGCCACCAGTAAAAATCTGGTAATCGTTGTCGAGCTTTTTAAAGCGATTCTGCTGTTGCACAAGCATCTCGCTCAGACTCTTGAGAATGCTACGGCATTGATGCAATTTCTCGAGTTTCTCGAGATCTTCGGCACCAAGCACGCTATCGCGCGCGCGCATAGCATCCAATTTACCAATTTTCCGGTCAATATCTGACTGCAAGCCCTTGATCTTCCGCGCCTCTGGATTGACGGTGTTACGCATCGATGCGGCGATATCGCGTTTGAGCTGCAGCTGATCGCTGGCTGACAATTTCCCTCGCTCTAAGCGGGAAAAACTCTGAGATAAATGGTGATGCTTCGACACCGTATAGAGCGACGTTGCGTGATCGTCGAGGGTCGGATCGTGCGCGTCAGCGCCAAGCTTTATAATGGCCGGGTGCAATTCCTCGGTCGACGCATGTCGTGGCCACATCCACCCTGCATTGAGTGCATCAAACCCCAGATCACCGGCCGCGAGCAACGCATCTATCATGCATCTTTACTTGTACCCGATGCGCAAAACGGCAAGTTGCTTGCCTTGCTAAGTAGCTGCGCGGGAACATTAAGGCAGTATGGGGGCAATTGGATCGGGGCTATTTTGGGAGCGGGTGGTTCGGGTCTTGGTTGGTCCGAGCGTGCATATTCGCAATCTCCAGGTCAGCCCCGACGGCAGGCAGCTCGTGGCGCAAACGAAGCGCTCGTGGTTTGGCGATAATTACCACGACGAGGCTATTGGGCCGCTCGAAAACCACGAAAAAGATGGCCTCATCTGCGATAATGTGCGGATCGTGCCAACCAACAGTGATGGGCAGATCGTGATGAAGGACGGCCGGGTGTACGATCGCGATCTTGGCGATTTTCTCTCGGGTCGCGACACCAAAATTACCGGTTGGGGCGAAGTCAAACATACAACCATGCGCCGAATTGCTCTCTTTGCAAAAAATCCCGAAGCGTTGACGCATTTTTTGATCGTTGTCTTGATCAGTTTCGCCTTCGATACCGGTGTCTTTGAATTGGGTTCGTATTTTGGTTCTAAACGAACCGAAAAGAAGTTTGCCCAGGGCGAAATACCTGTTGACTGGCTTCAACAGGGCAATAATCCTCAACCGAACCAGTTTGATCGCGGTTCGATCATCGCCAGCACCGCGCTAGCCGGCCCCGTCACCGCGCTCTTCAACCCGCCCAGAGCTGACTATATCCAGCCCAACGCGCAGCAACGCAACAACCCTGCGTCGAGCCAACAAAATCAGCAAACGCAAGCAGCCCCACCGCCCTACCCGCTGGGGACCGCAGCACCAGCAGCGTAGCAATGCTTTTGGGGCTGCGCGCCAAAAGCAAGTCGCTATGCTCGACCCCAAAGATTGGCAGCGTTTCCGCGAGCAAGCGCACGCCATGCTCGATTCTGCCATTGACGACATCGCAACCATCCGCGAACGCAACGTCTGGCAACCCGTCCCCCTCGATGTGCAAGCAGCCCTCAGCCAAGCTCCGCTGCCCCGCAACGCCACGCCGCTCGAGGACGTCCACGCTGATTTCCAGCGATTGATCGCACCTTACGCTACAGGAAACCGCCATCCGCGCTTCTTCGGCTGGGTCCACGGCGGGGGCACTCCTAGTGGGATGCTCGCGGAAATGCTCGCAGCCAGCATCAATAGCAATACCGGTGGACGCGATCACGCTGCAACCTACGTCGAACGCGGGGTCATCCGCTGGTGGGCCGATATTTTCGGCTTCCCGGCCGACAGCAGCGGCATCGTCACCAGCGGCACATCTGTCGCCACGCTCGACGCGCTGCTGGTGGCGCGGACCCACGCGCTCGGCAGCGACGTGCGCTCCACCGGAGTGGGCGAGAAACGCCTCGTGGGATATGCCGGCCGCAACGTGCACCACTGCCTGAGCAACGCCTTCGATATTAGCGGCCTGGGTACAAGCGCGCTGCGGCTTATCCCCACCGACGCCAGCGGAAGCCTCGATACCGCCCTGCTCGAAGCGCGCATTCAAGCAGACCGGGCAGCGGGTTTCACACCATTTTTCCTCTCGGCCACCATCGGAAGCGTCGACACCGGCGCGAGCGACGATTTGCCAGCACTAGCTGCCTGCGCGCGTCAACACGGGCTCTGGCTCCACGTAGACGGCGCGTTCGGAGCATTGGCGATCCTCTCCGAACGCCATCGCCACTTCCTGCGAGGCATCGAACTGGCCGACTCGCTGGCGTTCGATTTCCACAAATGGCTGCAAGTGCCGTACGGCGCTGGCTTGATGCTCACGCCGCATCGCCAAACCCACTTTCAGACCTTTGCCGACAAAGCCGCCTACTTAGCACGACAACAGCAGGGGACAGCGGGCGGCGATCCTTGGTTTTGTGATTTTGGGATCGAATTGTCGCGCCGCTTTCGGGCTTTGTCGGTGTGGTTTACCATGCGCGAATTTGGCCTCGAGCGACTCGGTCAAGTCGTGACCATGAACTGCACGCTCGCAGAGGAGTTAGGAGAACGGATTGCCGCTTTGCCCAACTTCGAGCTGCTGGCGCCCGTTAGGCTCAATATCGTCTGTGCGCGTTATAACGACGGCGCATCCGATCCGCTCGAGCTCAACCAGATCAACGAAGCCTTAGCGATTCGCCTGCAGCTCAGCGGCGAGGTCGTCGCATCGACCACCCGCATCGACGGCAACCTGGCCTTGCGCTTCAACTTCACCAACCACCGCATCACGAGTGACGATCTCGACCGCGTGCTCACTGCCCTGATTACCGCAAGTGTAAACCCGAAGGAACCGCTCAAGTGAGAACCTAACGGAACGGGGCTGCGGGTAGGTGGTCGAGTGGTTAAAGGCAATGGACTGTAAATCCATCGCGCGAAAGCGCTACGGGGGTTCGAATCCCTCCCTGCCCAGTCTAGCACTCTACGTGTTAAGAAACGGTGAGTGTCCCCCCAACATGAAGCTCAAGCAAACGATTAAATTGGGTTTGTAGCGCTAACAGTTGGAGTTGTAGCTCGTGCATTTGTTGCGCTTGCACAATGAGAGCGTTTCGAACTAAATCTGTTTGTTGTGTTTGGACATCGAGTTTGCTCTGCAGCTCATTTGTCTTTGCCATTTGCGCGGTCAGTGCGGCCCGTAATGAACTAATTTGTTTTTTAAGGGCGCCATGCGAGGCGATCACCTGTCCTCGGTGTTCTGATACAACGTCCCTGAGCAGGTAACTTTCTTCCTCTGCGCGGCGTATTCGATCTCCATGACAGTCGAGCTGGGCTCTATGAGCTCCAAGCTTCGCTCCAACATCAGCCGCAAAGCTCCCCCCCGCGGTAGGTGAAGCTAATGACCCGGTATCTGATCCATATGAAGATGTACGGACCCTTGGTACAGCTAAATCCAAAACTCATCTCCTGACGCAGAGTTGCTCTACGCCACACTCAACCATGATACTGGCAACCAGCTTCATTTTTAGCTGTGAGCTACCTTTTGCCGAAACCCCACAGGAAGCACCGTTCCACTGATGAAGCCCACCTCAAGATTTTGCGGGCGTTGCATAGTGGTAATGCCTCTGCCTTCCAAGCAGAAGTCGCGAGTTCGATTCTCGCCGCCCGCTGATTCTCGCCCTTCTTAGCGAGCTATCCGTTCAACGGGAGTCGTGCCGTGAACGTTGATCCGTGGCCGAACTCTGAGGCCGCGCTGACTTGGCCACCGTGAGCTTCGATATTGCGCTTGACGATCGCTAAGCCCACGCCAAGACCCCCTCGGTCTTTTGCGCGCGAACGATCGACAACATAAAACCGCTCGAACAGATGCGGTAAATCTTTATATGGAATCCCCGCCCCCGTATCGCGAACTTCGAACACTGCTTCGTCTGCTTCTTGACGCGTCGCCACCGTGATCACTCCACCGACCGGTGTATGTCGCATCGCATTTTCGACAAAATTAATGGCGACTTGCGCCAAGCGAGCTGGATCAGCCTCGAGCACAACATCCTCAAGCTCGTACACCAAGCTCAGACCACGCTTTTTCAAACGCGGCTCCAGTACTTCGAGCGTTTCTCGAACCAGCGACGACAGCTGAAGCTTCTGCTTCTGCAAACGAATTTGCCCCGCTTCCGAACGCGCTACTTCGAGTAGATGCTCGACTAATTCGACCATGCGATCAATCTCACGCGCGAGACGCGGGAAAAAATATGCTCGAGTCTGAGCTTCGTCATCGCTGTTGAGGGTTTCGATCATGAGCTTCATCCCGGCTAAAGGCGTTCGCAGCTCATGCGAAATATTGCCCAAAAATTCACGCCGCACACGCTTGGCATCTGCGATCGCAGTTTCGTCAAACGCGACCAATAAAATCGACTGATCACGCAGCTGTTTAACCAAAACTCGCAGCGTCGCATGGCGCTGCGCGGAATGATACGATAGCACGCGGGAGATTTCTTCACCCTGCTGCGCTTCGGTAATCAGCTGCTCCCATTCATACGAGCCAGTCACTTCAACCAAAGCCCGCCCAAGTATCTGGGCATGAGTGCGACCAAAGAGGATCGTGGCTTGCGGATTCGCATGAATAATTTCTTGCTGCGCATTGACAATCAACGCCGTAACCGGCAACGCAGCGAACACTTCCTCAAAAACGCTGAACACATCATCCAGCTCTGAGCCGCCTTCGTCTATCGGCAAAGGCTCAACTCGATTTAAGACATCACGCGAGCGAGGGATAAAATACCCAATCCCCAGGCTCAACAAGCCCACTCCAACGACCTGCGCTAACGAACTCATGCCGCCTCGGCGGGTCGAGCCAGCGCGGGCTTGGCATCTTCGGAATGACGAAATAAATAGCCACGCCCGCGAATCGTCACAATATACCGCGGCATCGTTACATCCGCTTCGATTTTTTCACGTAACCAGCGAATATGCACGCTTAAGGTCTGTTGATCGCCATCAAAATCATACCCCCAGACTTTATCCAAAAGCGTTTGACGCGTCACTACACGCCCGCGATTTTCCATGAGTATTTGTAACAGGCTAAACTCTTTCGGTGCTAAGGGGATGATTTTCCCCGAGACCGTGACCTGCTGCGCAACCGGATCAAGAACGATTTCACCGACCGTGATCTGCTCGGACGCAGTTTCACTCACCGCATGGCGTCGCAGTCTGGCCCGTACCCGGGCCATAAATTCGTGCAGACCAAAAGGCTTGGTCATATAGTCATCAGCGCCCAATTCGAGTGCAAGAACCTTATCAATCTCTTGATCTTTCGCGGTCAGCATAATAATCGGGACACGCGAGATCTTGCGAATTTCCTTGCAGACTTCGAGCCCATCGAGCAAAGGCAACATTATATCGAGAATAACCAAATCCGGCTTTTCGAGCGCTGCCAAGCTGACGCCAAGCCGCCCGTCACCCGCTAAAAAGACTTGATAGCCATTGCGTTCGAGATTAAAACGCAGGCTCTGAACAATGGCCGCATCATCTTCAACGATCAAGATTTTTGGGGGAGCAGGCTGCGACATCAGCGCGATTCTCCAGTTTCAGCAGTGGGATGTACAACAAACTCCGGCATCACGCCGTATGCACGCACGAATAAATCGGCTTTCGCCCGCGCTGACATCACCTCAAATGCAACATCACCATCGGACTGCACACTCACAAGGCAACGACCGCGTTCGCGCTGCACATGAACGGCTTTGACCCGCCCCTGATGACGGGCATCCAAAGCATCGGCGATGCGCAGCAATGCCGCGAGTCGATCAACAATCGTTCGCACGAGCGGATCCAAAGCGAGATATTCAGGATGCGTCATCTTGGGTAAGGAGCGGCGATGATACCGAACCAAGAGCGCGACAACTTCTTGTTCGCGGGGCTTCCAACCGGTTAAGGTTGCATTGCGCACGATATACGCACTGTGTTTATGATGCGAACTCACCTGAATCACTCGACCGACATCGTGAAGAATTGCCGCTGCAAACAGCAAATCACGCTCGACAAATTCAACCAGAGGCGGTAATTCTTTCAGTCCATCGTAGAGGCTCAGCGCCAGATCAGCCACCCGCGTTTCATGAGCCAAATCACCGCGAAATTTTCCCGCCAGTTCCCGCACCGCGTCAAGCCGGCGCAAACGCTCATCGCCCAAGGCTTTGACTCGGTCGTGATTTTGTTGCAAATAATCCGCGATCACGCCCTCGCGCAGAGCCAGATCACAAATGTGGACCACATTCTGACCCAGCGCCTCGAGCAAAGCAATCGCGACAGCGTTGCCTGCCACAATAATATCGCTGCGCCGAGGATTCATCCCAGGCAATGCGCGCCGTTGCTCGGGCGTGCAAGCAAGCATGCGCTTCTGCAGCATCTGCATGCGCGGCAAGGTCAGTTCGGCACCGCGCGAACGGACAAAAACTTCCCCGCGCTCAGCTGCGTCTAACGCCGCCAATCCAAGCCACGTGCCCGATGTCCCGATGATCGTTTCCAGATGCGCATTGCCCGGCAACGATTCGCCACTGCGCAAAGGCGCGCACACCGGCTCGAGCTGCTCACGCAAAAAGGCGGTCAATGCAGGCATATTGACTTCATCACCACGCCGGAATTGCTCGTACATGCGCAAGCTGCCCAAGGGTAAGCTCAAGAGCTGATACGTTCGGTGATGATCAGCAACAATAAGTTCGGTTGAGCCACCACCGATATCGAGAATACACGCGAGACGCTCGTCGAGCAACGTTCCACGGCTGACACCTAAATGAATCAAACGCGCCTCATCGCGCCCCGAAAGCACCTCGATCCGACAGCCGGTGCGCTCGTACACCGCCTGAAGAAAATCAGCGCGGTTGCCCGCGTCGCGCACGGCTGAGGTCGCGACAATCCGCACATCCTGAGCCTGGGCAGCCCGAGCGCGCTCGACAAAATTGACCAGCACCTCAACGCCGCGAGCGATAGCTTTCTTCCCTAAGCGGGCATGTTTGAGAGCATCGCCAGCACCGAGGCGCACCATTTCGCGTGCTTTTAGCACGACGTGAATAGACCCGACGTACGGATCGATCTCGACAACGATCACATGGATCGAATTTGTTCCAACATCGATCGCTCCGAATCGCATGGGCACCACGATTACAACTCCCCCCGCACCTTACCTCTACAAGGGGGACGTTGAGGGGAGGACGAGAACCCACGGCTGCAACTGAGCGCAAGCAACCAACTTTCGAAGAGGAGTAAGCATGCAAACCGCCGTGCGTCGACCAACCTTTGACGATTTACACTTATCCACGGGAAAACGAACCCGCTTACATCGCCTCATGTACGAACATGGACCGGCAAACGGCACGCTCTTGTTGTTGCCGATTGATCAAGGCCTCGAGCATGGCCCTGTCGATTTCTTCGATAATCCCGACGCACTGGATCCGGCTTGGGTGCTCAAGCTAGCGGTTGAAGGCAAATTTTCGGGAATCGCTTATCACATCGGACTCGCCGAGAAATATCATCAGCACTTTGCTGGACGCGTGCCCTTACTACTCAAAATCAATGGCAAAACCAATATCCCCTCAGATGATGATGCCTTTAGTCCACTGACCTCATCCGTCGAAGATGCCGTGCGCCTCGGCGCCGATGCAGTTGGCTACACGCTCTACGTTGGCAGCACCGCGCAAGCAGATGATATCGTGCAACTCAATGAAGTACGCCGTGAATGCGATCGCTTCGGCATGCCGTTAGTAGTGTGGGCGTACCCGCGCGGGAGTGCAGTCAAGTCCAAAGGCGGCCAGGATTCGCTCTACGCGATTGAATACGCCGCTCGTGTTGCCTGCGAAGTTGGCGCAGATATTGTGAAGTTGAACGTTCCGGTTTGGGATGCCACGAAAGCAGCGAATTCTCCCAAGCCATTCAATACGCTGCAATTATCCGAAGCAGACGCGCTGCAACGCGTCGTGAAGGCAGCCGGCAGAACGCTCGTGCTCGTTTCCGGCGGCAGCAAAATCTCCGATGCGGATACGCTGCACAAAGCAAAAATTGCGATGCAGGCCGGTTGCGTTGGTCTGATCTTTGGTCGAAACATGTGGCAACGTCAGTGGAATAGTGCCTTACAAATGTCAAACCAAGTCCACGAACTCCTAGCCAAGTACCCCGGCTAAAGCACACCGCTCCTGGAGAGGCCCCCTCGAGCAAAATAAAATCACCGCGCCCTCCGAGTTCTATGCAACTCTCGAGGCGTGGTGATTTTTCTTTTCTAAGGCCTTCTAATTATTGGCGTTTACGCCGCAAGCTAGCACCACGCAAGCGCAGAATATCTGCAATGACATGATCGTCGCCAGCTTCATAGAGGAGGCCGAGGGCAACTTCAACGATCGAGCTTTCGCTAACGCGCAGATCGAACGCTAAACGGCGGAGACGAGCTCCGAGGTCTTCGGCTACGTTGATTGAGAGCTTCATGGTCGATGCTTGTTTGGTGCCAACATGCGCACCGGCCTGAGCCGGGGCGAGCGTTTCACCAACAACAGTCTCACGATGTGATTGACTGGGCTGATCATCGACGATGAGGGTCCGCAATGAGGTTTGGGCGCTCATGGAGTTCCTTCCATCGGTACAGGGCAAGAAGACGAGCAAGACGCTCGTTCTCTCCACCTATCGGCAATAATCGCTAGAACTACAGTGCTTCGAGCAAATTATGTGCAGCAGCGTAGGTAGCAATATGCGCAAGCGCCCGTTCGGCAAGCTGGCGACGGCGCTCGCGCTTGTCACGAATCGTTTTTTCTAAGGGAGAAAACCACGACCAGGTCACGTTCGAGGGCTGGAAATTCGGCGTCACCGTATTCTGCGAATGCGCCACAATCGCGCCTAGCGCCGTATCCGCAGGCGTTGGGATCGGCGCTAACCCTAACCACTCGCGTGCGGCTGCACGCCCCGCCAGCAGCCCGCAAGCGGCCGCTTCGACGTAGCCTTCGGCGCCGGTAATCTGCCCGGCGAAGCGCAGATGCGGTCTCCCCCGTAAACAGAAATCAGGTGTCAGCAAGCGGGGCGCGTCGAGAAACGCATTGCGATGCATAACTCCATACCGGAGCCACTCGGCGTTCTCTAACCCCGGTAGACGGCCAAAAACGGCTTTCTGTGCGGGCCAGGTCAAGCGCGTTTGAAAGCCCACCAAATTGTAAGCACTGGCCCGCGCGTTTTCCTTACGCAACTGCACCACGGCGTAAGGCGTCTGGCCGGTTTGCGGATCGCGTAACCCCACCGGCTTCATCGGGCCGTAACGTAGCGCGTCTTCGCCCCGGGCAGCAATCTCTTCCACCGGCAGACAGCCCTCAAAATAGGGAATTTTTCCCTGGAGCGCATCGACCTCGAATTCTTTTGGTTCGTGCTTGGGCGCCAGGCACAGATCGGTCACAAATTGACGATACTGCGCCTGATCGAGCGGAATGTTGAGATAATCACTCCCGTCGCCTTTGTCGTAACGCGATTTCTCGTACATAACACTGCGGTCGAGTGAATCAGTCTCGACGATCGGAGAGGCGGCGTCGTAATAATGCAAACGTCCCTGCGCGCTACCACTCGTCCTCGTAATCAGCGCATCGAGCTCTGCAGCTAAGGCGTCTGAGGGTAAGGGACCACACGCAACGATCGTTGAGCGATCTTCGCTCAACGTGGTCACTTCTTCACGACGAAGCGTCACCAGGGGATGAGCCGTCAAACGCGCCTCAACCGCTGCCCCGAATAATTCTCGATCAACAGCAAGGGCTCCACCAGCCGGCACGGCGGTCTGTCGTGCGCTCGCAATAATCAGAGAGTCGAGCACAAACAGCTCTTCTTTTAATAAGCCGACCGCATTCTCGAGTGCGGCTCCGCGCAATGAATTGCTACACACCAATTCAGCCAGCGCATCGCTCACATGCGCGGGCGAGCGGCGGTGCGGGCGCATCTCACACAACTCAACAGGGACACCGAGTTGAGCAATCTGCCAAGCTGCCTCGCAGCCCGCTAAGCCACCACCAATAACCAGCAGTGGCGCTTTCCTTGGAGCATCATTCATGCTCGCTGGTTTCTTCGTCCCCTTCCTTTGCACCCAGTGCCGAACAATCGTGCTCTTTCGCGGCACTACAGGTGAAGAGCACCGCCCCACCGCGTTTGTGCTTGACGGTGACATAAGCACCGCACACCGGACACGGCGATGCAGCGACCGGATCCCAAGAAACAAAATCACACTTGGGATAATTCATGCAGCCATAAAATGTCCGGCCGCGCCGCGAACGCCGCTCGACGACTTTCCCCTCATCCTTGGGACAAAGCACACCGGTTTCTTTATAGATAGGATGCGTCGTCTTACATTCTGGATAACCACTGCACGATACGAAACGGCCAAAACGACCTGTTTTAATCACCATCGGCCGCCCACATTGTTCGCAAATTTCATCGGTGGGTTCATCCCGGGTTTCTAGTTTCGGTAAGCGCTCTTCTGCCAAAGCCAGTTCTGCAGCAAATGGGCCATAAAACTTGCGTAGCACCTCCACCCAAGCTTCACCGCCCTCGGCGACCCGATCGAGTTGGCTTTCTAACGACGCAGTAAAAGCTAGATCCATGATGTCTTTGAAATTCTCAGCGAGAATATCGTTCACCGCGATCCCAATTTCCGTTGGGATAAAGCGACGCTCGACTTGTTCGACGTACTGCCTGGTCTGAATCGTTTCGACAATCGAGCTATAGGTTGAAGGTCGACCAATCCCATGATCTTCCAAGGCCTTTACCAGCGAGGCTTCACTATAGCGTGGCGGTGGCTCGGTAAAATGCTGGCGCGGATCAATGCCATGCTTGTCCAACGTATCTTTGGCTTCCAATACCGGCAAAGCGACACGCTCTTTGGCTTTGCCTTTACCCGCTGCAGGCGGATCTACTTTTTGATCTTCAACCGACTCTTCATATACAGCAGTGAAGCCAGCAAACTTTAAGACACTGCCAGTGACGCGCAAACGGTAGTCGTGGGTTTTTACATCGGTTTGAATTTCCACGACGGTCTGATCATACACTGCGGGCGCCATTTGTGAAGCCACGAAACGCTCCCAGATGAGCGTGTAAAGTCGCAATTCATCCCGTTTGAGAATGCCCGCCATCATTTCAGGGGTACGATCGACCGAGGTAGGACGAATGGCTTCATGAGCATCCTGAACGCCTTCGCGCAATTTGACAACTCGTGCTCCACCAATATACGCTTCACCAAAACGCTGCTGAATATATGCACGCACAGCATCTCGTGCAGAATCAGCAATCCGGGTCGAATCGGTACGCATATAGGTAATTAAGCCCTGGGTGCCCTCACCTGGGAGATCAACACCTTCATAGAGCGCTTGCGCGATCTGCATCGTCCGACGTACCCGCAAGCGTAAACGACGCGATGCCTCTTGCTGAAGCGTCGAAGTCGTAAACGGCGGTGCAGCATTGCGTCGCTGTTCGCGTTTTTTGACTGAAGCAACCGAGAAGTGCGCACCTTGGAGATCTGCGACGATCCGTTGCGCATCCTCACCGTTGGTAATATCAGCTTTCTGATTATCGATGCTCGTTAACTCAGCGGAGAAGGGGAAATTTTTCCCAGTCGGAGCTAAACGTGCGGTAATCGTCCAATATTCACGCGCGACAAACGCGGCAATCTCTCGTTCGCGATCAACGATCAGCTTTACCGCGACCGACTGCACGCGTCCAGCTGAAAGTCCACTCCGCACTTTTGCCCAAAGCAAAGGTGAGATTTTATAGCCGACTAGCCGATCAAGAATACGTCGTGCTTGTTGCGCATTGACTCGATCCATATCGATGTCATGCGCCTCTTCCAATGCTTTGAGCGCTGCATCTTTGGTAATTTCGTGAAGCTCAATCCGTTTAGGATGAGGAATCTTGAGTAATTCGGCCAGATGCCAAGCAATCGCTTCACCTTCGCGATCAGGGTCAGTCGCCAAATAGACTTCTTGATTTGCAGCTTTGACCGCAGCTCGCAGCTCTTTAATCAAATCGCCTTTTCCCTTGATCGTTAGGTACTTTGGCGCGAAATCATCATCAACGTTGACACCGAGTGAGCTCTTCGGCAGATCACGCACATGCCCAACAGATGCTTTCACCACGTACTTGCTAGGGAGAAATTTCTTAATGGTGCGCGCTTTTGTTGGCGACTCGACAATTATGAGCGGTTTACGAACCACGGACTATCCCCCTGTGCTTCATATATATAGAACGAAGGCTGGATTGTTGAAAACGATCTCAGTATACTCCCATCGTCAACTACCCAGAAGAATTTTGGCAATAATGCAACTTTTTTTGCAAAACATGTTGCAATTAATCTCAATGCGTTGTACGATTCACGCAACGCTGTTTTCTTATGCTCTATGCAAATGCAATAGCGAGGTATTCCGAACATCTCGGACCTTAGGAGGAAAAATGGATTTCGAACCGCTTGAGCCGGTCGAAGAAACTAGCCCAGAAAATGAATCAATTGAAAAACCGCGCAAACGACGTGGTCCCGGTCGCAAAAAAGCTACAAACACAGAATCATACGAACTCGTTGAAGTAACGCCCGCAAAACGCGGACGTCCCAAGGGTTCCGTTGGACGCCCAAAGGCAGCAGTCGGACGTAAAAAAGCAACCGTCGGACGCCCAAAGGCAGCAGTCGGACGTAAAAAAGCAACCGTCGGACGCCCAAAGGCAGCAGTCGGACGTAAAAAAGCAACCGTCGGACGCCCAAACG
>CAIKPM010000046.1 GCA_903829325.1 uncultured bacterium
AGCGTATTTGAGTTTGCCGGCGAGAGCCATCGGCTACGGAGCCGAGGCGGGAAAGCAGGGCGTTCGGCGAAGCCCTAGGGCCGTAGGGGGTGCAAATCCTCGTTACCGTTTTCGGTGCACTTTCTCGCGAGCGTTACCAACGGTCAAAATCATCGCACTGAATGCACCCGGAGAAATCGCCATTTTAGGTGATCCCTATTCCGTGCGGGTAGCTCAAGCAGATATTGAGCAACTCGACGTCCTGCCTCCACTCGTTGTGCTCGACACCAAACTCTACGAACTTGATGTAACGAGCGCGCGCAATCTTGGCCTCGAATTGCCAACCCCAATTCTTTCCAGCACGTTTTCCGAGTTTCAATCAAACGCTAGTACTAGCACATCCAATCGACTGGGTGCACTCCAGCCCTTAACCCGCACACCACTCTCGCTGCAGACCGCATTCAACCTCTTGGTCCAGGACGGCACAGCCCGCGTCTTAGCCGATCCCCGCATCACCACGCTCTCCGGACACACCGCATCGATTCGTGCCGGAGATACGATTGGAATTCTCACCACCGTCGGCGGCGGCACCGGCACATACGCAACATCCCAAATTCAAACGTTTCAAACCGGTGTCACGCTCGATATCACTCCCCTGGTCACCCCCAATAACGAAGTCACCGTAGCACTACACCCCGTCGTCAACAGCCTCTCGGGTATCGTCAACGGCGTGCCCCAAATATCCACGCGCGATACCGAAACCACAGTGCATCTCAAAGACAATCAGACGCTCGTGATTGGTGGACTGATCGAAGAGACCGTACAAAAATCCGTCAACAAGATTCCGCTGCTCGGCAATCTTCCGCTTATTGGGGGCATCTTCCAAAACCCGCAATCATCAAGAACTCGTAATGAACTCGTGATCGTCGTCACGCCTCACATCATTACAAATCCAAATGAGGCGCCGTACCCTGCAGCAAGCAACCTGCTGGCTTCTCCCTTGCCATTACCAACCTTACCGCCGGATACGCCCTTCCCATTCACCACACCCTCCGCTACCGCCATAGCGCCCGCAGCAAAACCAATCCCACCCTCGCCGCCACCAGTCGTTGCAGCAACACCTAGCGCCCCGCTGGCTATGGGCAATGTCTTCAATCCGGTACTGCAAGTTGCCAGCAGCGTCAATACCTTCGCCTATGGTCAAGTGCCGAATTCAAATCAAGCAAGTGCGACCGATCCGGTACGTATATTTTATGCAGCGATGAATCCAACATCACTGCCCCCCGGCGCAACGCTCAACCTCGCAGCAACCACCACAACCAACGCCGCCAAGGTTACCCTGACGCTAGGTTCAGCGAATCTGCCCTTAACCCAAAGTAATCCCGGCGTCTGGGCTTTGACGGGCACCTTACCGAGTAATGCGCTCTCGTCTGCGCAGACAAGCATGAATGCGATGCTCACCGCAACTCGCAGCGATGGAGCGAGTGCAAGTATCAGCATCCCCCTTCAACTACTCAAGTAGCTACGCACCCCGCACATGTTAGCTCCGATGACGCGTCTTGGGCTTCCAAGAGGAGACAATTTCTGCCGTCCGTCTGGCAACTTCATCCCAATTGTTCAGAGAGCTCATCCGGGCAATGCGCATCGCGGGATAGTACGGCGTGTGCACCGTGTCGGCACGCCAGCGCCAATCCGGCGCCCACGATAGCATCGCAACGCTTCGCACGCCGAGCCCGCCCGCTAAATGGATGGGAGCAGAACACACGCTCACAACACCGTCGAGAGCGCTCATCAACGCTGCGGTCGCATCGAAGCTCTCGAGCTGAGAGCCCCAGTCTTCTAACGGCAAGCCGGTTTGCGCAATTTGCTGACTCGCGCTGCCCTTCTGCAAACTAATCCAACGGATCATCGGATCCCCAAATAGAGGCGCTAAAGCAGCCAAATGCGCCGAGCGGTAGCGATCCGCAACTTGCCCGCTATTCCCAGCCCAAGCGATTCCTATCCGCAATTTTTCTTGACGCGGGCCTAGCTCTCGCGCAAAACGCGCCAAGCGCACAGGATCACACGAGAGGTATGGCTCTGCCGGGATCTGCTCAAAACGGCTCTGCAGCAAACGCGGAACCGACATCGTCGGGATGTACATATCGCATTGCGGCAACTCAAAGCGGTTGCTTGCTGCCTGAGCAATGTAAGGCAAACGATTGAGCAAACTCGCCGTCTCTGGAGGCGCCCAGACGACAACGGTCGCACCGCGCGCGGCGAGCTCGCGAGCATAGCGAATGTATTGGAGCGTGTCGCCACTGCCTTGCTCGGCCACAACGAGCAACCGCTTACCTTGGAGATCTTCTCCTTGCCACAACGGCAAATGTGCATGAATCGGCGCGACGAGCCCGGGCACACGCCAACGCCACTCGTACTCGCTCCATCCTTCCAGCCAAGCATCTTGCTGCAGCAACGCACAACCTAATGCAAAATGGGCTTCCGCATAGTCCGGCTTGAGCTTGACGGCACGGCGATACGCTTCTTCGGCTAAAGCGATCTTGCACGTCGCCTTGCGCACATTGCCGATATGATACCAGGCGGTAGCGAAATCGGGATCAAGCTGTAACGCACACTCAAGCTGGGTTAAAGCATCATCAAAGCGCTCAAGATGATAGAAAATCGTCGCGGAGTTGCTGTAATAGAGCGGCGTGTTGGGGTCCAATTCGATGGCTCGCAAGTACGCCTCTAACGCGCCTTGCAGATTGCCACACGAATGCAAACACAGCCCGAGGGTATTTTGCAGCTCGGCGTGCTCAGCGCCCAGTCGCAAGCGGCGCTGCAATGCATACGCCGCGACATGCGATCGCCCGGTCTTCTGCGCCGCGTGGATCAGCGCAGCTAAGGCCTGATCGTGGAGCGGCGAAAAAAGCAAAATCTGCTCAAAACATTCGATAGCTTGATCGTAGGCCTCGAGCTTGAGCAAGGCATTCCCCCGCTGGATTTGCCCATCTATATAAAACGGATTCGCCCTTACCGCTTCTCCGTTGTAGGCCATAGCGGCAACGATATCGCCTTCATCCGCTGTCAATCGCGCCAAAAGCGTCAAGTTGGCAGGGTCAGTTCCATCCCCCAGCAAGCTGTCTCGCCAAGGCCGCGCCAGATCGGGGCGGCCTGTATCAAGCGCATTTCCAACGTAGAAACGAATATCTTCAGCATTTGGCATCTTGCCTGTCTCATCGGACGTAAGAACAGAAACTTTAGCGAAATAGCTGTAGGGGGCTAGAAAATGCCCACCATTTTTTGTGAAGGGGACCGTTATGCGAATTGGCTTCTTGGTGTTTGAACGGGTTACTCAACTCGACCTCACGGGCCCGTTTGAGGTCTTCGCCAGCTTGCGCGACGCCGAACTGTTGCTCATCAGTCACCAGCTGACGCCCGTACATTCTGATCGCGGGCTCGTTCTCACGCCCACCTCGACCTACGCGACAAGCCCACCGTGTCACATCCTAGTCGTGCCAGGCGGCCCAGGAATCAACACCCTCCTCAATGACCAACCGACCCTCGAATTTCTCCAACGAGCAAGCCTCACCAGCCGCTACTTAACCTCGGTATGCACCGGGTCGCTACTCTTAGCCGCAGCGGGTCTACTCCAAGGGCACCGCGCAGCAACCCATTGGAATGCACACACCTTCCTAGCCCAACTAGGTGCGATTCCGGTGGCGGAAAGAACCGTGATCGACGGCCCCTTCGTAACGGGAGGCGGCGTCACTGCCGGCATCGACTTCGCGCTCACGCTTGTAGCGCACATCTACGGCCAAGACCTCGCAGAGCGGATTCAGCTCTCGCTGGAATATCAGCCCAACCCACCATTCAACTCGGGGAGCCCGGAAACAGCGAGACCCGAAATCCTAGCAGCCTATCAAACCGAGGCACTGCCCATGATTACCGAGCGCACGGCTGCGGTCGCTCGAGCACGGCAACGCCTCATCGAAAGCGGCAAGCTCTGAGGGCATTCATCGACCCGCTGACTAACTCCACGGGCATGACCCTGGAGCCTTCGGTTGTTTCATGTGAAACATTTTCCGCCTCATCACGAGCCTGTCGGGTGGTTGCAATCACCAATCAAAAAGGTGGCGTAGGTAAGACTACAACGGCAATCAACCTGACGGCGTCCCTCGCCCACCTCGGCTATCGCGTACTCCTCATCGACAGCGACCCGCAAGGCAATTGCACCAGTGGATTCGGGATCGACAAGTCCAGCCTGGAACATTGTTACTACAATGCCCTGATCGATGGCGAATCGCTCGAGCCACTCATCGTGCGCACGATGATCGCTGGACTCGACATCTTGCCATCGACCATGCAGCTAGCGGGTGCCGAGCTAGAATTGGCGGGCATCGAACAACGCGAATTCCATCTCAAGAATCTACTCGAGCCAATCAAGCCGTGGTACGACTATATTTTTGTCGACTGCCCGCCCTCATTGAGCTTGTTGACACTCAATGCACTCACTGCAGCGAGCGACGTTGTCGTGCCGGTTCAGGCAGAATTCTATGCACTCGAAGGGCTTTCTCAATTACAAGTCATCATTGAGCGCGTGCGCGAATCGCTCAACGCGCATATCCAGATTACTGGAGCGATTGTCACGATGTTCGATAGCCGCATCCGCCTCGCGGTCGACGTCGCCAAAGAGCTGGAAGCGTCGTTCCCCGCGTATGTCTTCGCCAGTAAAATCCCCCGCAACGTGCGACTTTCTGAAGCGCCGTCATATGGCAAACCGGCGCTCCTCTTCGACCCGAAAAGTCGCGGCACGACCGCCTATCTCGAGCTCGCCCACGAATTCACTCGCCAAGTCCCGCTCTACGAAAGGCGCAAGGCGCAGGTATCCGAATAGGCCCTGCGATGGAAAAGCGACATGGCCTTGGCCGCGGACTCGGCGCACTCTTAGGCGAGCAAGTCAAATCCAAAGACGAACGCTTTCGCGAGCTCTCGCTGGATGTAATCGATCCGAACCCGCAGCAGCCGCGACGCATTTTTCACAGCACGCCGTTGATCGAGCTAGAAGATTCGATTCGAGAACTAGGCGTGCTCGTGCCGATCATTGTTCGTTCGAAAGGCACCCGCTTCGAACTGATTGCCGGCGAGCGGCGTCTGCGCGCGTCAAAAGCGGCGGGCTTACGCTTTATTCCCGCGATCGTCCGTGAAGCAAACGACCAAACCAGCCTAGAACTCGCTGTAGTAGAAAATCTGCAGCGTGAGGATCTTGATCCGATTGAAGAAGCCATGGGCTTTGCCGATCTCATGCACGACTACGGCTTTACTCAAGAACGCCTCTCAACGCGCTTAGGCAAAAGCCGCCCAGCGGTCGCCAACAGCCTACGCTTGCTCGAGCTACCCGACGAAGTCAAAGCCTTGGTCCACCGCAAGGAAATTACCGCTGGACATGCGCGCGCGCTGCTCGCTGCAGACCCGCAAGAACGCCTGACGCTGGCAAAACGCATTACCCGCGAAGGCCTGACCGTGCGCGACATCGAGCGCTTGGCCAAGAAAAAAAATGTCGTGTCGGTAACCGGGGAAATCCCGGCAAGTGCTCCTCGCGACCCTGCGCGCGAAGCGGTTGAAGAGCAATTACGCCACAAATTCGGCGCACAAATCAACATCGTCGGCGACCGCAAGGGCACCATTCAGATTGCCTTCGCGAGCCACGATGACCTGATGCGCTTAATTGATATCTTACTTCCGGAACACCAAGCATCGCTTGAGGCTCCCCACGATTAAGCCCCAGCTATCGGGCATCTACCTGATCCTCGATGGAGAGATGATGCCCGACTTGCTCGCGACTCTCGACGCAGCATTGGCAGGCGGGATCAAGCTCTTCCAATATCGCGACAAACGCGGCTGTGA
Organism: uncultured bacterium; assembly: GCA_903829325.1. Taxonomy (GTDB): domain Bacteria; phylum Vulcanimicrobiota; class Vulcanimicrobiia; order Vulcanimicrobiales; family Vulcanimicrobiaceae; genus CAIKPM01. The sequence continues at coordinate 5,866 of CAIKPM010000046.1, forward strand.
TGCCGACCTGCTGCGCACCTTGCACCGACGCACCCAACACGCGCACGCACTGCTCTTGGTCAATGACGAGCCGGAGCTAGCAGCAATCGCTGATGGAATTCATCTAGGTCAAGAAGATCTGACCCGCATCTCACTAGCGCAACTCCGCCGACAACACCCAACAACGATCATCGGGGTCTCAGCGCACACGATAGAGCAAGTCGCCGCTTGCCCGCAGGCGGATTATTACGGCGTGGGCCCACTACATCCAACGAACAGCAAGCAAGTGGCGCGCGCACCCCTAGGAATCGATGGCATCGCCTCGATTGCCCGCTTCAGCGCAAAGCCCGTCTGCGCGATTGGCGGGATTACACGGAGCGACCTAGCCCCGCTACGCGCCCAAGGCGTCGCAATGGCCGCAGTGATTGGCAGCATCGCGCACGCCAGCAACCAAACCGCAGCAGCTCGCGAATTAGTGGAAGGCTGGGAGACACACAAATGAAGCTGCGCCCCGTTGTGCTCTCCATCGGGACGAGCGAACCCTGGGCCGCAGCCGGCATCCATCTCGATCTGCGTATCTCGGGGCAACTCGATATCCAGCTACGAACGTGCATCGTAGCCGTGTCCGCACAAGACGGCATCGGGAGCCTACAGATGCAGCCCATGCCGGCAGAGATCATCCGGGCTCAGCTCGCCAGTGTCGATCAAGGGAATGTTGCGAGCATTCGTATCGGGGCATTTTGCTCCCATGAAACCGCTCTCGAGCTCGCGAGTATTCTTGCAACGCAGACCGTACCTGTGGTGTATGATCCAGTCCTAGCGACGAGCTCAGGACAAAGCTTTCTCGACTCGGCAAGTATCGAGACGATGCGTAAGCTGATCTTGCCGCACGTAACCTTATTAACGCCGAACCTCGATGAAGCCGAGCAACTCAGCCAACAACGAGTGCGAAGCGTGCAAGAAATGGAAAAGGCAGCCCAACGCATCGCCGCGCTCGGACCGAAGGCCGTATTAATCAAAGGCGGACACCTCGAGGGCGCGCCTGTCGATGTGCTCTGGGACGGCGAGCAGATCCATCGTTTTGTGGGCACCCGGCTTGCTCACGGCATGCGCGGAACGGGCTGTATTATGGCCTTAGCTTGCGCCGCTGGACTCGCGTACCAACGCTCACTTCACCACTCAGTGCGTGACGCGCGCGAATTGATCAGGGCCGCGATCGAGAACGCGACGAATGCTGGTCGCTTCTGGATCGCGGCGTAGAACGCGATTGTTTTAGCTAGCGCGCAACAGAAGTGCGAGCGCGCTGGAAACAGTCGCGGCAGAGAACCGGCTTATCGCCACGTGGCTGGAATGGGACCTCTGCATTTTGACCGCATTCGCTGCATGTCACACTATAGAGGTCGCGAGCGCCAGGACGCTTACCAGAAGCACCCGCTCGTTCGGCACGACGAACATTACGGCAGTTGACGCAACGCGTCGGTTTATTTTGAAAACCTTTCATTGCAAAAAATTCTTGTTCGCCGGCAGTGAAGACAAAATCAGCGGAACAATCAATGCAGGTTAGGGTTTGGTCAGTGTACAAGCGGGCTCTCCCTACAATTTGGATGCGCAGATTGCTCAAGACAATTGCGCTGTTCAGGGTCAGGTAATCGGTTTATTTTGAGTATGCAAGATTCAAGTCAGACCCTGTCGATGTCGGGAATGCGCCCAACCGGGCAGCTTCACCTTGGTCATCTCTTCGGGACATTAGCCTTATGGACGCAAGCAAGCGAAATGGAAGGCGCTTTTTTTGAGATAGCCGATCTTCACGCGTTCACAACCAGCTATGCGAATCCCCAATTGATTCATGACATGCGGCAAGAATTGCTTCTTGATTGGCTTGCAGCGGGCGTTGACCCCAATAAAGCCACGATTTTCTTGCAATCGGCCATCCCTGAAATCAGCGAACTCAACACCATCCTTGCAATGATTCTACCCGTCGCATGGTTGCAACGCGTGCCCACATACAAAGAACAAATTGCGGCACTTGGCCCAGAAATTGCGACCTATGGATTTCTAGGGTATCCACTACTCCAATTATGCGATATCGCCGTATTTCGGGCTCATCGTGTGCCAGTAGGAAAAGACCAGCTTTCGCATCTCGAGCTCGGTCGCGAAATTATTCGCCGCTTTAATCATTTTTATGGGGACGTTCTGGTTGAACCGCAGGCACTGCTCTCAGCGTTTCCCGATGTCCCCGGTACCGACGGACGCAAAATGTCCAAGTCTTACCACAATACGATTGCGATTGCCGATGACGCAGCAACAACCCAACAAAAAATCCGGGGCATGATTACTGATCCACAAAAAATTCGCAAAAACGATCCGGGGCATCCCGAGATTTGCCCCGTCTTCAAGCTCCACACCATGGTCAATGCCGAGCGCACCCCCGCAATCTCAGAAGATTGCAAAAGCGGCGCGCTCGGCTGCGTCGCTTGTAAGACCGAGCTGAGCGAAAAGCTGACAAGCCACCTTGCTCCCATACGCGCACGCCGTCACGAGCTAGCACAAGATCCCGCCAAGCTCGAGCGAATTCTCAGTACAGGAAACCAGCGAGCTCGAGAAGCCGCATCAACAACGCTGCACGATGTCCGCACAGCGTTGAAAATCGGGAACTAGCGAAGTGCGCGCAGGCTAGCTAGCTTTTGGCAGGCACATAGCGAGGAATCGCGTCAGCCAGCGCTTCCAACCCTCTCTTAATGTCCTCCATAGAAGAAGCATAAGAGATGCGCAAATGACCTGCGCCTTCGCTGCCAAAGCTCGAACCACCCAAAACCGCGACGCCACCTTCTTCAAGCAAAAAGCGGGCAAAATGCTGATCATCTTGAGTCAGTGCGCTCACGTTGGGAAACGCATAAAACGCACCATGCGAAACAACGCATGAGATCCCAGGGATAGCTTGCAACCCACTAATGAGCACGTCACGACGACGGTGTAATTCTGCCGACATCGCGGCAATCGGTTCATCGGGGCCTTGCAATGCAGCAATTCCGGCGTATTGCACAAATGTTGTCGCGCACGAAAAAGTATTATTATTAAACAAATTTGTTGCCTGAGCAAACTCGACCGGCATAACCGCATACCCCAAGCGCCAACCCGTCATCGCATACGCTTTCGAAAAACCGTCGACCAGCACGGTACGTTCGCGCATGCCATCAAATTCGAGGATTGATGAAAACGCGCCATCGTATACATTGCGACAATAAATCTCATCCGATAAGACGATAAGATCATGCTTTATCACGAGAGCAGCGATTGTTTCCAAATCTGAACGAGTTAACACTCCGCCGGTTGGATTATGCGGTGAATTGAGCACGAGCAGTTTGGTTTTCGAAGTAATCGCAGCGGCCAAACGATCGAGATCGATGCGGAAATTCGCTTCTTCGCGCACAGGAATCGGCACCGGGATCGCGCCTAAATAACCGGCACAACACGCATAAGCCGGATACGCTGGAGATGCATAAATCATCTCATCGCCGGGTTGCAAAATGGCGCTTAAAATATTCCAGACCAACGGTTTGCAACCGGGACCAACAATGACTTGCTCACGTGAAAACGGTGCAACGCCGCGAAAGCGAGCGGCGTAGTCTGCAATCACATCGCGCAGCTGCGGCAGACCAGCCGACGGCGTATAATGCGTGTGGTCATCGTGTAAAGCTTGTACCCCAGCCGCTTTAATGTGCTCCGGCGTATTGAAATTAGGCTCACCAATTTCTAAGTGGACAACAGGGCGACCGGTGGCTTCGAGTGCACGCGCACGCGCAAGCACTTCAAAGGAACTTTCGATTCCCAAACGACGCGAAGCGTCTGAAAGACGGTTAGCTAAAGCCGACATACGAAAGTCCTCACTGCGCAGAAAAGGCTTGCGCTTCTGCGCAAACACAAGGGCACCCTGGGTAAAAAGCCTCGACACGAAGCTTGTCCAAGGTCGCCTCGTGCAAGACGTTGAAGCTGCCCGCCGTGACAATACGTGCTCTTAGCGAGGTCTTCATCCCCGGAGCCGCCGCGCTTCCAGAGCGGCTTCGCACGCTTACCGTAACGCCGACGCGCTTTGTCGAGCCTGGCACAACGGTTGAAGCAACCTTCGGGTTTTACAACTCGGGTGGTGCGACCGCAACTGGTTTGCGGGTGCGTTTTTCGTTGCCCGAAGGCTTGGTCTACATACCAGGCAGTGCGCGTATTGACGGCGTGCCAGTCACCACAACTGACGACGTACCCGACGGTGCCTTTGTGGCACTCAACGGCGCTGTGCTCGGTGAAATTGGCCCAAATGTTGAGCGCCAAGTCACCATACTGTATCGCGTCGCCGAGCTAATCGAAGATGGCACAACCCTAGCCTTGCAAGCAGCGATTGCCGCGAACGAAACGCAAGTGGTCGGCTCGAATATTGTCCGCCTCACCGTTCGCAGCCGTCCTCTGCTGTCGAATGCACAAACATCGCTCACGATCGAAGCACCGTCCGGCCCGGAACCGGGCCGGGAACTGCTCATCCGTGCACGTGTAACCAATCTAGGCCAGAGCAGCGCCAACGAAGTTGTCCTCGGTCTGCCCCTGCCGGAACATACGCGTTACTCAGCCAGAAGCGCGCGCATCGATGGCCGCCCCATCCCCGATGATCGTGGTGCACCATTTGAAATTAGCGCGACAACCGTCATTGCGGAACGGCTTGCACCAGGCGAGTCAGCCGTTGCTGACTTCATCGCAGTAATTGAAAGCCCGCTCGATAACGCCACACCAATTTCGGCGATCGCTCGCATTAGTGCGCGTGAATGCCCAGAATTCGAAATCGTTTCGAACGATATCCTCGTCGCCTCGATGCCAAGCTTTGACGGTGATGGCACCGCGTTTCTTATCGCTGGCGATGATGAAGTCGTACCCGGCATGCGTTTACGGATGACCGTGCGTGCAGCCAACGTGGGCACCAGTAGTGCGCGGCGCGTTATTGCTCAATTAACCATGCCAACCGGCCTGGTATACTCGCCTGGCTCAGCAACGCTCGACGGCTTACCGCTGGGCGACGAGCTGTTCGCCGAGATGGCGTATACCTTCGAAAGTGTTGCTCCCGGCCGCACTGCGGAGCTCTCGTTCGATGCCGTGGTCGTCGCACCGGCTCCACCCGATGCGAAACTACCGGTCGCCGCAAAGCTCACTTGGGAAAATGGTGAGCGCCAATTCAAGCGCGTCCTCACGATTCGCTCAGAGCCTCGCTTTACACGGGTCAAAAACATTATCGAACGCGCTGGCCCCCCCTTGGCCCAGCCAAACGAAGAAGTCAGCTTCATCGTTCATGTCGTCAATGAGGGCACCGCCGAAGCGACCGAAGGTCTGCTGCGACTGCGACTCGACAAAACGTTATCTTTAGTTTCGGCTCAAAGCGCCGGACGCTTGTTGGCGATTATTGATGATACGATTGCTCTGGGGGCACTTCCACCACACATCGAGCAGCTCATCACCGTCGTCGCGCGCACGACCTCACCGATTGCGGATCGCTCAGAAGTTGCACTCGGCGCAGAATTAGAGACTCGGCAACTTGGTGCGATCGATCTCGGGATCGCCTCCTATACAATCCGTTCACGGCCGCGTTTTTCGACCGAAGACACGCGTCTCGAGCTGCGCAGTAATGAGCCCCTACGCCCGAGCCGCTCGGTACAAGTAGCGCTGCATATCAGCAATACGGGCACCGATGTCGCTAAGGATGTTCATGCCATCTTTAGCCATGCGCCTGAAATTCGTATCGAGCCACTCTCTGGGGCTCCCTTAGTCAATGGCGAGCTTATTTTCGACAGCATTCCACCGGGGACTACGCGTGAAGCACTGATTGACGTACGCTTAATTGGCGTCGTGCCCAACGGCACCTCAATCGCCCTGGAAGCGCGGCTAGAGACCGCTGCGATTACACCGCTACCGCTTGCTCCAATCCATCTCGAAACCCGCGCAGAAGCAGAGTTCGCTGGCGAAATCGAATTAGTCACCACACCCGCCGATGCAGTTGACGCCGGTGCGCCGTTAATGCATACATTGCGCTTCCGCAATGTCGGCGATGGACCAGCTCAGTCGATCGTGGTGCGCGTCCGCCCACCGGATCGGGTGGTGTATGTACCAGCGAGCACGATCGTCAACGACATGCGCATTGACGATGAAGGTGGGTCTTCGCCGTTATGGGCCCTCCACGGCCTCATCTTAACCGATGTTGACCCTGGCGTCCCGGTCAACATTCGCTGGGAAGCGATTGTGATGTCCCCGATTCCTTCGGGAACCTTGTTGAGCTGCTCGGCCACCTTACAATGGGATGAGCAAAGCTTAACCGTCACATCGCATGATGTCGTTGTGCGATCATCGCCCGAATTTGCATCGAGCCCAGGCGGTCGCTCGATTTCGATCGCACGCCTTGCTGCGCGCTCTGGTCAAGATATCCTCAACGGGCTTGATGAACCTCAGGCTCTGCCACGCCCGCGCCCCGTCGCTAGCGTCAGTGCGCTCACCCCACCACCTGCGCCTATTCCAACCTTACAGGAACCTCCGGCAGTATTACCGCCGATCTTCTCTGAGGCGCCAACATCTACGCCAGCGGTGGCGGCACCTCGCTTGGAGAGCCCGCCCCCAACACTGCCAATAGCGGCGGTCGCAGCTGAGCCAGACGATGAGGAATTTGAGCTGCCATTTTTCAGCGCACCTCCGTCATTAGTCACCGAGGAAGAAGAAGAAATCGCTTCTAGCTTCACCTACGCTGAAGACGATGAAACTGCCGCGCCGATCTTTGCAGAACCACCCAGCCTAGCAACTCCAGCCCCCGCGCCTGTAAGCGCGATCGAAGCAAAACAACCGGAGATAGCGGCACCACCAGCAGTGGAGCCCGCCAAAGTTGTTGAGCCCCCAGTCTTCGAGCTTCCCCCGCTCGATCTGGACTCGCTGAAATCCCAAGCAACCGCGGCGGCAGCTGAAGATGTCAACGATGAGGCCGCGTTACCCGAAATCGTACCGCCGGTCGAACCCCAGCCAACCCCTGAACCTGCACCAGAGCCAGAACCCCAGCCCATGCCTCCAGCGCCACCTGAGGGCGAGTTCGCACGGGAATTTGCCCGCACCGCACCGCCAGAGCAAGAAGCGCCACCCGCAACTACGCCAACCATTCGTGAAGAAGTGCCGAGCAACACCCACGAGCAGGCACCATCGACCGCACCGGTCACGATCCTCGCATTCGCGCCAGATCGGCTTCGTCGGGCGTTGACCTTCTTGCAGCAAAGCGACTACGGCAAGCTCGTTTCCCACCTCTTTGCACTTGAGGCGTTTTTCCCGGATTCGGTGCACGAAGAATCCCAGCTCGACGAACTCTTTATCGCGGTTCGCGACGCCTTCCGTTCTACGCTGGACCGACTCTTCGTGCGGCTCCGGCTGCCACGCTATGCAATCGCTGCACGCGATCTAGAAGATCGCTCTTCCCGCGATGCAGTCACCCAGCTTGTCGAGCACATCGCAGCACTCCCACCGCGAACAAGCCCAGCCCACCTAGGCTCGTTGGGTGATGGAATCCGCATTCAAGGCAGCATCGATCATGAAAGTCTCGAGCACGCGCTCACTGGACTTCATGACGCTCCGATTGGTGGTGTCACTCCCTGGATTGCCTGCGTTTCATTACTTGGTACCACCATAGAAGTCGGTGACGAAGCGTCGGATGCGCTTGCAACCTACCGCAATACCTTGCTCTCGGTTCTCCGCGTCTTAGAAACTCTGCCAACTAGCGAATTTCATCGTGTGTTAACCAGCAGCACGAATGCCGAGTTGGATGCTGCCCTCCATGAAGTTATCCGCATCCTGGGCGGACAAGTGGAGGCCAGTGCGCGGTGATCGACCCGCAAACAAACGATCTTCTTCCGTTTGTTACGCTAGTCACCGTCGGCATCGGCATCATCGTTCTCTTATGTAGTCTGCTGTTTCAACGTGAAGCACTGCCTGTAGCCACCGAGTCGAGCGCCACATACACCGACGCAACGGCCTCGCTTGCACGCATGATCGCTGATGGCAGCCCATTCCAAGCAGCGCAAGAAACAGAAGCGCCTGCCATGCCAGCCCCGGAAGCGGTAAAGGCTTCCGATTTTGCGGCGATTGTAGCCGAAGCGAAGCGTCAAGCGGTGGCCGAACCGCAAAGCCCAGTTACCAATACCACCAGCGAGCGAAGCCGCATCACTTGGCCGCTCATGGTTGATGAAGGCGCAATCAACTGCGACCTCCCCACTCGCTTGCAGCTCATTGAAAGCTTGAGTTTTATCGGGGGTAGCTGGTCAATAGAAATTTTGGCCAGAGCGTACGAACAAGAGCTCGACCCCAACGTCCGCGGCGCCGTATTCGTCGCCCTGCGCGACGCGCGCTCGAGTATATAGGAACCTGTCATGATTGAGGTTGAGCATATCCATGCACCATGACGTACATAGCGCGACGCATTTTGGAGTGCCGAGTGTGCTTGCAGGCATCGAAACAGCGATCTTGCTCCTGCTCCTCAGTATCACGGCGGTTATCTACCTCTGGGCCATCTACCGCTTAGTCCGGCAAGGTGTACTCCCAGCCGGCATTGCCCCACCGCGCATCACACTCGCGGCAATAGGCACGTGTGCCGCCAGGGCGATTCCTGAGCTACCCGGCTTTCTCCAACTGCCCCTGACGTGTGTCGTCATCGGGCTGAGCCTCTTCGCGATCAGCTGCATCATCCGTAATGTCATTGCGGCACGCCGCTTGCCCTTAGCGCAGCGGACACTCATCAATCTGTGGGCTGCAATCCTCATTCCGCCCATCATCGGGGTTGGTTTGCTCCCCTTCGAGCTCACACTTTCGACCAACAACCTGAGTCTGTTGATCGACGCGTTTATCTTCGCGAATACCATCCCGGCCATATATATAATCGTGCAAGTGCCGCATATCTTACGGCGACGGCAAGCACAAACCCAGTCGTGACAATAAACGCACGAACATAGCAATCGGCAGACCCATCACGGTATAGAAGTCGCCTTCGATCCGCTCAACCAACACTGCCCCTCTGCCCTGAATCCCGTACGCGCCGGCTTTATCGAATGGCTCGCCACTGGCGACATAGCGGGCAATGTCGTTCTGCTCAAGCTCAAAAAACGTGACGAGCGTGCTCTCACGATGAGTCACGAAGCGATCAGCATAAGCGAGCGCCACCGCGGTATGCACGGTGTGCCGACGGCCAGAGAGAGCGGTGAGCATCGCGGTGGCCTGCTCTGCACCAACTGGCTTCCCGAGTGCCACTCCATCGAGATCAACTACCGTATCCGCAGCGACGACCAAGCGATCACGATAAGCTGGCGCAACGACCTGCGCCTTGGCACGAGCATGATGCAAAGCGAGCTCCGCAGGGCTCATCGCCGGCATGGACGGCTCGGGATAATCACTCGGCACAACTCGCACCGTCAGGCCCAACGAGCGCAATAACTCGAGACGGCGTGGCGACGCGCTCGCTAAAATTACCTCGGCGGGGATCTCCGTCAGTGTTTCAGACGTCATAGCGCAATAATTCGTCGGGAGTCTCTCGTCGTGCAACTAACCGATGTTCACCTTGCCCGGCAAAAATCACCGCGGGGCGCGAGAAACGGTTGTAGTTACTCGCCATACTGTAGGTGTAGGCGCCCGTCACACCCAGCGCGAGCAAGTCACCCGTGGCAAGATCCCGAGGCAATTCGGCTTGAACGAGTTCATCGTTTTCGCAGGTCCGACCGCAAACCGTCATGAGCTGGCCCGCCGCTGAGGATACCCGAGATGCGAGAAAAGGATGATGGTAGCTTTGGTAGAGTGCAGGCCGCGGATTATCGGTCATGCCGCCATCAACGATAACAAAACGGCGTTTGCCCTGCTGCTTCACGGCGCTCACCCGATACAAGCTCGTCCCAGCCTCAGCAATAATTGCCCGGCCTGGCTCAATCCCCAAATGCGGAACGGGGACACCCGCCTGCTCAGCGAGCTGCTGGGCCCGTTGAGCCAATGCTTGGCAAAGTCGCGGAATATCCATGCGCTCGTGCTCTTCATCCGGATGCATGGGCACACCAAAGCCACCTCCCAGAATCAAGTCGTGCCCGTGCAAAAAGCCTCCGTGATGCGCCCGAACATAGAGCTCCATGAGCACGTCGAGATTGAGGACAAAGGGGTCAGCGTCAATAATCTGCGAGCCAATATGCGCGTGCAGCCCCTGTAGTCGTAACGCGGGCTCGGCTTGGATGAAAGCAATCGCGCGGTCAACATCACTCAGCGCAAAGCCAAACTTGGTGTTATCACCGCCGGTTCGCACGCACTCGTGGGTATGCGCCTCAATCCCGGTGTTCACACGCAAGACAACCGCAACGGGACGCTCGCTTCGTGCAAGCGCAGCCAAACGAACCAGCTCATCAAAATTATCGACAATACTACGCCCGACCCGCCCGGCAACGACTGCCTGCAGCTCCTCGGTCGTTTTCGCACAGCCGTGCAGCGAGATCAATTCTGGGGGGTAACCGGCCGCCTCCGCAGTCACAATTTCGCCAAGTGAACAACAGTCAAGCGCTAAACCGCGCATCGACAAATGCCGAGCAAGTGCGGTGAGCAGCAAGGCCTTACCAGCATACGCAACTTCGATCCCGAAGGGGCGTGCGATCGTGAGAAAAGCCTCAATCTGCTGATCGAGCACGTCGGTATCGAGCACAAGCAAAGGTGTGCCATACGAGGCCGCTAGCTCACTGGCCGGGCAACCGCCGAGTTGTATCGATCCATCAGTGGCACGAATATTCGTGTTATACATCAAGCTGGCCATAGAGTTTATGCTCGACAATATATCTCTGAACGCCTTCAGGCACTAAATAGCGAATGCTGCCTGCCTGCGCGAGACTCGCCCGAATCGCAGAAGCGGAGATCGTCATCCGAGGTTGCTCCAATAATTCAATTTTCGCGCGGGTCTGGGGCTCTTGTGCCGCTAGAAAGGCTTGGATCCGCGACAGATCGCTTGCCGCCTCACGGCGTGGTGCCACCAAAAAATGATCGAGTAAAGCCACCACCTCATTAAAGGCATGCCAGGGCGACGCCGTCAGCGAATCTTCGCCGACCAAAAAAGAAAATCGCGTACCCGGATACATCCGCCGTAATCGCGGCAATAAATCGATACTATAACCGCTCGCAGTCGGATCCAGGTCACTCACATCGAGCGCGAAGTGCGGGTTGCTGGCGATCGCTGTGCGCACCATCGCGGCGCGATGCTCGGCGCTCGCGCGCAGTTCTTGGCGATGATGGGGTGTGCGCGTTGGTAAGAACACGACCCGATCAGCTTTGCGCAACACACACGCTGCTTCTGCAATAAACAGATGGCCATAGTGGATCGGATCAAACGAGCCACCAAAGAGAATCAGCTCAGGAGCAGATTGCTCTAGGGCGTCCACGTGAACTCATAGCCGGCAATACGTACGAGATCACCCTCAACCGCACCTAATTCGGCCAAGCGTTTATCAACGCCGAGCTTGGCCAAAACTCGCTCGAGCCGACCAATACCCTCGAAGCTTTCCACATTCGTCATGGCTGCTAAGCGCTCAATCCGTGCACCGCTCACCACAAAGACGTCGCCTTCTCGTTCAATCCGGAACGGTTCTTTGGGTGTCAAGGAAATACGGCGAGGTTCAGCCGCAACGAGCCCCGGCTCAGGGGTTACTTGCAACTGCTGCCAGACCGTGTGAACCAGCTCGCGGATATGCTCATGAGTAGCGGCTGAAATACAACGCAGCTCGGGGAACTGCTCGCGCAGCGTCTCGAAGCTTTCGCGCGCTTGAGGTAAATCAGCCTTAGACAACACCAATAAAGTCGGCTTGTCGATAAACGCGGGATTCCACGCGCGCAATTCTTGCTCGATCATTGTCTTCGCCGCGATGATTTCTTCAAGCGGCAAAGCGCCATCCAAGAGATGGATCAGCACACGAGTTCGCTCAGCATGCCGTAAAAAACGATCGCCTAGACCAACGCCTTCACTCGCGCCAGCCAACAAACCGGGGAGATCAACCATCACGAACGACGCCTGAGCCTCAACCCGCACCACCCCGAGCTGCGGCTCAAGCGTCGTGAAGGGATAATCTGCAATTTTGGGCCGCGCAGCAGACACCACCGACAGTAAGGTCGACTTACCCGCATTCGGCAGACCAATCAAACCGCAATCAGCCAAGAGCTTGAGCTCGAGACGAACCTGACGCTCCTGGCCTGGCTCACCTTTCTCTGCGAAAGTCGGCGCCTGGCGGGTACTCGTCGCAAAATGCTGGTTGCCCAAGCCACCCCGACCGCCTTTGGCGATGACAAAACGCGTCCCATGCTCAGCCAAATCGATCATCACTCGCTGAGTCTGATCAGGATAAACCTCATAGACGACCGTACCAACCGGTACATGCACGACGAGGTCATCGGCAGCTCGCCCAGATTTATTCGAGGTGCCACCATCGCCACCAGCATGAGCAGCAAAGCGCAGCTTATAGCGGAATTCGACCAAGGTCGTCAGGCCAGCATCCGCTTCGAGAATAACGCTCCCACCACGCCCGCCGTCACCACCAGCAGGTCCGCCATTTGGTACGTACTTCTCCCGACGCCACGCAACCACACCGTTACCACCGTCACCACCGGCTGCGGTAATCAACGCTTCATCTATGAATTGCATGCGGCTCGACCTTACTTACCAGAAACAAACGCAACAAAAAGCCGATTCCTACACAAACAAGAATCGGCTTCAGTTCACGCGAGAAATCGTCTTATTGCGCGACGACGTTGACGAAATTGCGATTCCGTGAAGTCGTGAAGGTCACATGACCTTCAGCAACGGCGAACAGTGTATGGTCGCGACCGATACCAACGTTCTCACCGGGATACCAACGCGTACCACGCTGACGGATCAAAATATTGCCAGCGAGCACAGCTTCGCCACCAAAACGCTTGACGCCCAAACGCTGGGCATTGGAATCGCGGCCGTTCCGGGTAGAGCCGCCGCCTTTTTTCGAGGCAAAGAGCTGCAGATCGAAGGTAAACATCAGTTTCAGACTCTACCAGAAAAAGCATATATCCCGCAAGGGGGGCGTACGAAATTTGTGGACGGCTTCAGTCGGACGCTTGCCAAGACACTGCCTCCACTGGCACCCGAGGCAAGACACAAACAAACGAAGCGCCACCGTATGGGGAATCACCCAGATGGATTTCTCCCCCCGCCCGTTCAGCAAACAGCCGGACGAGCCCCAAGCCCAGTCCGCTGCCACGCGCTGTAGTCGGACCGCGTTCACCCAGGTTAAAGAGCGTGCTTCGGAGCTCCGGGGGAATGCCGGGCCCGTCGTCGTCGACAATAATGCGCACCGTGCGCTCATCGCTCGCATCGACCGTTAGCGTAATCGTCCCCTGCGCAGCGCCGTGCTTGGCAGCATTATCGATCAGATTGATCAGAATATGGGTTAATGCATCCTCGCGAATCTGCACGCGTAATTCGGTCATAGCGATCAGCTGCAGCGCGACACCCATCGCTTGGCGCACCGGAGCCGTTGCCAACAGCGCTGCATCCATCACTGTTTGTAAGCAACACTCGCCAATCGGCCGTATCTCGTGATGCAGATCCAACAAAGAAATATCAAAAAGATTCTCAACCAAACGACCAATACGCAGTGTTTCTCGATACGCGACACCAAGAAAATGTCGACTTTGGGTCGCATCGAGATCATGCTCGAGTAAGGTCTCGAGATACCCCCGAATCGAGGTCAGAGGCGTACGTAATTCATGACCGAGGATCGAAAAAAAATGGTATCGTTCGCGTTCTTGCCGCCCTTTTTCGAGCGCATCTTCTAATAATACCGCAAACTGGGTTTCGCTTGGGACACTCCTGAAACTCGTCCAACCCGTATCAAAGCGCAACTCGGTTTCGTTTTCTAAGGCCAACTGTACCCGCGTCAGGGTGCTGCGCACATCCACCAAGCTTGCAGCATCACCCGAACGCCGCGTCCCCCACAAAGCAATCGCATACCACTGACTGCCTGCATCGTGAATCATCCAGTCTGGCTCACGCAAAACCCGCGTGCAAATACGAGCAAAATGCGCAGTCGTCGCGCGCTCAACGGTATACGCAAAATCACGGCCATGCTGCCACGACAATTGAGGAAAATCGTTGCACCGAAAAACCAGTAACGATGCCCAATCGGTGTGCGCACGCTCGCGCGCTGCGGCTAAAAATTGTGCACCATTCACAACGTCAGTTGGCAAACTTGTACCCATATCCGTGGACCGTGTGGATGCATGCTGGTAAGGCATATTCATCATGCAACTTCGAACGCAATCGCCGAATATGCACATCGACCGTCCGCGCGTCACCATCAAAATCGTAACCCCAGACACGGTCGATCAAGGTATCGCGCGACAGCGCGACGCCATGGTTGTGCGCGAGCATCGCCAAGAGCGAAAACTCACGCGGCTTCAGAGCGATGTCCCGACCATCGACGCGTGCTTCGCGGGCTGCGGCGTCGATTTCGAGGCGCCCTAAACGCAGCAAGGTCTTTCCGGCCTCATGCTGGGTCCCGATCCGCCGTGCGACCGCGCGCACACGTGCCAAGACCTCACGGGGCGAAAACGGTTTGACCACGTAGTCATCTGCACCTAACTCGAAACCAATAATTCGATCGACTTCTTCCGCACGCGCAGTAAGGAAGATCAAGGCGGTCGTATCACCTTCGCGACGTAGCGTGCGAGCAATCTCAAATCCATCGACGCCCGGCAAGCCAATGTCCAAGAGTGCAATCGTCACGCCCGCGCGGATCGCCCGTAAAGCCTGGTGGCCATCGTGCGCGACCACCACACGAAAACCATCACGTTCGAGATGGTGGACCAGTAAATCGCGAATCGCGGCATCATCTTCAGCTAATAAAACATGTATCGACATGCCCAAGCTGAGTGCCCACTTTTGCTATCTTTAGACAGACTTTTGGGTTCATATTTTGGAAACTTCACGGACTATTCTCGGCCATAAGAATAGAGGATCATTGCGCTGTTGTGAACCTTCAACGCGCTTGCGCTTCATGGCCTCAGTCGGACAGCGAGCTTCAAACCCTGCTCGCCGCTGTCGCGCCCGCCGTTGCGCGCATCCTCCCCGAAAATCTCGCCTTGGAATTCGGCGCGCTCGCGTGTGCCCAGGAAGGCAATGAGCTCACCGTTGCGGTTTCACAAACACCTTCCGATGCGCTGATCACGCGTATCGAGCGTGCGACTGGCCTGCGCGCAAGCATCAAAGTCGTCGCCGCCCATCTGCTCACCCCAGAAATCGCGCGATGCTATGGAACGGTGCAAATCCGCAATACAGCCGCGTTCGAGGAGCGCGAAGAACAGAACCTGAGTCAATACCTCGATCAATTACTCGAGCGCGCCATTCTCGCACGCGCATCAGACATCCATCTCGATTTGGTTCCCGACAAGACCCGCATCCGCTTTCGCATCGATGGTCATCTCAAAGTTGTCGACAACCTGGATGCCAGCGCCGCGACCCGCCTGATTTCACGGATCAAGCTCTTAGCCGGCTTGGACATCGCTGAACGCCGCCTGCCACAAGACGGCCACCTGAGCTTTCCTTTTGAAGCGCGATCGATCGATGTCCGCGTAGCAACAATTCCCAGTGAAGCCGGGGAGCGCGTCGCCTTACGCCTGCTTGATCGTCAAAGTGGCAACCAACAGCTTGAGCAGCTCGATTTCTCCCCACATATCCTCAGCAGCTTGCAACAAATATGCCTAGCCCGCGGGGGCTTTTTTCTTATTTGCGGGCCGACCGGCAGCGGTAAATCCACAACCCTCTACGCTTTATTGCACGCGCTCTGCCGGGAAGAACTGCATCTCTGCACCGTTGAAGATCCCGTTGAAAAAATTGTGCCGGGAATTACGCAAGTCGGTATCAATCCCAAAAGCGGCCTCACCTTCGCCGTAGCACTCCGTGCGTTGTTACGGCAAGATCCTGACGTGTTGATGGTCGGAGAAATTCGCGACCAAGAAACCGCGACAACCGCGCTGGGAGCGGCCTTGAGTGGACAGCTTGTGTTTAGTACGGTGCATGGCGCAGATATTGTCAGCGGAATTGCCCGCCTGTGCGAATTAGGCCAGACAGAAAATCTGATTCTCCAAGCCCTGACCGGGATCATGAGCCAACGCCTCGTACGCCGCTTATGCCGTTCTTGCCGGCGCAGTACCAACGTCTCGCCCGACGACGCGCAACGCTATGGATTTAACCGCGACGCCACCGTCTTTGCAGCCGTCGGGTGTGAACGCTGCCACCACACCGGCTACCGTGGTCGCGTCGCCATTGCGGATATCGCCCTTTTCGCCAGCAACCAGAGCACCGCCAAACGCCGCGCGAACCTCCCGCGACACAATTATGCGGGCCTACTCGACGATGCACGACGGCATTGTCTCGCTGGGGATACCTGCATCGCAGAAATTGCCAGCCTGTTCCAGACCGAGGCGAGCAGCAGCGATGCTCGGTGAAATAACCCTCGACGAATTGTTAGCGGCCGCTCGCCGTTTAGCGGCCTCAGATCTGCATCTCGCCAGCAACGAACGTCCCGCCTTTCGCTGCGACGGGACCTTGAGGTTCTTGGATGCAAGCGTGCTCTCGCAACACGAATTTGAACAAATCTGCGCCTGCCTTTTTGGCAACACCTTGCTCCAAAGCAACCCCTGCGATGACCTCGATCGAACCATCGAATATCGTACATTCGGTCGCTTACGCGTTCACGCGTTCCGTTCGCAAGGACAATGGCAAATTGCCATTCGCCTGCTCGCCGCACGTATCGCCGAAGCTCACGAGTTGGGTCTGCCCGAAAGTGTGATCGCCCTCTTCGGTCAGGAACAACTCCAGGCTGGACTCGTACTGATCGCTGGCGCAACCGGCCAAGGAAAAACCACTGTCCTTGCCACGTTGCTTGAACACATCAACTGCACGCGGCACGTACACATCGTCACGATCGAAGACCCGATCGAATATTGCTTCCAAAGTCAACTCGCGCATATTTCTCAACGCGAACTCGGCAGCGATATTGCATCTTTCGCAGCCGGCATTCACGCCGCGATGCGGATGGATCCGGACATCATCGCGATCGGTGAATTACGCGAACCGCTCGCGATTGCTGCCGCTCTGCGCGCAGCCGAAACCGGTCATCTCGTTTTTGCCACCGTGCATAGCGCAGATTGCGTCAGCGCTCTCGAGCGCTTGATCGACGCATTCGACGAAGGCAAGTCGACGATTCGCCACACGCTCGCAAGTGCGCTCCGGGCCGTGCTCAGCCTGCGCCTCCTCCCGCGTAAAAATGCCCCTGGGCGCGTCCTAGCAAGTGAACTGCTCGTGGCGACTGATTCAATTCGCTCACATATTCGTGAACAGAAGACGCATCAGGTTCGCAATGCCATCCTGACCGGACGCGCGCACGGCATGTATACCTTCGAATCCACGCTACGCCAGCTCTTTCGTCAAGGCGCGATCGACGAACAACAGGCACGCAACGCAAGCACGTTTCCCGACGAGTTGAGCCAGCAGACGGTGCTCCGATGAAGCATTTCGTCTACGCCGCCCGCACCGACCAAGGACACGCCGTTCAGGGACAGATGACAGCCACGTCGATCCAAGCGGTTCTCGAGCACCTCCGCGGTCGGGCATTAGTCGCGGTCGATATCCACCCGCAAACCTTCGTCCAACAACTCGTTGCCCCCATCAAACAGCTCTCCTCGAGCGCACCCAAAGTGCTCGCTTTACGTACTTTGGCGACGTTACTAAGCGTTGGTGTACCGCTGCGCTCAGCCCTAGAAATCGTGCTCCAAGCAACGCGCAATCGAGATCTGCACGAAGCGCTTGCGGGCGTGCGGGCGTGTATCGAAGCGGGCGAAAGCCTGGGCAACGCTATGCAACAACGCGAGGATTTCTTCTCGCCACTGACCATTGCACTCGTCCGCGCCGGCGAACGCGGGGGCACGCTTTGCGAAACCTTGGAGCGCCATGCGCACAACCTTGATCAACAACTCACGCTCCAGCGGCGCCTAATCACCATGTTGATTTATCCGGCTTTTGTTTTGTGCACCGCGCTTGGCCTCATGCTCTTTCTTGTGCTCAATGTTCTGCCGCTCTTCAGCACGCTCTTCACCCAACTCCACGTCGAGCAACCCCCGTTATTGCGCCTGCTGATTCGCTTGCCACAACTGCTGACGTGGCAGGCTCTAGCGCTAATCGGCAGCGTTATTATTGGCGTATATGGGCTGAGCCGCCGAACCAAGCTCCAGCTGCAGATTCCCCTGGTTAGTCACATCCAAAAAAGCCGCGCGACCGCAAGTTTTGCGCGCGCCCTCGCAAGTTTGCTAACCGCCGGCGTGCCCTTGCCGGATGCCTTGCACTACTCGCGCCCAATCGTCCATATCAAAAGCTTCCAGCAAGCGATCGATCGGATTGGCCTCACGTTGCGCGACGGAAATAGCCTCGTCAATGCGGTGCAAGCAGAGCGCTTATTTGATCCACTGTTCGTGCACTTTCTTCGTGTCGGTGAAGAAAGCGGCACCCTCGATGCACAATTGCTCCGTATGGCAGAGTGGTGCGAGCGCGATATCAACGAAAGCACCACCCGCGCAATAACCCTCCTCGAACCGCTGATGATTTTGGGCATCGGGAGTATGGTCGCTGGCCTGGTTTTTTCGATTTTTGTCCCGCTGTATACCTTGATCGGCAGTATCCGGTGATGATGGCGCTAACGCAATTGCGTGATGAACGCATTTACGCCCATCGGTATTTATCGCGTTTTATTGCAGCTCGCTTTTTACGCCCTGGACTCGAACGCGCGGATTTAGAACAAGTCGCGCTCATCGGTTTAATTAAAGCGGTCGATCGCTACAACCCGAGCATTGGCAAGCCATTTCGCTCCTTTGCTCGTCAACACATTATTGGCGAACTCATGCATTATGTGCGCGATCACGAAAGTATCGTACGCTTTCCGCGCGCCTTACAACGACTCCATCGACGCGAACAACAGGCCCATTTCCAACTCCGAGGAGAGCTTGGACGCGAACCAAGTTCTCGTGAAATACAAACGGCACTGGGTTGCAGATTTGATGAGCTCCATACGCTCTACGCGGCACGCCATCACTGCACCCGAGCCGAGCAACAAGCCGAATATTGCTATCCTGCCCTCGCTGCGAATGTGGCCGAGCAAGCACTGCTGTGGACCTCACTCCACAGCTTGGATCAGGACGAACAATATTTGCTCCTCGGTGTCTATGGCTTGCGCCTCACGCAAACCGAAGTCGGCAACCGTCTAGGCTACACCCAACGCTCAGCGTCCCGATTACATAAACGCGCCTTGCAAAAACTCTCGCATGTTTTAGTGGAAAGATAAATGCAGCACAAACGCGGTTTTACTCTGATCGAACTCATGATTGTCGTGGCCATTATCGCGGTCTTGGCTGGCGTCTTGATTCCCAATTTTGTCCACGCCCGCGCCCAAACCGCAACAGCAGCGTGCGAAGCAAATTTGCGCGCGATCGCCACCGCCGCTGAGCTCTATTTTACTGATAATCAAGCGTATCCAAGCACCACGTCAGCCGTTGACCGCAGCTTCGGTACCACCAATGGCGCGCCACTGGGCACGTATCTCAACAACACCCCACTTGATCCCGCCGCCGCAACGGCCAGCGCGCGCTACGCCTTTACCAACGACGGCACGAGCGCCGTTCCGCACTACACGATCACTTGCCCCGGCCTGCATGACCCCATCAGCCTCGCCAAAATAGGCGGCAATGGCAGCACAGCCCAAGCAATCGTCTTCACCTCTGATAGCGGGCTGGGGGTAAAGTAATGGACTGGGCCCTGATCGGCATTCTTACCACACTCGGTCCGTGCGGCGGTCAGCGCTTGCTCGGCCTGGTAGCGTGTACGACCCAACGACCCCGCTCCCAGACGCCCATCTTGTTTGCTCTGGGTGTATTGAGCGCCAACCTGCTCTTGGCCAGCAGCGCATTCGCGCTCGAGCGCGTGCTCTATTACAGTCCACTCACGAGCGCAATTATGGCGCTGGGTTGCATCGGTATTGGTTGCCGTGAACTCTGGCGCGAAGAACCCTGCTGTGACGAGGTGCGCCGCCTCCCCTTGAGCGCAGTGCAGATCATTGCTGCTGGCTTTCTCACGAGCCTCTGCATTGCGCCGTGCTGCACACCTGGACTTTTGCTGCTGGTGAGAAGCAGTCCACTCCAACAACCCCCCTTGGCCTTGATCTGCTACGCGCTTGGCGCTGCCGTGCCGTATGCCCTCACCCAACCCGGTTCAAGAATACTGCGCTCTCTTGCGCGCCAACACTCTCTCCAACAAGCCTACCGCATCGTGGGAGCGACGCTCAGTTTGGCTCTCGGCACGCTCACCGCTTTGGAGCTTGCTTGGTGATCAGTCGGACACGTCGCTTTGTCGTTGCGATGGGCGCCTTATGCATCGGCGCGCTCGTGCTGCACGGACGCTGCGCGACGCTCTTGCTTAACAGCGGCGATGCCGCATTAAGCCAAGGGAAGCTCGCCGTTGCGCGGACGCTCTATCTGCGCGCGCTATGGTTTGCTCCCCACGACGCCGTCATGAGCGAGCGAGTCATTTTTAGTGACCTGCAAGATGGCCGGCCAGCCATCTTACGTGAAGCGCTCCAGCTGTCGGCCCAGGCGCTGCGGTATCACCCACGGGCAAGCGATATCTGGCTCGATCGCGCCTTCTGCGCTACCCGCCTGGGACAAACACGCACCGCCGCGCATGCATTTTGGCAAGTAAGCCTACTCAGTCCGCAGCCCCATCTCCGCTGGATGAGCCGCCGCATCGCGTGGCGGCTGAGCCAGGGTCCCGGTGGCGGACGATGAGCACACTCAGCCTTGTGATTGGCATCAGCTGCCTTGTACTCGCGGCTATCCACGATGCCCGCACGGGTTTTATTCCTGACCGCCTCAGCATCGGAGCTTGCTTCGTGATCGTATGCTTAGCCGGCGTGGGCGGCACGCTCCCCCAAACCCTGCTCGCCGCCGTCGGCACCGCCGCCCCGATGCTCTTGCTCTACGCCCTCACCCGCGGCAGAGGACTGGGTTTCGGCGACGTCAAGCTAGCCGCGCTCATCGGCGCGGTGCTCGGCCTCAGTCTGGGATATATCGCTTTGGGGCTCGCGTTTGTGGTAGGGGCGGCCATTTGCATCATCGGCCTGTGGTTGCGACGCATGCACCGAGGTCAAGAAATTGCGTTCGCTCCCTACCTCGCCATCGGCAGTCTGATTGCGCTGTTTGCACGAGGTGTCCAACTCGTATGAAACACCAAAGCTTTCCCCTAGGCATCGACCTCGGCACGACCGGAATCCGCATAGCGGAAATCGTCGGGCCGGAGCCGCTCGTGCGCAATATCGTCACGAAGACGTTGCCGCCTCAGGCCTCCGAACAGCACATCATCCAGACATTGGAATTTCTCCTCAAGCAGTTGCAGACAAAAGAACGCCGCTGCATCATCACCTGTGACGACCGCCACGCAATCGTCCGCGAGCTCAGCTTGCCACCGATGGCCCGGCACGAACGTCTGCAGGCAGCCCGCATCGAAACCCAGCGTCTACGCAACACCGACCAGCCCAGCAGCGTACGTCTTGAAAGACTGGCAGAGAATCGGTTTGTCTTGGGGTCGATATTCGATAGCGCAATTGAACGCTTGCAACGCATCATGCGCAAAACGAAACTTCGCTTACTGGCGGTTGACCATGCGAGCTACGCCTTTCGACGCATCCATCAACCGTGTGACGCGATTCTCGACATCGGATTCGAGCAGACGCGTTTCTACGGCTTCACCGCGCAGGTTCCGTTCACGCAAAGCCTGGATATCGCCGGCAATAGCTTCACGCAAGCGATTGCAACGCTCTTTGCCATCGATCAAGAAAGTGCCGAAAGCCGCAAACGCCTGCACGGCATCGCACCAGCCGGCGACGGAGAAATCGCCGCAATCGTGCAATTTGTCGGGCGCGCAATTCGCGCCGCGCGAGCGAGCGGCAGCGGGGAAATCGAACGCATCCTCCTCACGGGAAACGGCGCTCGTCTACCGATGTTGCCTCTTCGTCTTGAGCGCGATACTGGCTGCCTCGTTGAAATCGCGACGCGGTTTCATGGCTGTCAGATTGCGTTCGCCGACGATCTCGTGCGAACAGCGGCACCCGAATGGGCGCTTGCCTGCGGCGCCGCGCTCTGGAGTTTCGCGGAGAACCCCGGCACGTGAATCGCATCAATTTTCTCCCGCGCCAAGCATTACACGCGTGGCCTCAATGGCCGTTGCACGAAATAACAAATCGCACGAGGCTCTTTTGAATGTGGAGTGGGTAGCTACGTGAGCAATCTGGAGCAGATTTGAATTGCTTGCTGCTAAGGGAGCAATCTTTATGAGAGGGGCTGAGGCTGACTCGTCGGTCGCGAGGAAGAAAGTAGCATAGGCCTTCA
>CAIKPM010000047.1 GCA_903829325.1 uncultured bacterium
AACCACGACGACGAAGTAAATGTGATCTAGGCATGCAAACCTCGCAATGAGTGAGGGTATGCCTGGATTATCCCAAGATCAAATGGGCGACGCAAGACGGTGTCAAAGCGACGCTTACATTCCATATGGTTTAGCGCCGATTGAAATGCCTGTGCTAAATTCTGTCGCAAATGAGAGCGCGTACTTCTGCTGTTTTCGCGAGGTAGGCTTGTAGTTGTGTGGCTTGTTGCGTGATCAGCGCCGTGTCGTGCATGGCTTGGTGGTTGATGCGAACGTTGGCTGCGGCTGCGTTGGCGCTGGCTTGCGCGAATTCGGCGGCACAGATAATGTCGCTTAGCAGTGGCATGTGCCCTAAAGCGAGCGTTGCTTGCGCGAGCTTCGCGGTTTGTGCGGCAAGGCGCGCAATTTCCAACGGCGCTTCTGCGGCGTGTTCCAGTGCAAGTGCGATCGCAGCTTGGCGCAGGGTCTGTTCGGTGGCTGTCGCTTTCGGAGCGGCGAAAGCTTGGCGTACGTCCGCGTAAGCTGCTTCGTCGGCTGTACGGGCTGCTTGGAATGCGTCGCGGAGCGTATCGGCTTGCTTGACGATCGATTCGCCTGCAGCGACGAGCGCTGCGCTCTCGGCCGTCGGTTGCTTGAAACGCTTGCTACGTAATGCAAGACGCGCGGTCATCGCCAGCAGACTCGCGGCAAGTGCGCCGACTAAGGCTGCGGCGCTGCCGCCGCCAGGCGTGGGTTCTGCGGAAGAAAGCGCAGTGAGGTATTCGGCTAGAGTTGTGTTCACCACACCCTTTATGGTCAAGCCTGGAATGCGCTTCCTGTTGTTTGAATCGCGTTTCAGCGGAGATCGCTCGTTGCCGCCCGAAGCTGGAACGAGTATGTCCTTGAGTCGTAAGGAGTCGATTTTGCCAGTCTTGGATCAAACCCGTGGCGACGTGAAAGACGTTGCCCTCGCGGACGAAGGCGTTGCTCGTATTGAGTGGGCCGCATCGTTCATGCCCGTCCTCGGCCAAATCCGCGAACGTTTTGCGAAAACTCGGCCGCTCGCTGGTTTACGGATTGGTGCGTGTCTACATGTCACGACCGAAACCGCCAACTTAGTGCTGGCCCTACAAGCAGGCGGTGCAGAAATTCATCTGTGTGCTTCTAATCCACTCTCTACCCAGGACGATGTCGCTGCGGCACTTGCCGTGCGCTACAATATTCCCACCTTTGCGATCAAAGGTGAAGATAACGCGACGTATTATCGCCATATCGAGGCTGTCGTTGGCTCGCGGCCCAATATTTCGATGGATGATGGTTGCGATTTGCTCACAACGATTACCACGAAACATCCGCACTTGCTCGCCGACATGATCGGTGGCTGCGAAGAGACCACGACCGGTGTCGTTCGTCTGCATGCGATGGAAAAAGATGGCGTCTTACCGTTTCCAGTAATTGCTGTCAACGACGCCCTAACCAAGCATATGTTTGACAACCGTTACGGCACCGGCCAGTCAACGATTGACGGCGTTATTCGTGCGACGAATGTGTTGATCGCGGGCCATACGGTCGTCGTCGTCGGCTACGGTTGGTGTGGTCGCGGTGTTGCCTCTCGCGCCAAAGGTTTGGGCGCGCATGTTATCGTCACCGAAATCGATCCGCGCAAGGCTTTAGAGGCTGCGATGGATGGCTTCCAAGTGATGCCGATGTCGGAAGCCGCTAGCCGAGGCGACGTCTTTATCACCGTGACCGGAAATTACCATGTGATTCGCCGCGAACATTTTGCCGCGATGAAAGATGGTGCGATCGTTTGTAATTCGGGGCATTTCAATGATGAGCTCGATTTGACGGCGATTGAAGACATTTCAGGTGGCAAAAAAACTCGTCCGCGTGAATTTATCGAACGGTATGAATTCCCCGATGGTCGCACGGTCTGTATTTTAGGAGAAGGTCGTCTGATCAACTTGGCGGCCGGTGAGGGACACCCCGCAGCTGTGATGGATATGTCTTTTGCGAACCAGGCCCTCGCAACGAGCTATCTGGCCGAACAGTATAAAAACCTCGAGAAAAAAGTCTACTCGGTACCGGATGATATCGATCAAGAAGTTGCCCGTTTGAAACTCGCGGCGATGAAGATTGCGATTGATACACCGACTGCTGAACAGCTCAAATACATGACCTCCTGGTCTGAGGGGACATAGCCACTGATGAGTTATCGCCGTCTCTTTACGTCTGAATCGGTCACCGAAGGCCATCCCGACAAAATTGCCGATCAGATTTCGGATGCCGTGCTCGATGCGATTTTAGAAAAGGATCCGCACGGTCGTGTTGCGGTTGAAACCTTTGCGATTACCGGGCAAATTCACATTGCGGGCGAGGTATCGACCACCACGTATATCGATATTCCCCGGATTGTTCGTTCGACAATTGCTGATATTGGTTACACCAAATCGAATATTGGGTTCGATGCCGATACCTGTGGAGTTTCGGTATCGATCGATGAGCAATCGGCCGATATTGCGATGGGCGTCGATCGTTCCTACGAAGCAAAGAAATCAGGTGCCGAAAATGATCCCTTCGCGCTGATTGGCGCGGGCGATCAGGGCATGATGTTTGGTTACGCCTGCCGCGAAACCAAAGAATTAATGCCCTTGCCGATCACACTCGCGCATAATTTGACGCGCTTGCTCACCGCAGTGCGCAAAAATGGGCAGATTGGCTATCTGCGTCCTGATGGCAAATCACAAGTCACGGTCGAGTACGATGGATTGCGCCCGGTTCGGGTTGATGCCATTGTGCTTTCCACCCAGCATGATCCAGAAGTGCCGCTCGATGTCATTCGTCACGAAGTCGAAGAGAAGATCATCCGACCGGTTATCCCAGCCGGTTTGATGGACGGGCAAACCCGCATCTATGTCAATCCAACCGGGCGCTTCGTTATCGGTGGCCCCAAGGGCGATGCCGGTTTAACCGGTCGCAAGATTATCGCTGACACCTACGGCGGGATGGCTCGTCACGGTGGCGGTGCATTCTCGGGCAAAGATCCTACCAAGGTCGATCGTTCCGCGGCGTACGCAGCGCGTTACGTTGCGAAAAACATCGTCGGTGCAGGCTTAGCCGATCGTTGCGAAATTCAAATCGCGTATGCGATTGGTGTCGCTGCGCCGGTGAGTGTTCTCGTCGAAACCTTCGGCACCGCGAAGATCGATGAAGCCAAAATCGCAGATCTCGTGAAGTCTCATTTTGACCTGCGTCCGGCGGCAATCATTCATCAGCTCGATTTGCGCCGGCCTATCTATAAACAGACCGCAGCCTACGGTCACTTCGGTCGACCCGAGCTTGACCTACCCTGGGAGCGGCTCGATAAAGTCGCGCTGTTGCGTCACGCCGCCGGATTGGCGCCAGCAGGATCGGACGAAGACCCCTTTTCAATCGCAGTCTTGACTGCTTAATTCGACCCTTCGCTCGTTTCAGACGCCGCATCGTGAAAGGTGCGGCGTTTTTTTGTCTCGTGTTGTTCGAGATCCTCGAGAAAATAGTAGACAATCTTTTTATCGGGAAATCCTACCTTGGCCAGTTGTCGCCCAGCGACCGTCACCACTTCGTGAATATTGCCGCTTTGTTCGGCGTAGGCGTAATGAACTGCGGTGTAGTCAGGATTGTTCGCGCTGGGATGCGGCGTCACGCCGATACCGCGCAACGGCGTCTGGTGACGATGTGGGCGATCAGGCGGCGGCATAGTGTGATTCATCCCCGTACGGCACGAAAAGCGTATGCTCTTTGAGGAAGCGCAGCTTGATGGTTCCCGTGGGGCCGGCGCGATGTTTAGCGATAATAAATTCGGTGAGATCGGCTTCTGGGGTTTCGGGTTGATAATAGGCTTCGCGATACAAGAAGGCTACGAGATCGGCTTCCTGTTCAATAGACCCAGAATCGCGCAAATCGGCGAGCATCGGGCGCTTATCTTGGCGTGATTCAACCCCGCGATTGAGCTGAGCGAGCGCAATAATAGGTACACGCAATTCTTTTGCGGTGGCTTTGAGGACGCGGCAAATATCTGAGAGTTCTTCGTTACGGTTTGCGTTGCGATTGAGTGCACTCGGGCGTACTAACTGCAAATAATCGATGAAGACAGCCGAGAGGCCTGACGATGCGTGTAGGCGGCGACAACGGCTACGCAATTCGGTGACGGTCACTGCTCCCGAATCATCGATAAACAGTGGCATTTCCGAGAGTAGTCCCATGCCGTAGGAGATTTTTTCCCAGTCCTCAGGGGCAAGATTTCCTTTGCGCAAGCGTTGAGCGTCGACTCTTGATTCGGCACATAACAAACGCGAAACGAGTTCATTATTGGTCATTTCGAGCGAAAAAATTGCAACTGGTAAGCCCGATTCGCGTGCTGCAGCCGCGGCCATATTGAGTGCTAACGCCGTTTTGCCCATGGCCGGACGCGCAGCTAAAATAATAAAATTACCCGGGTGAAACCCCGCGGTAAAATGATCAATATCGTGGTAGCCTGAAGTCAGGCCGGTTTTCTGGCCTTGCTCGTGATACAGCGTGTCGAGTTGCTCAAACGCGGGCTTGAGCAATTTGCTGATCGGTGTAAAATCACCGCGAGATTGGCGTCGACCAATTTCATAGATGAGCTGTTCACTCTTATCGAGCGCGGATTCGACGTCGTCTTCGCTTTCGAAGCCGAGACTCGCGACTTGCGAGCCGACATGAATGAGTCCACGGAGCACTGCTTTTTCGCGAATAATCCGCGCATAATATTCGGCTGAGGCAGCAGTCGGAATGGTCTCCATGAGGCTGGAGATATACGCTGGGCCACCGATACGTTCGAGTTGGCCGCGCTGACGGAGTTCTTCTACCAGGGTGATTTTATCGAGTGGTTCGCCCTGCTCAAACAAGCGCAGCAGCGCGGTAAATAACAGCTCATGTACATGCGAATAAAAATCAGCCGGCGTCACGAGTTCGGTGACCAACGACATAATTTCGCGATCGATTAAGACCGAGCCGATCAGTGCCATTTCCGCTTCAAGATTTTGCGGCGGAATGCGTTCGGCGGAAGAAGTACCGGTGATGACGCTGGTTTGTAGCATGAGCGATTCTTATGACAGAAGGGACCCCCGCAAATGCGAGCGTCCCTTCTGGTTCGCTTTTGACCGACTCAGGCCTCGCAGGATTACGCCGGAGCGGCGACGACCTGCAGCGACGTTTTCGCCGTGATATTTTTGCCCAACCGGACCGTGATCGGGTATGTCCCGAGCGATTTGATATTATCGGGCATTTCGATTTTATGGCGATCCACTGGGATCGAAAACTCCGCTTCAAGCGCATCGGCAACATGGTGGTTGGTCACGGTGCCAAACAGGCGGCCGTTCCCTCCACAACGCACAGGGACGCTGATCGCACGTGTTTCGAGGGTTTTCGCGAGGGCTTCGGCATCCGCGCGAGCCTCTGCTTCACGGCGTTGTTTCGCACGCTGCTGCGCTTGGATCACCGCTAGGGCGCCTTGCGAAGCTTCCGCGGCTAATTTGCGTGGGAAGAGGTAATTGTACGCGAAACCGTCTTTGACTTCGGCAACGTCGCCGCGTTTACCGAGACTCTTGACATCTTCGAGGAGGATTACTTGCATCGATTATTCGGAAGTGAAGGGCAGGAGGGCAATGAAACGCGAGCGTTTGATCGCAACAGTTAACAGACGTTGGTGCTTGGCGCAATTTCCAGAGATACGGCGGGGCAAAATCTTGCCGCGCTCAGAAATATTTTTGCGTAAGCGACTCACGTCTTTATAATCGATTTCGGTGATGCGCTCTGTACAGAAAACACAGACTTTACGCTTAGGGCGGCGCTCTTTTTTCTGCACGCGCTTTTTGGTCACGGACATGTGGAAAATGGACCTTTCATGTAGGTGGGAATGGCCGATAGAACGACCCTACACACGTGAACTCGGTTCACGCCCCAGAACTCCTGGGGGATACTCACCCGATCCAGCGGGACCGGCGAGGAAGCATAGCAGGTACGGGTACGTGATCGCACCCCAATATCCCTGGGTTAGCGCTAGTATGTCACGGGGATCGGGTCAATGCTGTGCCAGAGGTACCAGGTGGCGACGGTACGGTACGGGCGCCAGCGTTCGGCCAAATTGACCAAGGTGCTCGTTGGTGTCTTCACCCCGCCAAAATAATGGCGTTCGATGGCTTTGCGTACGCCAAGGTCAGCAATCGGAAAAACATCAGGACGCAGCAAGTGAAAAATCAAGAACATCTCGGCTGACCAGCGGCCGATCCCTTTGATCGAGAGCAGCTCGGCGATCACGGTGTCGTCATCCTGACCGCGCCAAGTCTGTCTACGGCGTGCGGAAAAAAACAGCGCGAGTTCGCGCAAATAGAGTGCCTTCTGCCGCGATAGGCCGGCGCTGCGAAGGTCAGCTTCGCTCAGGGCGAGCAGGGTCGAGGGCAGCATCTCGTTTTGGAGCGCCGTTTTTAGTCGGTTCCAGATACTCTCGGCCGCGCTGACCGATATCTGCTGTCCGACGATTGCCCGTGCCAGCGAGAAGAATGCGTTTCCCTTGCTGCTCAGGGTCTGACCTTGATAGCGGCTGATGAGCTGGCCCAAGATTGGGTCAACCTCGCTCAAATAGCGTTTTGCCCGGGGCCAGTAACTGGGTGGTTTGCGCAGAGGGGTGGTATGCATCCGATATCCTCTAGGAACCCGACTAGGTCTAGAACAGTGAACCCGGATCTTCGCACCAGAGATTCGTTGTCAGAATGGGCAGGAGCGGGCCACTGGGTTCGTTTGTGACAATCGCGGCATTCATTTGGATTTGTTTGAGGAGGGTGTCCATCGCATGGAGTTGCTGGAGCTGACCGAGTTGGGTTGTGCAGACGTTGGCGGGCAGGATGGGATTCGATACCAATTCAGGCGGTGCTGCAACGGTAACCGTTTGGCCTAAGAGTTGACCTGCCGCCGAGACCGCGTCGCCCTGCAGGCGAATATTGTCGTTGCGGTAGCCAGGCGGTGGTGTTGCCACGCTCTGCGTGATTTGCGGAGCAAGCCGTAGGAAGAGCGCTTGGCTACCAGGCGCATCAAAGGCATAGGCCGAGTCGCCAGTGAGCAGGCTCAGGAATTGGGCGAAGGTGCCGCCTAGCGAATGCCCAGCCAGGGTGATGTGCGCATGCGGGTGCGTGCTGGTGATCGTGTTGGCGAAGTCACGGAGCTCGGCGAAATCCTGGAGGAAAGCTTTTTCAAGCTTTGCGTTGAGTGGATCGCTGGGCGTGGTAAGGGCGTACAAACCGTCGCGCAGCGAAGTTTGGTCGGCAGCTGAGCCGCGCAGCGTAATCACGATTTGGCTGCCGTCGTCACTGCGGTAGGCGTTTGCGCTGGCTTCTACGCTGTTGCAGTGATAATGCAAGACGGTGCAGGTATTGCTCAGGAATTGATAGCCATCGGTCGCTGCATTCCCGCTGTAAATATTCCGGCTGAGTGTCGCGATGACCCGGAGAGAAGGCGGTGGTGCGGTTCGCACAATCAAGGGAACTGCGCCGAGCTTGACCCGGTGAGGTGGGCGTTGCCGCCAGCTCAAGACACCGAGGCGGTGTCGTTTGCCGAGATGTGGGGTCGCTTCGCCGAGGAGGGTGCTGGGTTGGGTGCTTAAGCCGCAGGTGGGGCTTACGGGGATGCTCTGGGGCGTAAAGAGCGCGGTTTTGCTGCCTGGACTGAGCGGCGTGAAGCGGATATCCTCATAATAATGTTCGCCGGGCCGATGCGTGCCAATGTACGTCCCGCCAAGATCGTGGAATTCGTTGGCATTTGCACCGCTGATGATGACGTGATTGGTCACGGTTCCAGCTGCACAGCTGCCGCCGTTCGAGCTCGATAGGGACAGTCCAAGCCCGCCGTACAAACGCAAAATCTTCGAGCTGCCCACGGGCAGATGTCCAAACTGTAGCTCCCCTGCGCTGGCTAGGCCACCGGCCCCTAGCCAAAGCAGCCCACCACAGGCGAGCCCAAATCCCCATTGTCGAACCACGTGCAACATATTCATAATCGCTGATATCGGCGCTTGTCCAAAAAAACTTGCGCTCTCAAAAAATGGCAGACTATCGAGCGTTGCGTGACAAGGTGCTCGCTGCCCGCAAGATTATTGCCTGAACTGAAATGGGCGGCCGGTTTGTGGGGTTGGTATCGCGTTGGGGCCGGGTATGGTTCCGCCGCTGGGATTTTCGTCGCCCCAGTGGTAGACGGTGTCTTTGCGGCGCGCAACATCGAGGTTTTGCACGATGTAGGTGTGCGGCGGCCCTTCGAGCCCGTTTTCCTGGCGCTCTGCTGAGCGCCAGGTTCCGCGGGTGTAGCGGTACACAAATTTCGTGCCCGACGCTAGCGTGCGCGTGATGCGGAAATGGAGCGCGTCAACACGGTCCATGCGCATTTCCATCGGATCCCAACCGCTGGCTTGGGTTGAGAAATAGACTGCGTCGGTAAAACTCGTGCTAGGAGGTACTTCCACGAGAAAGACCACGAGTACCGGCTCACCCGTGAAACCCTCTTGATTGCCGAACTCTGGATTGGGTTTAGGGGCAGAAGCTGCAACCGCAAAGCGACGCACGTCATCCGGCGGCTTGCCACCAGTCACGTTCGGCAACGGAGTCGAACTCATATCTAATTCGACGATTTGCCCGTTTTCGCTAAAGCTTGCTTGGGCGTATTGCGCAGTCACATCTTCGTCAACAGTGAGCCGACGATGGGTGCGAGCATCTTGGATCACGACCTGGGGTGCCAGTGGGTAGGCGTCGCCATTCGAAAAAAATGCGTAGCTCTGGGTGAGATCGAGCAAGCGCCCGCTCGTTGTGAGTGCGGGTGTTGTAGCGGCACTGCTCGCAAGTGGCAGCGCGCAGAGAGCAGTCAAAAAGAGGACGCGTATGGGCTGCATTTATCCACTCACTTGAAGGGCGAACGTGGGGCTAAAATGTTGTGCGCCAAAGTTGTAATAGTACGTGCGCGACAAGTCAACGCGTAAGTGCGGACGTAGTTGTGCGCGTACTTCACCGGTAATACTAAAAGGCGCTGGTCCGAATACGGTGGGCACTGTTTTCGGGAAATCGTTGGTCTCAGCAAAAATCAGCGAACTATTGAAATTGGGATTTGGTGTGTACACAAAACCTTGCGAGAGCGTGCGCAGTGTTGCAAATCCCGCAAATTCTGGATTCAGCCCGTCGGTCGGCATGGGATACACCAAGCGTTGCTGACTGCCGTATTGGTCGCCGGTATGCGCGATGGTATATGCTAAGTACGTCGACATTTTTGTGCCGTAGCTCTTACTTAGCGAAATTTTCGTGGTTGCGGTGTTAATTTGGTGCGGGAGCGAATACGATTTTCTTTGCGTGTCGAACGACGCATTGAGATACACATCATTCCCATGCGAATCACGGCTGAGCCGATACGATGGCGTCGAAATCGTTCCGCCGATGAAGCTATACGTCATGGTGGGCACGCCGACGCCAATCAACGCCGCGCCCTGTGGGGTCAGCGGGGTGTAGGTAATGCTTCCTGGTGTTGAGCTTGCAGATGCTGGTAGAATGCCGAATTGATCGTGGTCATAATCGTAGCCGGAACGTAAACGGTATTTTAAAGGCAGCTTGGCTATTTTGTGGTCTTGACCGATCCACGCGAGTTGCATTTCGATCGGGTGATTGGGAATGAATACATGACTTCCATCGCCATAACAATTACACGCATTATTCGGATTGGCTAAGAGACTCTGATAGTATTGATCGATCGTGTATTGCAGATACGAATGCTTGAGTGCTTGAGTCGTGCGAATATCGAGATATAACGACGCATTCAATGGTTGCGAAAAACCATGTTGGAACGCTTGTTCTTGAGCAAAGGTTTGAATTTGTAAGGTGGGACTCAGGGTGTACGAACCCAGGAGGTTGTACTGTTTAAGCGAGTGGTTCAGCGGGCTGATTGAACCAACCAGGTAGGCTCTGGGACTCACCAGACGCTGCTCGATCGCACCAAACACCCCGTTCCCTCCGCCAACCCGCAAATGGAAAGCGGTGTTCGCGTTGCCGCTCCCTGCAAAAGGGTACGAGGCATCAAAATTCGCACCCGCGAGCGAGTTCTGCGAAAAATTGGGGTTTGACGAGAGGTTGATGACATAATCCGGGACGGGCACCGTCACGACGCTCGTGTTGAGTTCGGACATAGCAAAGTGCACGTCGGATTTGGGATGGATCACGACGTCTTTGCCCACGAGTTGAGGATGCTTACTGAGGTTCTCGGGCAAGGCAAAAGCATCGCCCGGCATTTCGCGACCAGCTATCGCTTGGCTGAATGTCTCATCAAGATACGTAATGTGATCAGGCACATGGTCTGAGGCGAGCACATATACCCGCTGGAATTCGAGAAAATTTGCTACGCCAGCAGCGTCGAGCTTCAGGTTGGGACCCTCGAGATGAACGTGCCCGGCGAGGAGATAGCGATTGGCTTTGAGGTCCATACTGAAGTAGCGTGCGGTTGCCTTCACTCCTCGCGGCAGCTCGAGCTCGACCTGCCCCCGTGCTACGATCGTGAAGTGATCGGCGTCGTAGATCACCTGAGCCGCATGTAGATGTAGTGTTTGGGGGAGCTTACTCACCGGCTCCGCGGCGCTAGTCGGAGTGACCAACAAGCCAGCAAGGAGCATCACGGCAAACAGCCGGCAACGATTCATTAGCAAAACGCACTGTGGTTGTGTAAAGAATATTGTAAACCCTCGGCGCGAGCTTGATATTTTTTATGTAAAGGCCGAAAAAAAGTATAGGTAATTTTGACCATTGTGAGGATGATTTCATGAGTGCGAGTATCCGTGGTATCGGAAGTGCCACATCCATCCTTGATGCGACATCCAGCCTAGAAGCCTGGTTCCAACGTCGGCAAAAGGAAGCCTTGCAACAACAAACGTCGGCTGATGCGGAGATTTTGGCGTCTTCCTCGGCTGGGACGTCGGTTTCTGGATCGCACAATCTTACTGTGAGCGTTCCCTCTGCAACGACGAATCAGCCTACGGGAACCCAGGCAGATCAGACCTCGGGCGCCCAAGTCGCTGGTGCTTTGCAGCGCCGTCCACCCGCTGATGCGAATCCGCAGCAGGGTGGCTCGCCGCCACCGCCGCCAGCACCGCCGACTCGGTCATCGGCAAAATCGAGCAGTGATGTGATCGCCTCGTTGGCGGCTCAGAACGATATCTTTACACAGATAACGGCAAATCGTTCCCAGCAGCCATCCAGCACTACCCCGCAGGATGCCACAACGACCGATCCATCGCCGCTCTCACCCTAGAGCGGGCTGCCGCAAGCAAGCATCACTGGCGCAAAATCCCTAACGGTGTGGATTGATGAGGTTGGTTGGTCTAGGTAAGATGGGTCCATTACTAGGATTGTTTGGTCCATCACCGGGGGAAAATGTTCTATGATGTTGCTTGCGGCTTTCGTCTACTCGTCGTTACTCCATGGCCCGGTGTCAGCTGATCCGCTGACGATTGATTGCGCTCAAGTACTTCCCACGTATCGGAGCATGCAGCATGTCGTGAGTTTTCATCCGATCATGCGGGTATCTTTTCGTGTTGTCGCAGCAAAAACGGTCGATGCGGTGACGTTCGAGCGCTCATTTCCGGGGGGCGCGGTGAGAACGTATCAGCTCCACGGGACTTTCGCACCGGGTGTCGCGATCGAGGGGCGCGTGCTTGACCCTCATGCGCCTTCATCGTTTTTCTACAGCCCGGCGCATGTCAGCGATAGCTTGCATCCGCTCTACGTCCATTTTACTGATGGATCGAGCTGGCACGCTCGCTAGAATTTCCAGCGTTGCTCGACGGTGATGGAATTTTCGCTAAAGGTCGTGCGAGCATTCGCTACAGGCGTAATCGGTGAGCCGGCGGTTTCGGTGTGACGAAGATTGATCAACAGCGCTTGTCGGCTGCTTTGATTGAGCACGACACCGCCAAAATAGACGTGTTGTGTTGTGCCGATCGACGTGGCATACGTTCCGTGTACCGAGAAGAGACCGCTGCCGACAGAGTATTCCATATTTTGATTGATATGGTGCACGTACGTCGCGACGACTTGTGGTACGTGGAGGGCGACAATATCGGCGGGATTCCCGCTCGTGCTGCCTCGGTAGAGATTGTCTTGAACCATATCAAGCGTGAAGTCACCGATTTTCGGGTGCCAGGCTGCCCAAAGCGCATAGCGTTGCATGTTCCCTTGAGTTCCACTACCGCTTTGTTGCGGGGTGAAAAACGGTTCAACGAATCCAACTTGTTGTTCGCTTGCGACGGTGGCTGCTTCGAGTTGTCGCGCGTTGGTGTACTCGGTATGAATCTCGAAGGGTCCACCATCTAAGGCATAACGGACTCGCACAGCTTGGCGGTTCGGGCCGATCGCGGTATTATCGACCATCTGTGAACTTCCACCCAGCCAATTGGTTGGCCATATCGCTGCTGCTGACCAGACGTTCGCAGCAACCGGATGAGGCACGATGATATCGGCGTAGCGGGCATTCATGCGAAAATAATCGAGCGCCGCGGTGGCCCGGCCTGTCTTTTTATTCAGTCCGAGATGCGTAAAATCGCCCTCCGTACCAGCTTGGTTATTGCTGGAAGAAGAAGTGCTGGCGGAGTACCACGAGCGTCCAACCTCGGCGACTCCATCCACGTGCTCTTTGGGTATTGCATGAAACGTTGCTCGGGCTCCAGCGATCGATTCTTCTTGGCCCGAGAGCGTGCTGCTCGGCAGTGTGCCCACAACGCTGGACGTGAACTGGGGGTTGCTCCCCGACCCCGTTCCGACGGTGTAAGGGTTCCCACCGATAGCTGTATGCGAGTAATCCAGCGAATAGCGCGTTCCTTCGCCATGATCGAGGACGAGCGCGCCCACCGAGGTTTGGGCATGATCACCGGCCGCAGTGGGGATGCTGCCGTTGGCGAGCTCCATCGTCGCGATGCCGTGTTTTGCGACGAGATCGAGTCCGCGCAGGTGAATCTGCGTATCGGTCGGTGACCAGAGGTCGCTGCCAGCCAAGGCTGATGAGAGACTCTCGGGGGGGGCGATCGCGATCGACGGTGCGATCGCGGTGAGGCCTGGTTGGACGAAGGCAAAGCGATCGGCTTGGCTGACATCGAAGTATCCGCCGGTTACTCGCAGATTACCATCTTTGGTGCCTGCATCCGCAGAGAGAATTTGGGCCGCGCTCGCCGAGACGCTATCACCACCGGCGCCTTGCGGGAAATTGAGCCCGGTCGGAATCGCCCCCGAGCCCATCTGCGGGTTTATCGCGGGGATGGGATTCTCGCCCCAGTAAAATGCATTATTGCCACTGCCGGTGACATACCCGACGCCCGTGGTGATGCCGATGTCGCCCTTTGTCCCGGTGTAACGAAATGTCGAGCGCAAATCTGCGGCAAATGTTGCGCCTGGAAAGAGCGGCGAGCCACTGAAAAGGTCGTAAGGTGTATTCGGCGCAATTGGGCTGCCGTTCAGGTACGCTGCTGCGTCGCTTGAGAGCGTGCCAGGGCCGTTGGTTTGCCGGTCGATGAAGGTCGTCGAGAGGCTGTGGGTGATCGTGAGGCCGGTCTTGACCGGCGCTTGGGATGGCGTGGGGCTCGGTAGCGGGCTCGCGGTTGGCGTCGTGGGTAACGGTGTTGCCTGGCTTGCTGAATCTGCCAACGCAGGCAGTTGCGTCGTGAGCAAGATGATGGCTGTGCCGAGCGCTTTGCCGCTCGTACTCGTCAAGTGGTATCTTCCGTTACGCATACACCCTCCTGGAATAACTCTGCAACACGAAGCAGAGGATTATTCTCAAGATCGGCAATCGGAACGAATATCAGCAACGAATTACGTATCACAACAGTAATGATTTCATGTGATTTGTGTTCGGTAGTAATTATGCACGTGATTTTAAGCTTCAAATGCCAATAAAAAGAGCGGAGCCCCTCACATTGATGAAGGGCTCCGTTTTTTTATTGATTATTCTTCGTACTGCACCTGATTTTGTAGACACTCTGTGCAAACCATTGCGGGATCATCATTGCACAGTTCTGTATCGCACACTTGGCAGTATTCTAATTGGATGACCGGCATGCCTAAAACACCTTTGTTCATTAGGAAGATGAAAAGCGTGAACGATGTTCACTCCAAATGCTTATCGGCATTTTTTGCTTATGGTTCAAGCGATATGTATCGATCCGGTCAATATTTTTTTATTAAGACCGATGTTCATATTGGTATGCATCAAAAGAATGGGGAAAGTCGATGAGTTATGATAGTGAAGACCAGCTCGCTGAACATCAGTTTATTGCGGCTGCGCTGCGCAAATGTCCCGATGCATTGCATGGCTCACGATCGGTACGTGTAACGCGAGTAAAGATTACCGAAGAAGCAGGTATTCACAACGTGCAAGAATCAGATGGTTTGGTCCATGGTGCAATCGTTAGTTTTGGAGTGCCTGAAGTGCTTCAATCGGTGTTTGTTTTTCTTGATGAAGCCCGCGAAGAACCGATGTATATGGCTCACGAATATCATCGTAAATAAAGCGTTCGCATGACGTTCGAGCAATGGTCTGGTTTGCTCACGACACGTCTGCGCGCGCAGTTTCCGCATCTCAGTGTTTTGCCGCGGCATCCCGGACTGTGCTATGTCAACGGGATTGCTGCGCTCGACTTGATTGAGCTCCAATACGGCACGGCGAGGATTGTCCGCCACAAAGATCCCCTGGTGCTGCGCGATGGCCAATTGATCGGCCGGCATAAGGGAGTGGTGCTTGAGCCGCGTGAGTTCGCGTTGGACGACGAAGATTTTCTCCACGCCCTGGCTTGTATGCGCGAGCACCTTGCAGGTTAGGACGCGTTCGTTCTCGTCGCAGCGACCTTGGCTGCCATGGGTTGCTTGATCGCTAGCCGAAACAGCGGGCATGACTAGTGCAGAAGCGGCGACTTTGATCGACGCCTATTTTCTCGGTACCGAACGTAATCGTGATGCCGTATTCAGCCAGCTGGGAGCATGGTCCCCGGAGATTCCCAGCGCGGTAGCTTTGGTGCGGGCAATTGCCCAAGTCGGCAGTCGAGCCGCCGACGAGAGCTTGATGGCGCTGCGCGCCGTCCTCGCTGGGCATCCCCCTTCGGATAATGCTGTTCAGATTATAAAGCGGGCGGTGCAAGCATTGCGCACAGGAGAAGCGCAAGCGCGTGCGCAGTATGAAGCGGCGGTAGCAGCGCCGTGAAAGAACGGCCCAAACTCACGATTCTTTCCTTTGATGCGCTCCCCACCGCTGCGCAAGACGAGCAACGCGAAGATCGTTCGCTCAATCTGGCTCTGCGCAGGCGCGGCGTGCAGAGCGAAGTCTTTCGTATTTTGCTTGGAGCTGATCGAGCGCAAGAGTCGCTTCTGGCTGAGCTGATCGCGGGCTTACCGCCGCATCCGTTAGTGTTCCTTGTGCGCGATCACGTGGAGCATCCGCTCGTGCTGCGTTTGCTCAGCGAGGCATTGCTTCGTGGGAAAGCCGAGATTCTTGTCGCCGCGAGCTCGCCTCCTCAGCTCGTCAGCGAAGGTGCAGAGCGAGTGAGCTTCTACCAGCTGCGCGCTGACGATCGGGGCGAAATCGAAGTCTTGGCTCAGGAGCTGCAGCAAAAGTCATCGTTTGTCGATACTTTGAAAGATGAACACCGAGCAGCCTGATCCAGAGATTCGCCTGCGCCGCTTTGAGCACTCTACGATCGTACCGATGTTAGTGCTCTCGGTGCTGTTTGTGCCTGTTCTCGTGATTCCATTGCTGTGCGATCTGACCCCATGGCAGGACCATGTTTTTCAGGTCGTCGATTCGCTCATCTGGCTATGCTTTCTCACCGAATATGCGACCCGGCTCGTCTTGGCGCGCGATCGGGTTCATTTTATGGCGACCAATCTGGTCGATCTCGCCATTATAGCCCTTCCGCTGATTCGCGTAGTCACGAGCATCCGGATGGTGCGCATCCTGCAGGCAAGCCGTATCGTTTTTGCTGGCCTGCGTGGCCGCAAGCTCGGTGACGATATGGTGAGTCACCATTCCGTCGCGGCGATGGCCTTCGTTATCGTGTCGCTCTCGGTGAGCGCAGCAGCCTTGGTCTATGACGTCGAGCGGCACGCGCCCGGTTCGCGCATCCACACCGTCGGTGACGCATTTTGGTGGGCGATCGTCACGGTGAGTACCGTGGGTTACGGCGATTTTTATCCGGTGACGACCGCCGGGCGGGTGATTGCCGGTTGCCTGATGTTTGTCGGCGTTTGCACGAGCGCACTTATTGCGGCAGCTTTTGCCGCGATCTTCATTAAAGACAAGAACGAAGAAGAGTTCGATCCAAAGCTGGCTGCTTTAGCTGAACGGCTTGACCGAATCGACGGTCTGTTGTTACGGCTTGAGCTGACGGTCGAAAGCCACGAAGAAAAGGCTATCGAGCGTGAAGCTTTAGCCAAACAAAGTTCCTAGCGCGGGCGTCTTGAGTCGGGCGAAGGCTAGGCGGCGTTGCTCTTCTTAATCGCCGCGGCTAAGCGCGATTTCTTGCGAGCGGCCTTGTTGGGGTGAATAATCCCCTTCGCGGCGGCACGATCAAGTTGGCTTTCGACGGCAGAAACGAGGCCGGATTCGCCTGAAGCTTTCGCTTTCTTGAAGAGGGTCTTGAGGCGGGTCTTCACATCAAGGTTGCGCACGCGACGCTTTTCAGAGTGACGGACCCATTTGATTGCGGCTTTAATATTTGGCACGGGCGAGATTGTATCACGAAGCGTTGGCGTGCGTCTATTGGTGGCGCTGATTTTTTGCGGACGCTTCCAAGCGCAGGTAGGCACGTTGGTACGACAGATAGCGCGAGGGGGCAATGTCTCCCGTGTCTCGGGCAGCGCGCAGCGCGCAGGCGGGTTCGTCGCGGTGGCGGCAATCGAGGAAGCGACAGTGGCCTAGGAGAGGGCGGAGTTCGCGCCAGAGCGTCGCGAGTTCAGTGTAGTCCACCCCCGCAAGCGAAAATTCGCCAATCCCCGGGCTATCGATACAGCTCCCGTTCGCAAAGCGGTGCAGGCGCCCACTGCTGGTGGTTTGGCGTCCTTGACCACTGCGTTCTGACACTGCTCCGATGCTTGCTGTACCACCCAAGGCGCTAAACAAGGTGCTTTTCCCCACGCCCGAAGCGCCCACAATCAGCGTTTCGCGATGGTCGAGTTGCTGTGCAAGCGCACCGACGCCCTCGCCCTTGCGTGCATCAAGCGTCGTCACCGCATAGCCAAGTCTGCGGTAGAGTTCGGTGAGTTCGCGGACGGTATCCGCGCTGACCAGATCGGCCTTGGTGAAAATCAACAAGGCTTCCAGCTCGTGCAATTCACTGAAGGCGATCAATTCATCGATCATGGTCAGGTTGAGGGTGGGGCGATCAAAAGCTGCCGCAATGGCTAGGGTGGTGATATTCGCAGCCATGAGTTTTTTGCGGCCTGCCGGCGTGTGGCGTTCGAGCACGCTTGTACGTGCCAGTCGTTCGCGCACAAACGCCGCCCCATTGCTTTGCTGCTCGGCGTAGACCCAATCCCCCGGAACGAGCATTTCGCGGGCTTGGGTTTTGCGCAGTTCCGCGCTGCATGGCACGCTCTCATCCTCGAAGAGTAGCCAGATATGGTTGCGGGCAATGCTGATAACCCGGGCCAAACGACTCGTT
This sequence comes from uncultured bacterium, assembly GCA_903829325.1. Taxonomy (GTDB): domain Bacteria; phylum Vulcanimicrobiota; class Vulcanimicrobiia; order Vulcanimicrobiales; family Vulcanimicrobiaceae; genus CAIKPM01. The sequence goes on from CAIKPM010000047.1 coordinate 17,699, forward strand.
GTGTCGTTACGCAAGAGTGCGCTTTCTCGGTGCGGAAGGAACGGGGCAGATATGGGTGGTGTGGTGAGTCAGCGTCAATACTTTCGTGAAGAGCTTCCCGAAGGGTGTGAAGTCTTTGCTCTGGAGACGGAGAGCGCCGCAGCAGCCCAGGAACTAGCCGAGGCTTTAACCGGGGCTGGTGGGCTCGGTGGGATTCATCATACCACGCTTGACGGCTCGATATTGATTGTTCAATATATTGGCGATTTGTTTCTGCTGTTTGACTTTATCGCGAGCACCGGCGTTGCCACCAAACGACGTGCACTGCTCCCGCTCGATGATGCGAATCTGATGCGAGTCGCCAGTGTCCTCTGGCGCGACGAGCAGCTGAGCCCCGAGCGGATTCTTGAGCGCGCTGCGCTGTTAGCCGCTTCGTGATCCTCAATACCGTCCTGCAAAACATCCACTGGAGTGACGGCGTGGATATTTTGGCCACTGCTGGGCTGATCTATTCGCTGCTGTTACTGATTCGTGGTACCCGTGCGGTGCATATTCTTACCGGTTTACTGGTCTTAGGTGCGCTCCTGAGTCTGGCTGATTGGCTCAACTTAGTGGTAGTGGCTACCCTGCTGCGGTTTGTGCTGGTAGGAACCGCAGTGACCTTGCCCATTGTCTTTCAACCCGAATTACGTCGTGCCTTAGAGTCACTCGGTCGGGGTGGGGTCTTTGGGCGTAGCGGTGTGCAGCACGATGCGGAACATAGTGCGCAGCAGTTAGCGCAGGCCGCGTTCGCCTTAGCCCAGCTGCACGTGGGTGGGCTGATCGCGATTGAGGTCACCAGTGGTTTGCAAGATGTTGCGGACAGCGGCACGCGTTTAGATGCCATTTTGAGCAGCGATTTAGTGACGACCATCTTTTCGCCCAAGGCTGCGCTCCACGACGGTGCGGTGATCGTGCGTGGTGATCGCGTCGTTGCGGCTAGCTGTTTGCTTCCTTTAGCTGAGGGCGGCCCGGCGCATGTGCAAGGGCGTCGGTTTGGTACCCGGCATCGCGCGGCCTTAGGGTTATCCGAACAGACCGATGCGGTCGTGATCGTGATTTCTGAGGAGACGGGTCATATCGTTGTGGCCCGGGGCGGCAAACTTTCACGGCTCATTGATGAAGAAGAGCGCTTGCGCAAAATTATTCTGGCGTGTTCGCGACCCCAGCGGGTAAGGACGGCTGCCAAATCGTGGTTTGCCCAACTACGTGCTCGGTTGCCCGTCGGCGCGGTGTCATAATGCGCTTGAAGCTGCTCTCGTTGGGTTTGGCCTTGATTGCTTGGGGCTACTTACGCTTTGTGCCAAATCCACTGTTGCCCACAACTGTCGAGCATCGTGTGCTACCTCCGCTGAGCCATGCCGATGATCGCCGATCGTGCTTCCATGCTGGTGAGTGAAGGGAATTTACGATGACACTGCGTTTTGGTACCGATGGCATCCGTGGGGTTGCCCATCTTGATCTGACCCCTGAATTCGCCGTCCGCTTCGGGCGGGCGTTAGCGGCGCATCTTCCTCCTGGCCCGGTGTTGCTCGCTCGCGATACGCGCCTTTCGGGTGATATGCTCGAAGGTGCCTTGTTGGCAGGCTTACTGACGGCGGGGCGCAGCGTGGTTTCGGCTGGGGTTATGCCGACACCGGCGTTGGCATTTCTGACCAGGATCAGCGATGCGGTTTTAGGCGTGATGATCAGCGCGTCGCATAATCCGGTCGATGATAACGGCTTCAAGTGCTTTGATGGGAGTGGCTTCAAGCTCTCCGATGAGACCGAACGGGCGATCGAGCAAGATCTTGTATCACCGACCCTACCTCGTGCGCTGCCTGCGACGCATCCCGGGTTGCGTCGTGATACCACCCTGGTAGAGCGTTATTCAGCGGAGATTCTGCGCGGTGCGACGAGCCTGCAGGGCTATACGGTCGTGATCGATGCGGCCTTCGGCGCAGCATATGCGGTGGCGCCTGCCGCCTTTACGGCCTTGGGGGCGACCGTCCATGTGCTCAACGGTGAAGCCGATGGTGCGCGGATCAATGTTGATTGTGGGGCGACCGATCTGCGGATGCTCGCTGCCCGGGTACGCGAAATCGGCGGCGAGCGGGTGGTTGGAGTTGCCTTCGATGGTGATGCTGACCGGGTGCGCTTTGTCGATGAGCGAGGCACGAGCGTCGATGGGGATGCGATTCTGTTGGCCTTAGCTCGTGATCTGCACCAACGTGGTGAGCTGCCCGGGGCAACGGTCGTCGGCACGGTGATGAGCAACCTCGCTTTTGAACGCGGCCTCGAGCGTGAGTCTTTGCACCTACTGCGCACGGCGGTTGGTGATCGCTATATTTTGCAGGCAATGCAAGAACATGGCCTACGTTTTGGCGGCGAGCCATCTGGCCATATTATCGACTTAGCTCGCAATACCACCGGCGACGGCCCTGGTACTGCGATTGCTGTCGTTTCACTGTTGGCTCGTCAGCACATTGCTTTGAGCGAGCTGGTGGGCGACTATCGACCCTACCCGCAGGTACTGGTGAACGTACCGTTGGCTCGGCGTAGTGCTTTGCACGAATCTCCTCGGGTGCTTGCTGCTGTCGCCGCAGCGCAAGCGCGTCTTGGCCCTGAGGGGCGTATTCTGATTCGGCCGTCGGGGACAGAGCCGCTCATGCGCGTGATGGTCGAAGGTGCTGATGAACACGCGGTCTCGCGTTTAGCGCACGAGTTAGCTGAAGAGATTCGCCTGTTGGCAGAGGAAGAAAAGGGGATTGGGGTAGCAGCGCAAATCTCCCCGGTGTAGTTTGCTGTGTATACAGCCGACAATATATGAGGGGGCATCGTGATGCCCTAAGAGCCGAGTTTGAAGCCGATGCTTCGAAGCGGGGGACATACCATCGGGGTGAACGTGATCGCCGTAGATCGCGAGGGCATTCTTTCAGCCCTAATCCGTCAACTAACCCCGTAGGCTGCCGAAAGAGGAGTCTATTTGCGTTTTCTCATAGCGGGCGCCTGCGTATTTGCGCTGACGGTGGGCTTGTTCTTGCCTGCCTCGGCCGATGCACCGGCAGCTCAGTCCAACACGCTTGTTGGATCAGCTTCCAGTTTTGAAGTGACAGCGAATGGCGATGCTGATGTTACCCCGGCTAGTTTTGAAGTAGCAGCTGTTCCAGGAATTGCCACTGTTGCACTAGCGAGTAAATCGCCCACGATCAGTGCCCCAACGTTCGGCGCAGATCAAATGATGTGGAATGTCGCGGTCCCTGTGCCCGCTTCCAAGCCTCTTAGCCCAGCGGCTAGCGCACCGAGCGCGCAAGCGCCATCATCTGCTTTGGGTTCTTTCGCTGGCAGTCTTATTCGGCAGACGCGCGGGATCGCGAGTCAGCTGACCGCGAGCGCTCTGCGCTTTGTTGGAACACCGTACATGTTCGGTGGCACTTCGTCGTATGGCTTTGATTGCTCTGGCTATGTGCAACATGTGTTTGCCCTGTTTGGAATCAATCTGCCGCGAACGGCCGATGAACAGTATTTAGTCGGACGCCACGTTTCGCAACGCGACATGGTCCGTGGTGATCTGGTTTTTTTCCAGACCTACGCGGCTGGCGTGTCACACGTTGGGATCTATTTAGGCAACGGCGAGTTCGTGCACAGTGGCAGTCGGGGCGTGCAGGTAAGTAATCTGAGCGATGATTACTGGTCGACTCGTTACGTTGGCGCAACGCACATTCTCGGTGCGAGCGTGGTTGCTGCTCACTTTGTAAACTAGACCTATCATGTCCGAAGAAGAAGAACGACAAACAGCCGCTTTGTCATACCTCTTCTTTCCGCTTGCGCTCCCGGTGTTGCTTGATACCGGGAGCGAGCCGCGTAGTGCGTGGGCGCGCGCTCACGCTCGGCACGCTTTCTGCTTTGGTTTGCTTGCTTGTTGTCTACTGGCGGGAATCGCCCTCATTCCGCTCGTGTTGGTTGTGTCGATCGGACTGGATGTACAGAGTATTCTCTTGCTATACCCAATCTCGTTTGTCGTGGATCTTGTTGCGGTGGGTGTCGTGCTTTGGTATGGAATTCGTGCCGCGCGGGGTGCAGCGCGAGGAGAAGTGAGCCGATACTGAAAAAGACTCCACCTCTGTTGGCATTGTTGGGGCGTCGCCAAGTTGGTAAGGCACCAGATTTTGATTCTGGCATGCGTTGGTTCGAGTCCAGCCGCCCCAGCCATATCTCCACCCTCCGCGGCGTTTACGCGGAGGGTGTTTTTGTATACTGGAGGCGAGAGGAGCATTGTGAGAACACGTCTTAGTCGCTTTTTGCAAAGCACGAGTGTTTGGCAGAGCCTGATTGTGTTTGTGGGCGTGATGCTTGCGAACGCGCTCGGCTATATCTACCACATGCTCTGTAGTCGTCGGCTCGGTATTGAGGAATATGGCGTTCTGGCAACATTGGTTGCGGGCTACTCGATGTTCGGCGCGGTCGTTGCTGTTTTGACGACGATCACTGCAAAGTTTACGGCTGAGTTTGTTGCGCTCGATGATCAACCGCGGATGCGTATGTTAGCGCGTACGATGATGCGGGTGTGCTGCTTGAAAGCATTGGCGGTTAGCGTGGTGGCGTTTTTCGCTCTGCCGGTGCTAAGCGTTTATCTGCATATCGATACGCCTACGTTAGCAGTGGGCATTGCTGCTATCGCTACATCGTTTCTCTTGCCGGCCTGGCGTGGAATGCTGCAAGGGCTCCAGGCGTATCGCGAATTAGCGATTTCGACGACGCTAGAAGCAATTTTGCGCGTGCTCAGTGGTGTTGCTTTCGCTTGGTGGGGCTACGGCGCGTTTGGAGCTATGACGGGTTTTGTTGTGGGCAACGTCTTCAGTCTCGCGTACACGTGGTACGCCTTACGCCGGCATGTTGCAATCGGTAACAACCAGATGCTGTTAGCTTTAGACCTGCGCCGCCTTGTGCAAACGAGTGCGCATATTGTGCTTTCGACCACCGCTCTAACCAGTATTGGTTTTGTCGATGTACTGCTCGCACGGCATTTTTTAAGTGCCCAAGATGCGGGTTTATACGGTGTGTTATCGTTGACTGGAAAAATTATTATTTTTTCGGTAAGTTTTTTGCCGACGATTCTGTTGCCGAAAGCGGTTGCACTGGTTGCGCGAGGTGAGTCTGCTCAGCAAATTCTCTGGCGCGCGATTACGGTTACGATCGGCTTTAGTGGGATCGTCGTTGCCTTGTATTTTGCCATTCCGACCTTGATTGTCAAAGTGATGGCGGGCTCCGCCTTCCTTGCTGTTGCGCCTTCGGTTGGGTGGTATGGGGTCGCGACAGCGTTGCTTGCGGCGACAACCTTGGTGGCGACGTACAAAATTGGCATACATCAATTTGGCTTTATTCCAGGCTTATTGCTTGTAGCTGCTCTGGAGATCATGTTCATTTCTTACTTCCATCGAGATATTGCCATGATCGTTCAATTGGTGATTTGGGCGAATCTTGCAGCGCTGCTTGCAACGGTGCTGCCCGAGCGGGTTGCCAAGCGTGCTGCGGTCTCGCAGGGTATTGGGTAAAGCTGGCGAGAAGCGACGTGGGGTGAATGCTCCCTTGCCGCTTGCAGCGGTAGTCTTTGATCTCGACGATACGCTGCATGATGATACGCTTTCGTTCAACAGCGCCGCCCAGCACGTTGCAACGACCTGTTTCTCTGACCACGAGCTAGGCGCTCGAGCCGCCGCAGCTTACGTGCGCGAACTGGAGCGCTTCTGGCAAGCGCTTTCGGAAGCGAGTGTTTCGCGGAGTGTGGTTGGTATGCGCGAGCGGGTGTGGACGGTTGCTTTGGCGAGCATTCCTGACGCACCGCAGATCGGTGCGGAATGTGCCAAAGTCTACGACGCGTATCGGCGCGAGCATTTTGTGCTCTGGGATGGTGTACGTGAGCTTTTGTTGACCTTGCGGGGGTTTGGCTCTCGGGTGGGTTTATTGACGAATGGGTTTCGGGAGACGCATCGGGAGAAAATCGCTCTGCTTGGTTTAGAAGATTTGCTCGATGCCGTCATTATTTCCGACGAAGTCGGCATGGTAAAGCCGAACCCCGCGATTTTTCAGCTGATGAGCGAGCGTTTGGGTGTACCGGCAAGTCAGACAACGATGGTCGGCGATCGCTACGATAAGGATATTTTGGGCGCAAAGTCGGTTGGGATGAAAACGATTTGGCTGAACATTCGTCAGGAGTCACTGAGCGCGACCGATCCCCAGCCGGAGCACACGGTTGCGGATTTCCGCGGAGTAGCCAATATTTTGCGCGCCACCATGCAAGCAACACCACTTGTTGAGAGGATTTGAGTGTCGATGAAATATAGCGATCTCGTTGTCGAATGGTTGCTTGAGTTAGGTTACTCCCGTTGCTTTTTTGTTGCAGGCGGTAACATTATGCATTTGCTCGATGGAGTGCGCTCACGGATGGAGTGCATCCCCTTCGTTCACGAAGTCGCTGCGGGCATTGCTGCAGAAATTCATAACGAGGCATTACCTACCAACAGTCGTGACCGGGCGTTTGCCCTCGTGACAGCTGGGCCCGGTTTGACCAATATTGTGACGGCGTTCGCTGGAGCATGGTTAGAGAGCCGGGAATTATTGGTGCTCGGTGGCCAAGCAAAATCAAGTGATTTGGCTGACGGGGGCATTCGCCAGCGCGGTATTCAAGAAATTGATGGCGTGGCAATTGTGCAATCGCTGTGTACGGTAGCGCAGCGGATTGAGCAGCCGATCAGTAAAGCGTCTTTTGTTGCGGCGATCGAACGTGGGCGGAGTTGTCGTAAAGGGCCGGTCTTTCTTGAATTTTGCCTAGACGCCCAAGGCGCGCCGGTCGACCGCGCTTACTTGGAAATGAGCCCTGCATCAACAACGCTTGCAGAGCAAGAACAATCATTTGCCGTGCGAGCTACAACTGCTGCTCCGGCTGTTGCCGAGCGAATCAGGCAGTCGTTGCGACCGGTCATCTTACTTGGTGGTGGAGTCACACGCGCAACTGCGGCAGCCGTTCGTGAGCAGCTTGAGCAAGCCAGTGTCGCCGTGATGACTACGTGGAATGGTTTGGATCGTTATGATGGCCGCGCGCACAACTTTTTTGGCCGTCCCAATCAATGGGGGCAACGCCATGCGAATATCTTGATTCAGCAGGCAGACTTGGTGATTGCTTTAGGTACCCGCTTGGGCATGCAGCAAACAGGCTTTAATTGGCAAGAATTTGCCCCGAGCGCCACCATTGTGCAAGCAGAAATTGATCCAACCGAATTATCCAAAGGGCATCCGCGCGTTGATATGCCCTTGCAAGTTGACGCAAACATCTTGCTGACTGAGATCGTTCGTACTTCACTCGGTGATCACGCGGACTGGCTTGCTTTTGCTCGCGAAGTCCGCGAGCTTGTGCCGTTGGAAGATCCGCAAAATATCTGTCGATCAGGTTTTATTGATCCGTATCATTTTTGGACCGAGTTAGGAGAACTATGCTCTTCAGACGATTTGGTCATCCCCTGCTCGAGCGGCGGCGCAGAAACGACCTTTATGCAAGCCTTTGTGCAAAAAAAAGGCCAGACCACGGTCAACGATAAGGGACTAGCCTCGATGGGATATGGCCTATCTGCAGCGATTGGTGCGGCGCTTTCTGATCATACCCGGCGGACGGTGAGTGTTGAGGGTGATGGTGGCTTTACCCAAAATCTCCAAGAGCTCGCAACGGTTGCTGTGAATCGATTAAATCTGAAATTCTTCATTTTTAGCAATGAAGGCTATGCCTCGATTCGGATGACACAGCGCAATTATTTTGGTGGTCAATATCTTGGTTGTGATGTACGCACTGGACTTGGCTTTCCCGACTGGATGAAATTGATGGATGCCTATGGGTTACCATGTCTCACCTTGGATGGAACTCTAGGCTTTGCCACGCCCGGTTTTTCGGAGGCTTTTGCAGCTGTTGGGCCACAAATCTTTATTGTACCCCTTGATCCAGAGCAGACGTATTATCCGAAAATTAACAGCAGAGTGACGGCTAACGGTAGCATGCAATCAGCGCCATTGCACTTGATGTCGCCAGACTTGCCTGAGAATATCGCTCGTCGAGTCTTGCGTTATTTCCCTGAAGTGGTAGTGAGTGGATAGCGCGATGCAGACCACTGCGAAGAAGTTGATCTCGGTCGTTATTCCTGCGTTCAATGAAGAAGCATGTGTGGACGAACTCGCAGCTCGCTTAAGCAGCGTTGCTGCAACGTTAGTCCCGACTTATGACTTTGAATTTATTATTGTCGAAAATGGCTCGGTTGATACAACTTATGCACATTTGTTGGCAATTCATGCGCGTGATCCTCGCTTCAAGATTATCCGTTTCTCGCGCAATTTCGGTATGGAGGGTGCGGTCACTGCTGGACTGCGCAAAGCTCAGGGTGCCGCCGCCGTGGTGATGTGTGCAGACCTCCAAGATCCACCTGAGATGATCCCAGAATTCCTCACCTATTTCGAGCAAGGCTACGACAACATTTACGGCCAGATCACGAAGCGTACTGATGAAGATTGGCTCCGCCAACGGCTCACGCGAGTATTTTATTGGTTGTTGCATCGTGCGAATGGTGGCAAGGTGCCTCAGGGCGTGAGTGATTTTCGTTTAGTGTCTCGAAAGATGTACACGGTGCTCAACGCTTTACCTGAGCGTCATCGAATGCTCCGCGCAATGTGGGGCTGGATTGGTTTCCGTCATATTGGAGTTCAGTACGTTCGCCCGCCCCGCCATGGGGGCAAATCAACGTATGCGCTGTTCCGGAACATCTACTTTGCCTTGCATGGGATTGCTGCATCGTCGATCACCCCGTTGAAGCTCATCCCAATCGCGGGATTGTCGCTCTCGGCATTATCGTTTCTTGCCCTGATTGTAATGACCGTGCGTTGGGTGGTAACGGGGGTACCCTTTAATGGATTCGGTACGATTGTGGCGTTGCAGCTCGGTTTATTCGGATTGCTCTTTTTGCTACTCGGAGTGTTGAGTGAATACGTCGGGATGACGTTTGAAGAAGTTCGAGCGCGGCCGATATTTGTGACCGATGTCGAGCATGGGTTTGAGGAGAAATGAGAAACCAAATCTTTTTCTCCATTTTCTCCATTTAACTAACGGGATATCGTAAGCGTTCAGCTACCCCCTGAACAAGGTCTGTGGGAGAGGTCACTGACTCGTTTTCTGGTCATCTGAGTCATCCAAATAGCTAAAAAAGTCTCCTGGACTACCCGACTGAGGGGGTAGCTGAGCGCTTACGGGATATCACTGGATTTTTTTATTTGTTTTCTGCCAAGTTGTCCAGAGCGCTTTGTAAGACTGTCGGACATTGCGCTTGTGAATTCTCCCATTTTGGCTGGCGCTTTAATACTCTTAGAATGAAATTATCATACGCTGGCTTTAGTTTGATATGGGTTTGATTCTGGAGAAATTGAAGGAATTTCGGTAATTCATCACTATTCCCCGAGACTACAAATCCTCCGAATCCTGCAGCGCGTTGATCGGCGATTTTTTGGATATCTGCTAGAGGGACAACTGTTCCATCCAGTGCTAGACCTCCGGTGACCACGAAAGACGCAGCATTGTAATGAGCAGCATGCGCAGCCAATGCATCGATGGTTTCGGGGCTGACCGCATTGTCGCTCCTTAAGCTATACGTCCCCTGCAGCGCATCTGAGCGATTGTAAAAAAATCGGTTTATCTCCTGATATGCGCCATTGTCCGTCATACATTGTATGTATGCTGAAAAAGGTCGTTGGGGTACTACTCTACCGAGTAGGGACTCATGTCCTGTATATACAGTTTGAGGAAGTGACATTTCAACAATTACCTTAGGTGGAGATTGACTGATCTTTCTGAAATCTGGCAATAGTGTATCGTTGGTCGCGAAATCAAACCATTGGACATATGTTGTCGTTTCTGGTAAACGATTGGTCAACATATAAAAAATTGGCATGTGGGGGTATACTAAAATTCGGTCGGTTGGTTGAGTCTCATGATCGACGACATGCACAATTGATTCGATCATGTGCATTCTGTCTGCTGTTAAGTGCATGCCTGAAAGGTATGGAAGCGTTGTTTTGGCGGAGCTGGAAAAGACTGGTGGTTCCTGCATGCCCCACCATGAATATGGGGTCGAGAGTTTTGTTAATTCTAATTTTGTTGTGAAAACGGCTGTTGCGATTGACACGGCGATTAAAGTTAGGTGTTGCCATTGAATTCCGAGTTTGCGAGATTGTTGTATACTGTGCTCAGTGCAAATAGCTAGGTAATATGCAAAAAATATTGCCATTCCCACAATGTTGAGTGCTGCCGTCATGCTGTGACCAAATAAAACCATGCCAAAAAGAATGATCCTGGTAACGGCAAATCCGTCTTGGTTTTTGTTCCTGGATACAGAAATTGATGTGGTTATAATGTCCAAAAAATAGCAAGTAAATGTGAATATGCAAGGCCATAAATCCCATAAAAATATATTGGAAGCGCTTAATATACCGTTAAGAACTATAAGTGTTAATATAATTGGTGATAGTGCCAGAAGAATAGTTAAGGAGTTTGAGCGGATCTCTGAGATTATGGAGAGGGATCCGATCGCACTAGCAGCGTTTTTTTGAATTTGAATTCGTTTTTTGATGTATAAGAATGCGGTGATCGTTAGTGAAATAAACGCTGCTATGAGAAATCCTGGCACGATGGTTTGAAGGTTGTTTCCATCGTGAATTATGCGTGTTGATGCATAAAATGCGCTGCCTTTTGAGCCAATTAAAAAAAATGAGACGTATCGCGACCAAAACGAACTGGATGGATCAAATAGTTTTAAAAAGATAATTCCAGTGAGCGTGAAGGCTAGCGTATATGCAATTCCAAGCACTGCAATCTTCTTTGTGCTGCTGAATGCCTTGGTGGCTGCTGATCGCAAAAAATTCGCCACTAATAAGATCGCAAATCCAATAAACAGCATAAGCCCAACATTTTGTTTTGTTAGCAGTAACATTTGCACGATTGCGCCCGCTGCAATTATTCTTACTAGGGTCGCTGTTTTCAGTGGACTTTTATCGAATATGGCTGGTGTCAGCAATAGCCAAAGGCCTATTGTAAGAAACAGCTGAACAATATCATGATAGTCCCCTGGTATATAGATTGGCTGAGTTGTCATAATTGTAAAAATGAATGCCGACGCGAAAGCTGCTGCTGATATAGACACAAATTGCCGTAGCCAGTAAAAAAGCATTCCTGCGTCCAGCAATGTGACTAATAAACCAATCAAACGATTTGCTGCAAAGTTGCTACGTGTTATAAAATCTAATAGGCGAAAATCCAGAATCGTCACAGGTGGAAGCACAAATGCTGCCGTGCTATATGCCTTGAGGCCATGTTTTTCAAGGTAAATGAGGGTTTCGTACCAACCTTCTGTGATGGGTAAAGACGTTAAGCAGACTATGACAGCGCCGACAAAAGCAACAAGCATTATGATTGCGGCGATGGCAATCACGACGCGAGAATCAGGATCCTTGAGGCTTTTATCCGGACGCTGAGCCAGGATTGAAAACGGGTTTCTCATGAACTCCACTCTTCTCTGCAAAGGCTATGAAGGCGACAGTGTGAACAGGCGCTCGGCTTCTGTCAACCATATTTCAGCCCCTTGTCTTCACGTTGATCTCGGCGGAGTCGACAGAAGAATAGTCGACCAACGAAGGTGCTACATGGTGAGGTAATGAAAAAACAATCCCAAATGAAAGTGGTGATCCTCGCTGGCGGCCTTGGTACGCGGCTCTCGGAAGAGACCAGCTCTCGTCCCAAGCCCATGGTCGAGATCGGTGATCGACCGATCTTACATCATTTAATGCAGATCTATGCCAGCGCAGGCTTCGATGAGTTTGTCGTTGCGCTTGGCTACAAACAGGAAGTCATCAAGGACTACTTTCTCTCACTCAGAGCGACGAGCAACGATTTTTCGGTCGATTTCTCGAGCGGAAACGTCGTCTACCGCGAGACCCCAAAGCTGGCATGGCGGGTTCATCTCGTCGATACAGGGCTCTCGACATTGACCGGTGGGCGCATCAAGCGTTTGGAGCAGATCATAGGCCGTCAGACCTTCATGTGTACCTATGGTGACGGCTTAGCCTCGATTGATATCTCAGCCTTACTGGACTTTCATCGGCGTCAAGGTCGACTTGCGACCGTGACGGCTGTGCGTCCACCCGCGCGATTTGGGACACTCGATATTGAAGGTGATCGTGTTGCTCGCTTCGTTGAAAAACCACAGACCAGCGAAGGTTGGATCAATGGTGGTTTTTTTGTTTTTGAACCTGAGATCTTCGATCGTATCTCTGGCGACGATATGCCGCTAGAGCATGATCCCTTAATGTCTTTGGCTGCTGACGGTCAGCTATCGGTTTACAAGCATGCCGGTTTTTGGCAACCGATGGACACCCTGCGTGAAAAAAATCTCCTTGAAGAACTTTGGAAATCTGGCAGTCCGCCATGGGTAAAACAGAGTGCAGCAATACCAGTGGGCTGAACGCCAAGTTCTTGTAACCGGCGCGACCGGGATAGTTGGTTCATGGCTCTGCGAAGAACTAGTTCGTCGCGGCGCTTTTGTTGTGGCGATGGTTCGAGATGACGATCCGCAATCTCGTTTCTATACCGATGGGATTGCTCCGCGATGCACGATCATGCGTGGCGATCTTGTGCATTTTGAGCATTGTATGCGCGCATTGAATGATTATGAGATTGAAGTTGTCTTCCATCTCGGTGCGCAGACCATTGTCGGCGCGGCTTTGCGCGATCCATTGGATTGCTTTGAGTCAAATATTCGTGGCACGTATAATCTGCTAGAATCTGCCCGCAGACTCAATGGTCTTGTTCAGAGCGTTGTAGTTGCCTCAAGCGATAAAGCCTATGGCGATTCAGATATCCTGCCTTATACCGAGGATATGCCTTTACGGGGACGTCATCCATATGATGTTTCAAAAAGTTGTACCGATTTACTGAGCGACACGTACGCGCATACCTATGGCATGAATGTGACGGTGGCTCGCTGCGGTAATATTTATGGTGCAGGCGATTTGAACTGGAGCCGGATTGTCCCTGGCACTATTCGTAGTCTCCTGTTGGGACAGCGCCCAGTATTGCGTTCGGGTGGAGGCAATATTCGTGACTATATTTATGTGCGCGACGTGGTTTCTGCTTATATTGCTTTAGCAGAGCAGAGTCATCGGCCAGAAGTAAAAGGTCAAGCGTTTAATTTTAGTCCAGAGACTCAGTTTACCGTTTTGGATATTGTTGCTGCGATTGCACGGGTTATGCAAGTGCAGGCAGATCCGGTCATTTTGAATAACGCGAAAGCCGAGATCTTGAATCAGACCTTGGATGCGGCCAAAGCCCGGCAAGTTTTACCTTGGACCGCGGCCTGGCGACTTGAGGATGGGCTGCGCGAAACGGTCGAGTGGTATCGTGCTCATTTGAGCACCGGCGCAGCTCTCGTCTCACACTAAACTGATCTTTAAGGAACGTTACAACACGATGCTTAGCGAACGCTCTTCATCACCTGCAGCGCAACAACTTCGTGCTGACATTCTCGGTAAGGTCCGTGAATATTTTGCTGCTGCATACGAAGACCGTGGTTTTGTTCCTGGCCAAGATACGGTGCCGGTCTCTGGACGAGTATTTGATGACGAAGAGTTTGTCGCTCTCGTTGACAGCTCGCTTGATTTTTGGCTTACCACGGGGCGTTATGCGGACAAATTTGAACGAGATTTTGCTCGGTGGTTTGGCATTCGTGAGTGCGTATTAGTAAATTCTGGTTCGAGTGCGAACCTAGTTGCACTTGCGACTTTAACTTCGCATGAGTTGGGCGAGCGGCGTCTACAGCCAGGCGATGAAGTAATTACCGCAGCCGCTGGTTTCCCAACCACGGTTAATCCGATTGTGCAATTAGGTATGGTTCCCGTGTTTATCGATAGCGAACTGCTGACGTACAACGCGGACTTGAGCCAGCTTGAGGCTGCTCTTTCACCTAAAACCAAAGCGATTATCATTGCTCATACCTTGGGCAATCCGTTTGATGCGCAGCGCGTTCATGACTTCGCGCGTGAGCATGGTTTATGGATGATCGAGGACACGTGCGATGCTGTTGGTGCGCAGTATGCCGGGAAGCAAGTTGGCACATTTGGTGATCTTGCCACTGTTAGTTTTTATCCCGCTCATCACTTAACCATGGGTGAAGGTGGAGCTGTGATGATGCGTTCACCAAAATTGCGAAAAATTGCCGAATCTTTCCGTGATTGGGGTCGCGATTGCTGGTGCCCGCCAGGGAAAGATAATACCTGTGGCAAGCGTTTTGATTGGCAACTAGGTGAATTGCCTCACGGTTATGATCATAAATATACGTATAGCCATCTTGGCTATAATCTAAAGCTCACAGATATGCAGGCAGCGATCGGGGTAGCCCAGTTAGCAAAAATCGACGGTTTTATTGCGAAACGTCGTGAGAATGCAGCTATCTTACATGAGTTGCTTTCACCGATTGATTGGTTGGAATTGCCAGGTGAACTCGAGCTGGCGAATTCATCTTGGTTTGGTTACCCTATTCGGGTGGCTGAAGATGCACCCGTTACGCGTGATGCATTGACAATGGCCTTGAACGAACGCAAAGTTGGAACCCGGCTTGTTTTCGCGGGTAATTTAACCAAGCAGCCTGCTTACCGAGATATTACCTATAGAGCGATTGGCGATCTTGCCAATGCCGATATCATTATGAATAGGGTCTTCTGGATTGGGTGTTACCCTGGCTTAGGACGGGAGCAACTGACGTATATTGCACAGACGATCGCTGCTGTTGGCGAAGAAGCACTGCGACACCCAGTTGCAATATAATCCGGTATCATGAATGGCTTTGCGCCACTTGGTTATCAGCGAATTATTGCTGATTTAGATGAGCAGCTGCAATACGTCGAGCCGGATCTGCGTTCTTTATCAGGATGCCATCTATTTCTGACAGGTGGCACTGGATTTGTCGGAAGTTGGTTGCTCGAGTCTTTATTACACGCAAATCAACGCTGTGATCTGGGCATCAGAGCCACGGTATTAACACGTGACCCTGCCGCTTTTGCGCTGAAATATCCTCATTTGGCCCAGAGTGCTCATCTTGATTTCGTGTGTGGAGATGTACGCGCTTTACCTAGCACGTTGGGCAAATTTGATGCAATGATTCACGCCGCAACACCTGCAAGTGCGGATCTGAATCATAATGCGCCTTTGGAAATGCTTGACACCATTATTGATGGTGGACGAGCAGTAATGGATTTGGCGGCTCAATCGGGGAATATTCCCTTGTTGTTCACCAGTTCTGGAGCCGTGTATGGCAAGGCGCCAGCAGGGCTATCCTCATTCACCGAAACGTATTTGGGCGGACCGGATCCGCTCTCTCCTAAGGTTGCTTATCACGAAGGCAAGCGAGTCGGAGAATTTCAATGTGCCGTAGCGCACCAACGTTCCGGAATTCAGCCAAAAATCGCTCGTTTATTCGCTTTTGTTGGTCCATATTTGCCATTAGATCGTCATCTTGCGGTTGGCAATTTTCTGGCCGATGTGCATGCTGGGCGTTCTATTTGTATGACTGGGGATGGAACGACAGTACGTTCATACCAGTATGCATCTGAGATGGCGACTTGGCTTTGGGCGATTTTGGTGCGCGGAGAGGCCTTGCGTGCATACAACGTGGGTAGTGAAGAAGCGGTCACGATGCGTGAGCTAGCAGAACTTGCTGCTGCGACTGTGAGCCCACGGGTCAGTGTCGAGGTTCGTGGTGTGTCTGTACCGGGCCAGCTTGTCGATCGATATGTGCCTTCAACGCAGCGTGCACGAGAAGAACTTGGGCTGCTTTCGCGTATTCCGATTCGTGAAAGCTTGAGCCGAACGCTAGACTATCTACGAGGTTATCAGGGGCATTAGTACTGGAGACTATAAACCTGTAACGTTCTACGCAACAACATTCTGTAATACGTGCCAGCGTTGTTCAAGCATTTCTATGCGCTTTTCATCTTCGCGGTGGATCGAACCATAATAGTCACGCTTGTTGATGAGCCATAAAAGCTCGAAATGGACTGCGTTGAGCAGACCTTGCTCAATCTTTTTATTTTCAACTGCTCGGCCATCGAAGACTACCTTACGAGTTTCAAAGCGATCGAGTTGAATCGCATGAATCTGCCTTAAGGCTGGGATGGCATCCCGCGATACGCCGCCACCAACCACGAGATCCAGCTTATGCATTGAGCACAGTTTCGCTACTTCACAAACTTGCTCGGTAATAAAATCTGTATTGATACTATCGCGATGAGCACCCAGTGAACCAACAAAATCAACTCGCCCAAACACAACTCCGTTGACCCCGGGACGCTGAGCTGCTGTCTCTATGATGCTATGCCGGTTAGCATAAGCAGTGTTTGTTTCTATATTAAAGAGAAAATCCGTGTCAATGGCTTCGTCCGCGGTGTACACAGCGTCTTTTGCGGTCACAAATTTTGATAGCGCATAACTTGATTCAACCATCGGGGCAACAATATAACGCACTCCGATTTGTTTTGATTCCAGCAGATCACGAATTGCTTCACAGCCACCAATCTTTACCGTTAGCTGCAATCCAGCACTCCGAGCAATGTCAACTAAGCGGAGAAGCTCATCGGTGCGCGTACCTTCAGCTTCAAACTCGGCTTTGACCGAGGCGTACCCATACTCTGCTGCGCCCCGTTTGAGGATTTCCGTCATCTGTCGCTCGGTTGAATTCATCGCTACTTACACCGCTCTTGAACTTACGAAATGCTGAAGCTGCCTTATGCACCTCGCGCCTGTGTGCATCCTTCCAGGCTTAGTAAGGGGGCACTCGTCACCTTCTTGCTCCTGCTAGCGGGCTTGCAGACAATGCTCATTCTTGCGAGCGGCCTCCCCACGTTGCGCCAGGATTGGTGGTTTCCCCACAGCAGTGCGGGGATGGCGAGTGTCGTGCACTGGTATGCTGACGGGTGGTCTCCGTATGGTTTTGGCAGCGTCCAGCCTTATCCGACGTTCTACCCGCTCTCCTGGCTCTGGTGGCTAGCAGGGGCACGGCCGTCTCCCTTGCTCGGCGTCGCAGTCTGCATCTTCATCACATTGCTTTGTGCAGGTTGGGCGGCGGTATCGTTGGCGCCTAGAAAACCTTGGTTCGTATGCTTCGCCTTGGCGAGCTTTGCGATGGCGAATCCTTGGGTGTACCAAGAATATCTCGTCGGCCATCTCTATATGGTTGCTGCTTACGCCTTGCTTCTGGCTCTGGTTGTGGAAATCGCGCGTCCGTCTCCCCGCCCTTGGGTACTGGCCTTGCTGGTCGCTGGCTCGATGATCCAACTGGAATTTGCGGTGTTGGTCTGCTTGCCGTTGAGCGCTTGGTGTATCAAGACGAAGCGGTTTCGAGCATGTGTTCTTTTGTGGATTTTTGCATCGCCGCTGATACTGGGGATTGCAGCTTCGTATGGTGTTATCCATGCAACCCCGTACGGACTCGATTGGCAATTTGCACAATCGGTTCATATAAATGAGGCATTCTTACTGCGTGGCTATCCATTCCATGAAAACACCGCACCATATTGGGCACTTGCTGCGTCGCTGAGTTTTGCTATCACTGCTGGCTTTGGGGCAATTTGCTGTGCGCGTGGTTGGTACGAGCGAGGGCTGATGCTCGCTGGCATCCTGTTAACTATTTATGCCAGTGGACTCGATAGCTTTTGGGGCTTTAGCTATCAATGGTTGGTGTTACATATCAAAGAAACGGGATTATTTCGCGAACTCTACGACTTGCTTGCATGTCTAGCGATTGCGATGGTACCAGCTTTGGCCGCTGCATATCGCTCGTCTAAGTGGTTGGCTTGGCTTGGTGCCGTCGCGGGGAGTCTCTTCGTATTGAACTGGATTGCGCAGCCGATTGGGGCATACGCGCTTGCTGCACAGAGCCTGCCTCATATCACACCCCCCCCCCAGCCACAGTATCGCGTCGCCCTCTTGCCGGCATTCCAGCCTCTCTCATATCGCGGGCTGGGCGCTGGTGCGGATCCCGATGCGTTCATCGAACCCGGCCGGGCGACACCGCTCAACGAATGGTTCCCCAGTTTCCCCACCGATGCTGCGCTCGCGTACGCTGAAGCTGGCCGATACGATTGGGTCCAGGCGCTTGGGGCCGAGGCTGTGATCCGACGGCCGTATTTTGCACAGACGCAAAATACCTATCGCCTCGCACCGACTCAACTGCCGACGGCTCTGAGCGGTCGCGTCACGACTCGGATCTTGCAACATCCGATAAACCTGTTTTCCCTAACAACTCTGCCTCTACAAACCGTGAGCGTTGGTGATCGGCCTGATGAGCACGCCGTCTTTTTTGGTGATCTTTCTCCTGAACGCATCACGACACTGGTACCGAGTATGCTCACCCATGATCCGCGGCTTGATTGGGTCGATGCCCGTGTCGAGATTCCCAAGCATCCTCAGGAAGCATCAGCTTTGGGTGGTGTCGTCACGACGAGTACTCTGGCGTTTCGCTTGCCTTTGCCGGCACGTTCGAGCATCCTGGCACGCGCCGAGGGCGTCTTATGCGATGAGCAGCATCGTGTGATCATCAGCAAACCAGCACCCCTGCGCTGGTATCCCCTCCCAGTGCACGCCCACGCGCTCATCTGTCGTGGAAGGTGCATGATCGCACTGAGCGGCGATCCACCCGCTGGGCTACCCGAGCACGCGCTGCTCCCAGTCGGGGCGCTGCGTCCGCTCGATTTCCACCAGTTTACGCCGTGGCTTAGTGTCGTGCAGATCCCCGCACAGAGCGCGGCCAGCGTGCTTCGCTATAACACGCGTTACGATCGTTATTGGTTCGCGTTCACCGAGCACGGGGCGCTCAAGCATTGGCGTCTGGATACAGCCATGAATGCCTGGACACTCACGCCGAGCGAAGAAGGCAAGCGTGTGATCGTTGTTCAGCTTATCGCGCTTTTGCAGGCACTGACAGAGTGGGTAGCGCTGTTGAGCTTACTTGGGGTGCTGTGGTGGGAATGGCGGATAAGCAAACTGCGATGAGTCCCCGCTTGTGCCGAAGAACAGACTGGGATGAGCTTTGTGCCACAATTGCAAATTCTGCCAGCCCCTCAGCGACTTTTATGGGATGAGTTAGCTGCTCTTCCCGAAGGCTTTATATTATATGGCGGAACAGCGATCGCGCTGCAATTGGGTCACCGTGAGTCGATAGATTTCGATTTTTTTGCTTTTAAACCGTTCGAGACGCTTGCATTACTCCATGAAGTTAATTTCTTGGTAGGCGCCCAAATTGTACAGCAGGCTAAGAATACGCTTACGTGCCGCGTAAATCGCGATGGAATTGTTTATGTCTCTTTTTTTTGTGTCCCACGCTTAAAGCAAATCTTGCCTCCACTCCGTGGAGACGGGGGCGTTCCGATTGCATCGTTGCTTGATCTTGCGGGGATGAAAGCTGCAGTCGTTCAACAGCGACCAGAAGCCAAAGATTATATTGATTTAGATGCAATCATGCAGTCTGGTATTGATTTACCTACTGCCCTAGCAGCAGCGCAAGCGATTTACGGTGACAGCTTTAATCCACAAATCACGCTCAAAGCTTTAAGTTATTTTGAGGAAGGTGATTTGGGACTTGTTTCTTTGCCAATAAAGCAGCGCATTCTCGCCGCTGTTGACCGGGTGGATTTAATGGCGTTGCCGCGGTTGAGAGCATTTACCCCATGAAACCGTTTCCCCATGATACTGAGCTCGAGACGTTGGCACGCAACACGGTTTGGTTTAAATCGCCCGCGGAAACCTTGGATCAGCCTTACCATTTTATTGCACACGTCCTTACCTATGGCACGCATGCGGATGTCCAGATCTTGCGCAAGTATGTCTCCGACGATGCTCTTCGGGAAGCACTGAGACACGCTCCACCAGGCATTTTTGATCCCCGTTCATGGGCCTATTGGCATCTGAAAACAGGCCAATATCCACCGCCGCCCTTGCCACAACGACGCTGCTGGACTGCTGAGTCTGAGTAGCGTGAGTGCTGAGCCAGCTTCACAGTAGGATGCATTCTCCTATAAGCAGAACGGCGCGGGCTGGGGTCGGAGCCCTTTTATGACTTGCGCCCGTAGCGTAGCTGACTACTGATAATCCGCGCCGCTACGGGGTTTTTCACTTCTTCTGACCAGGGTGTTACCAAAAGGTTGGACCTTTCAGGAACATTCTGGACCGTCGCCGTTCATAAAATCGTCGAAGTAATCTGCCAGTTTATGTTGGTCTGAGGGTATGCTGTCTGAATAGGTGTTCAGCGTGATACTGGCCTGACTATGGCCCAGACGAGCTGAAACCGCGTTAATGAATGCCCCACCCTTCAGAAGCCGTGTAGCGCAGGTATGCCTTGTCGCATGGAAGTGAAAGTCTTTTGAAAGACCTGCGTCCTTTAAGATGCTCTTCCACTTGCGCGTAAAGCTATATCTGTCCCATGGGCGTCCATCTTCTCGTGTGAAAACGTATGCATCATCTGCCATATCATCCGTAATGATTGCTTGCAGTAGTTTGCACGTATACCGAGAGAGATAGATTTTTCGGCCTTCCTGGGCCTTTAAGCCCGTTTTAGGGGTAGGAGTGCCGCCCAAGGTGTCTAGAGTGCGCTGAAGATGTAACCGGCTGTCCAGCGACAATTAGAAACGCCGGTTAACGACAATTAGAATTACCGGTATGAAGGGCTAGCTTGCTAGCCCTTCATCTCATGGCATCGTTCTCGAAGTGGGAAGGATGAAACCCGACGGTGAGGTCCGATTGTTACTCAAACACATAGCCCAAGGCAAAAGCCAGGCCATTGCCGCTGCCAAGGCTGGCATGTGTTGGTAAC
>CAIKPM010000048.1 GCA_903829325.1 uncultured bacterium
GCAACTGCTGCGAGCACGCTAAGGAGCACCGCTGCTTGAGCGATGCGTTTCGCGAGCTGATGGAGAGCGGGCAATGGCATACCAGAAGTGCCTCATCGGAGCGAGAGTTACTCTGATATGCTTCGGCAGAAGTGAGCAGAACGTGAATGAGGCGGCGACGGGTGTGGGTCGGGGTAACTTTACCGTGCTGCCTGAAAATCTGAAAAATTACCCTTCCCAGCAATGAGAAGCAGCATTGTGAGCATGGTGGTAATGCTTATGACGCAACGATTCGCTTATATTATCCAGCCGCTCCCGTGCCATGTAGAATCTGCTCCAATTCAGCGGTGAGTCGCTTGGACTCTCGTTCGGTGATGTATCCTTCACGCCGACCTTGGATAATCGCATCACCTGCGAAACGCATATTACCGCTTCGTGCAACATCGATCACGGTGCGGGAGAATGAAGTCAACTGCAGGCCTTCGTGCTCCATAACGTCTTTGTCATCGAGCGGTGCTCGATGAATTGTAACTCGTGTCGGTAGATGGCGACGAAATCGAACATCTGATGGAATTGTTAGGTGAATCTGGGACGGATTCGCATCGCTCAGAGCTAAAATCGTTAATGCTGTTTCATGCGAGAGAGCAACACGCGGACCTCGATGTGCCTGCGCCCACATTATTACTGTACGATACGATGCGAAGGGATCAGCTTGAGAATGTACCAGGCGGTAAACCCCACGTGAGACATGTTCGATTAGCCCGCGTTGGGTCATACCTGCTAATGCTCTGCGGCTAATCCCCCGTTCGAGCGCTGCATGCGTGGTAATGAGGCCCCCGGCCTCAGAAGCGAGTTCCAAAAGCGCAAAAAGATTGCTTCCCATTATGTCAATATGTTACCACGACTGTATCATATTGACAAAGTGAGAGCGCTGAGCTTTCCCTCGGCTGGCGAGCGTGCATCGGGCACGTAACCGTCGGGGCCTCCGTGTTGGCTGCCTCTGCAGTTGCGGGGGGGAGGGCGCGTGTCAAAGAAGACGCAGCGCTTAGGACGAGGCAGTTGCTTCAAATGTTGTGTGCCTCATAAAAAGGCACTCTCTCTTGTGCTTGAGCGAAGGATGACGCCTGATGATAAAAACCGGTATTTCGAACCAAAATGAGACGGAAGATCTGAATCAGGCCCTACTGCAATCGCTCATGACGAGCGACACTTTTGCGCCCTCGGGCGATCGTTCGCGTAATCTGCCGCTCTTTTTGCGCCAGAAAGACCTCGCGCATATCTTATTCATGGCTGAAATCTACCAACAAATCTTCAACGTGCCGGGGTATATCGCGGAATTTGGGGTTATGCGCGGGCGCAACCTCAACCTTATCCAGTGCCTACGCGAATGCTACGAGCCGTACAATCATACGCGGCGTATCCTCGGATTTGACACGTTCTCGGGTTTTGTCGGAGCAGCGGCTGAGGATCGGGGCAAAGGACTGAGTGACGAGCACCTTGCCGCTGGCATGTTTTCGGTTCCCACCGGCCACCAAGAATCTCTGCAGGCATTGCTTGAGTCCCAAGAAGCCATTTCGCATCTCAAGCACCTGCGACGCTTTGAGTTGGTCAAGGGTGATGTGGTCGATACGTTGCCGCGGTATCTCGCCGACAACCCCCACACGATCCTAGCGTTGTGTTATCTTGATCTCGATCTCTATGGACCAACCAAAGCGGTATTGAGCTCGATTCGCCCCCATCTCGTGCGCGGTTCTATCTTAGTGTTCGATGAATTACTCAACCCGGATTTCCCGGGTGAAACTCGCGCGGTCGATGAAATTTTTGGTCTTTCGCATATCTCGCTGCGGCGCTCAACCTTGAGTGGATGGAAGACCTACTTCGTAGTCGAGTAGCCCTTCGTAAAGTTTCCCCTGTGTCTACCGACATTAGAAAGCATGGGAACAGATACGACGGCGCTTCTGACACGGCGACCGTGCCTCGCCGCGTTTGGGAGTGAAGCAGAGCGTCTAGCATTGCGCTGTGCGCCTGACACCCCGTTGATTCTGTGCGATGGTAATGGCGTCGCTGAGGCAATTGCTGAAGCGGCACGGCGACGACGCGCTGGCGAATCATATTTGGTGATGCCGGTTTTGCACGATAATCTTGCTTTGGCGGCGCGGGACGCTGCACAAGCGTTTTACGCCCAGTACCGGCACCCAGACGACTTGCGCCACACCTTTGAAGCCCTGCTGACCGGGCAACTCATGTTCAATGGGCAAATGATCACGCAAATTAATTTGTATCCAACCGAAGTGCTGCAAGCACTCCGCGAGTTTATGCAATTTGGCGATGGACTTGCAGCCCGTTCCGCGTTTGATCGTCAACGCATCGAGGCGACCCTCGGTCGCAAACGAACCTATGTGGCGCTCGCGCCAATCGTTGATCGTACTCTGCAGATTCCGTTCGCGCGCCGCGGAGCACATCGAGTAGTCGTCTGGGCGCCTGATGAAGCCGCTGAGCGCCTGGCAATTTTTTCCTATGCGCTGCGAGATTTGAAACGCCCCGCAATTTTTGTGTGCAAAGGCAGTATTCCCGAGAGTCCGCATGAGTTTGTCGCTCCCGAGCAGGCCGATGACGCATTGCACGAAGCAGGGATTATCGTTGATGTCCAGCCGAGCGATCCGGGCACGATTCTTGCGTTTGCCGAGCATGGCTACGCCCTGGTCGCCGCTGAAAACAGCGGGGCGCAAGAATATATTCAAGGCCTAGAAACCTATCAAAGTCACAATTTTCTCTCGATTTCCGCGGCTGTTTCACGCGCACAGGCGCGCAATCGTACGGCTCTGCGCAGTTTGCCCGATTTTGAATCGACAATCGCCCAAACAATCGAAATCGCCCAACCTATCATCCCAAGCGAGGCCCCACTGGTCTCGATGGTGATCCCAACGTATAACCGACGCCAAGAATTACAAACGAGCCTGAATCATTTTGCGAAACAAACATATCCGAACTTTGAAGTGATCGTGGTCAATGATTGCGGTGAAGACGTGTCTGATCTGGTGGCGCGCTATCCGTTTGCGCGCTATCTGAAAACACCGCACAATATGGGTTCAAATAAAGCGGTCAATGTTGGCGTTCGCGCTTCGCAAGGAGCATTCGTCGGAGTGATCGCTGATGATGATCTGAATTATCCCGCGCAGATTGCGACGCTCGCAACCGCTTTGCACGCCTCTGGCTTAGGTGTCGCGCACGGCAATATTCTGATTCGGCTTGATACCGTGAAAGCTGACGGTAGCATGGCGACCTATGGTCATCATCTCACCCACGATGGCGACCTTGACGCGATGGCCGTGCATTGGGGGATGGTGATTCATGCTCAAGGCTATCTGGTGCGCCGGGAAATCTTTGAACAGATTGGTTGCCTGGGCGAAGACCTCCGGTGTACTTCCGATCTGGACAGTATCATTCGCCTCTCAAAGATCAGCGATTTTGCGCATGTCAATGTACTGACTGGTGAAATGGCATACCGCGATAATCGCAGCAATTTATCGAGTCGTGTTGGTGCAGAGCTTGCCAGCGAAATCGAAACAGTGTTGCTAAACCACGCGCCTGCTGATCAACCATTAATTACTCAACGGATTGAAGCTGCTGTCAGAGGCGTCGCACACGCCCAACAAGGAGTATTTTTCCGTGCATGGGTTCCGTTAGTGCAACCGGTCCTACTACCGGAGTAAAGGGTAGCTCGAAAAATAGGGAGTGATGGATTTGGTTTGGATTTTTCGTCGGATCAAGGAGCCAAAAGCCGCAGAAACGCAGAGCGTTTTAAGGGTTTTGGCGACGCAGAGCC
>CAIKPM010000049.1 GCA_903829325.1 uncultured bacterium
GTGTTTGAGATGCATGGAACGAGTTATCGATTATTGAGTAAGCAAAAAAGCGGGAAGAGTACGCGCAAGCCTTAACACATGCACTGAGGGGTCAAGCGCAAAAGACCGCTGAAGGGTTAAATCGTCGGTTCCGCTACCAGCATAGAGGTCTCGATTCGATCAAAATGGGCGTACGAGATGGCACACCGCCATGGGCCGCATGCCCATTTGAACCAAAGTCTGGCTCAACAGTTTGATCGCTGGATCAAAGACTCGGCGAGAATGCTCAACGAAACAGAGCGCTCGCATGAAACATTCATTCAACATCATCGCTTGAAGTACGCTGAGGGTACACCGCCGATTTGGGCTGCGTGTGAGGTTATGAGCTTTGGACTCTTATCGCGATACTACGACAATCTGAAAGATACCAGGACGCGCCGCGCAATCGCCTTGCCGTACGGAATCAGCCACGAAGTCTTAGCATCTTGACTGCGTCACCTAAGCGTCGTACGGAACATCTGCGCACATCATGCACGACTTTGGAATCGTGAATTCGTCGTTACGATGCAGGTTCCGAAGAGCAAGCGAAACCGCCTAAACGAATCGTTCGTTACCGGCTCACGACATCTTCATAATACGATAGTCGCATTGTCGCATCTGATGAATATGATCCGCACAGATGGGCAGTGGAACGCCCAAGTCTGCATACTGCTTCGGGATAATTCGACATATTTGCCCCATATGGGTTTCCCATCGGACTGGCAGAGTCGGGCAATATGGGAGGTGTCCTAATGTTTGGCTGGCTAGTATTACCGTCAAAAGAGTTATGCAGAACGCTTGAGATTGTCTCTGATATCGGACTGCGGCTAGCAACCCCCAGGTTTTTTCGAAACGGATATGGTTGAATGTGGTGTACCCCGTCCTCTGTACAGCTTTTAGCTGGAAATAAGTGAGGTTGACCGGCACCCGTTTACTGGACACCCTAGGTCGCAAATTTTTTAGGTCGACTGAAGCTCAAAGTAAGACTGGGCGTAGGCTCGTGGCGTTAAGTTGGCCAACGCTCGGTGTGGTCGTTCGGCATTGTAATCGTGCAGCCATTCTGCCGCTAGAACTCGAGTTTCTTCGAGCGAAGCGAACCAATTGGTATTAAGGAATTCCTGGCGCACACGGCCGTTGAAAGATTCAATAAACGCATTATCGGTTGGCTTTCCTGGGCGCGAGAAGTCGAGTTGCACATGGTTGCGCTGAGCCCACAGATCAAGTTCCAAGGAAATAAACTCGGGTCCATTATCGCAATTAATTACTACTGGTGTTCCGCGTTGTCGGCAAATGTTGTCAAGGACCTGTATGACATCGCGAGCTTTTAGGCGCCAATTAACATGCAATGCAAGTCCTTCGCGACTAAACGTATCTACAACTGTTAAAAAGCGGATAACTCGACCATCAGACAGGCGGTCATGCATGAAGTCCATCGCCCATCGTTGATTTAAACCAGTGACGGATGGATGACGTTCACGCAGCTGAACGCTTTTACGTTTGCGAGAATCGGTAAGTCGCAAAGCTAGACCACATGAGCGATAGAGCCGCGCTACACGTTTATGATTTATTTCGTATCCCTCGCGCTTGAGGAGCACGTGAATGCGCCGATAGCCAAAGCGAATTCGTGCCGCAGCGATTTCCTTGATGCGAATCGTCAAGGCCGTATTGAACGGTTGACTCGAGGCCTTATAGTAATATCCGGAACGATTGACGCGAACAACTTTGCAGGCTCGCTTCGTTCCGATTTTATACGTGCTTTTGAGATAGTCGACGACCGCACGTCGAGTCTTCGACTTTACCATTTTTTTGAGACGACGTCCTGAAGCATTTTTCTGTCG
Source organism: uncultured bacterium (assembly GCA_903829325.1). Lineage (GTDB taxonomy): Bacteria > Vulcanimicrobiota > Vulcanimicrobiia > Vulcanimicrobiales > Vulcanimicrobiaceae > CAIKPM01. Next base: position 1,857 of record CAIKPM010000049.1, read on the forward strand.
AGGCTTAGGTCGGCTACAAGTTGTTTAAGCTTGCGATTCTCTTCTCGTAGCTGCCGTAGCTCTCGCACTTCCGGCGTTCCGAGATCGCCGTATAGCTTTTTCCAGCGGTAAAGCGTATTTTCGTGAATGCCGAGCTTGCGCGTGATCTCCGCGACGGGTGTGCCGGCCTCAAAGTTACGCAAGGCTTGGGTAATCTGTTCGTGACTAAACTTCTTACGTGCCATGATCAATTCTCCGTGAGACGGAGCGTCAATTCGGCCTAAAATTTGTTGGTTCCCGGTGTCCGGTTTTTGGGGTGCCGGTCAAGGTCGGGTGGCGTCTATCGTGTATCGTTTCGCTTTTTGGGAGCGCCGTCGTAGCAGTCGTCCTGTGGAGAGTGTGAGTCAGGAAGACTCACACTCTCCACAGGCTTTCAATTCTTCGAAAAATATATCTCGGCTGGCGTGCGATAGTCAAGATGTTGATGTAATCTTTTTTCGTTGTAGAAACGAAAGTATTCGGCAAGACCATGGCGTGCTTGCTGTGGTGTCTGGTATTCGTTGAGATACACATTTTCGTATTTGACCGATCTCCATAACCGTTCAACGAAAACGTTGTCAAGCGCGCGCCCACGACCATCCATGCTCACCCAGATTTTTCGTTTGAGTAACCGATTCACAAAATCTTCAGCAGTGAATTGTGCGCCCTGATCAGTATTGAATATCTCAGGCGTATTGAATTGCAATGACCAATCGAGAAGCGAGCTGGTAATGGTACTGAGAAATTGATGGGTTTTCGGTGCTCAGTGCTTCCTTCTGTTCGCTCAGTGGCCTCGTGACCTTTTCAGGCCGCCGCAGCGTTGATCAATCTACCCGCTCCGCTGGACGCAGCCGGTGTCGGCAAAAGGGCTAACAGAGAGCGAGGTGTAATTTATAAGGATGCTGTTGGTTGAACCGCTTAAAAAAATTAAAATCGGCTATTTATCGCATGATTTACAATTAAGTGTGCCAAACCACTTCTAATGGTGGTCATGTTGAACGTGCGTCCGATGTCTGCATTCAATAGGATGGTCCACTGTTTTGTGCGTTTCGTAGGCCAGAAGCGAGGGTGTGATTGAGGGATTCGTCGTGAAAGAGCCATTGGCTCACTCGGGCGGACATCTTTTAGTTGACCACTTGCAGGCCGTCGCCAAATTATCAGCCGAATTTTCAGAGGCATTTGATGCGGTGGTACCAACACAGCGCTGGGCCTATCTTGCTGGTTTATGGCATGACCTAGGGAAATATCGCCCCGGATTTCAGAGCTACGTCAGCTTAGCCGATAACCCTGATGCCCACATCGAAAATAAGGTGAGTGGACGTGAAAAAACACACTCTGCTGCGGGCGCCTTATGGGCGATCCAGCAACTAGAACAAACTCACGGTTCTAAAGGGAAATTAGCCGCACGCGTATTAGCCTATTTGATTGCGGGTCATCATGCTGGGTTGCATAATTGGCATGACGGACTGAAGCAACGGTTGGATTCATCTGATAGCAAACAAGAACTGACAGAGGCACTTGCTGCGAACCCACAGCATGACATCCTGAATTCTGGTAATTTTGATCCAAGCCTCAATCATGTCCCGGGCAGAGCGGGCGGTTTTTCCTTGTGGGTGCGCATGTTGTTTTCATGTCTGGTAGATGCAGATTTTCTGGACACCGAAGCGCACTTTGATGCCAGCAAGCCCGCCCACCGCGAAGGTTTCCCATCGCTTGAACAAATGCGTGTGGCTTTTGATGGTCACATGGCGTCATTGACAGTAGCGGACACGCCAGTCAACGCTTTGCGTGCCGACATTCTGCGGCAGTGCCGTGACAAGGCTACACTTCCTTCAGGCTTCTTTTCGCTCACAGTGCCAACTGGCGGCGGTAAAACGTTGTCCAGCCTTGCGTTTGCACTGGAGCATGCGCGTACAGCAGCCAAGCGTCGTGTCATTTATGCTATCCCCTATACCAGCATCATTGAGCAGACCGCTGACGTGTTTCGCGCTGTGTTCAAATCCTTGGGTGATGAGGTATTAATTGAACATCATAGTCAAGCTGATGCGGCTCCGAATGACGAAACGGCACGAAGCCGCCTGGCTTGTGAAAACTGGGACGCACCACTGGTGGTGACGACAAATGTACAGCTGTTCGAGTCGCTGTTCGCGGCAAAAACCTCGCGCTGCCGCAAGTTACACAACTTGGTGAATAGCGTCATTGTGTTGGATGAAGCACAGCAGCTGCCGCCCGCGTTTTTGCAACCTATTCTTGATGTGCTGAATCTGTTGGTTCAGCACTACGGTGTGACCGTGGTATTGTGTACTGCCACCCAGCCTGCAATATCCAGCACAACTTATTTCGATGCTAGCAAGAACTTGCGTGGGTTGGAAAACGTACACGAGATTATTGACAATCCCGATGCCCTGTTTGATGCACTCAAGCGCGTCAGCGTTGAACTGCCCCCCGACTGGACGAAGCCTACGACCTGGGCTGATGCTGCGGCCCGGATCGGTGCTGAAGACTGCGTTCTCGCCATCGTCAACACCCGCAGTGCAGCACGTGAGCTGCAACGCCTGATGCCGACGGATACGCTACACCTGTCAGCCTTGATGTGCGGAGCACACCGCAAAACGGTCATCAATCATATTAAGGAACGCTTGAATGCTAAGCGGGAGGGTAACGACCAGCCTCTGCGGGTGGTGAGTACACAATTAGTTGAGGCTGGTGTGGATATTGACTTTCCTGTAGTCTATCGCGCTTTAGCTGGGCTGGACTCCATCGCCCAGGCTGCAGGCCGCTGTAACCGCGAAGGGCGGTTGAACGGAAAGGGTCGTGTTGTGGTGTTTGTGCCGCCTGAGCCGTCCCCCCCCGGGCATTTACGCAAAGGGGCCGAGGCTTGTGTCTCGACCCTGCAAGGACAAATACATGATCCATTGGCACGAGTCCTATTTGCCCGCTACTTCAAGGAGTTCTACCATTCGGTTGATTTGGACAGCCATCGTATAGTTGATAAACTTAAGGTGGAGCCCCGCACGTTAGCCATCGAGTTTCGCTCTGCTGCGGAAGCATTTCGTTTAATCGATGACCAAGACACAGCCACGGTGGTGGTGCGTTACGCACCACACCGTGACGCCATTGAAAGACTACTAGGGATGCTAAAAGCAGAGGGGCCGCAGCGTTGGCTAATGCGCAAATTACAACGCTACACCGTAAGTATTCATCAAGGTGTGGCTAACAGGATGTTGAGGCAAGGCAGTTTGATACTGCCCATGCCAGGTCTTTACGTACAAGTGGATGCGGAAAATCTATACGACCCAACGCTCGGCCTTATAATCGACGAGGATGTTTACAACCCAGCAGGATTTGCTATCTGAAGGAAAATGATGCCTAGTTTTTGTCTTGAGGTTTCAGGCTCGTTCGCTTGCTTTACTCGCCCAGAAATGAAAGTGGAGCGTGTTTCATATGACGTGATGACCCCTTCTGCTGCCCGCGCAGTATTCGAATCCGTTTTATGGAAACCCACCATCAAGTGGCAAGTGCATCGTATTGAAATCCTGAAACCTATACGTTGGATCAATTTGAGGCGCAATGAAATCAGCGCAGTGGTGTCCACGCGCAACGTACAACAAGCAATGACCGCAGGAAGTGGCATGCTGGGTGTCTATATCGAGGACGAGCGCCAACAACGCGCAGGCTACTTCTTGCGCGATGTGGCCTATCGTATCCATGCTAATTTATCGCTAGCTATAGGCTGTAACGAGCCAATAATGAAATACACGGAGATGTTTGCCCGACGTGCTAGTAAAGGCCAGTGCGTAAACCAACCATATCTTGGATGCCGCGAATTTGCGGCAGAGTTCCGTCTTGTTACTGCCGAGACATCACCTGCTTCACCTATTTCTGAAACCCGCGAGCTGGGCTGGATGCTGCACGATCTGGACTTTACCGACCCTTCAGACCCCCAGCCACGCTTTTTCAAGGCAAAGATTGTGAACGGTGTGCTTCAGGTGCCTTTGTTTGAAGAGGCACGCGGATGATTTTACAAGACCTTACTGATTACTATCACCGGAAATGTGATGATCCCGATCTAACCCAGCGTATGCCGCCTTTCGGGCTGGAGCAAAAAGAGATTCCCTTCTTATTAGAGATCAATGCCCAGGGCGAATTATTGCAATTACGCGATACTCGAGATACACAAGGCAAAAAGAAAGTGGCGCAAAGCTTTCGTGTTCCTATCGGCGTAAAGAGGGCGTCTAATGTTGCAGCGAATTTGCTATGGGACACGCTCGAATATGTGCTTGGCGTAGACACAAAAGGAAAGCCTCAGCGCGTGGCTGAGCAGCACGCGGCCTTTCGCGCTCGCCTGGCTTCTTTACCAATTAGCGCTCAAGAAGATGCGGGCGTTCAGGCTGTAACACGTTTTCTGGATAATATTGACCTGGCGCTACTGGAACGCCAGCCAGCCTGGTCGGATGCGTTGGAAAGTAATGCGTTGCTTAGCTTTAGACTAGAAGGCGACCTTGATCTGGTATGCCAACGCCCAGCTGTCGTCAAGGCTGCGTTGAGCATCCCAACTGATGTCAAGGTACCTCAGGCGATGTGTCTGGTTACTGGCGAGCAAGCCCCCGTTGAGCGCTTGCATGCCTCAATCAAGGGCGTGTGGGGGGCGCAGCCATCTGGTGCAAGTATCGTCTCGTTCAATCGTCGTGCATTCGAATCTTACGGCAAAACCGAACGCCAGGGTGAAAATGCCCCGGTCAGTCGCGCCGCCGCATTTGCCTACACCACAGCCTTAAACCACCTGCTACGCAAGGGGTCCGCCCAACGCATTAAAGTGGGGGATGCTTCCACTGTTTTTTGGGCCGAGAAACAAAACGCGTTTGAAAGCATTTTTGGCGACATTTTCAAGGATAATCCTGACGAAGGTGTACCCGCAGTCCAGGCACTGCTCAATGCTGTTCAGAGTGGTAAATGGGGTAGTTCAGATGAATACACACGTTTTTACATTTTAGGCTTATCGCCAAATGCTGGACGTATCAGCGTCCGTTTCTATCATTGCGTGACTTTGCAGGAAATGGGCCTACGCATTGCCCAGCACTTTGAAGACCTATCATTGACACGCGGTCCCTATGACCCGCAATTCCCACCATTATTTCATTTACTAACTGCAATTGCGGTACAAAAGAAGGCCGACAACATCCCGCCAAATTTGGGTGGCGCCATCATGAATACTATATTTTCCGGAGTAAATACGCCCTACCCTAGCCTGTGGCTGAACGTTGCCGTGGGCCGTTGTCGTGCCGAGCAAGATGTCAACTACCTGCGTGCTGCCACCATAAAGGCTTGCCTCAATCGCCAGATACGCCATGCCCAACTTGCATCACCCAAACTTTCCTTAGATCAGGAGTTTTTGCCCATGCTCGATATTAACAACTCCAATCCGGCATACCGTTTGGGTCGTCTATTTGCCGTATTGGAAAAAATTCAGGAAGAAGCCATCCCTGGGATCAACGCGACCATCCGCGACCGCTATTACAGTGCAGCTTCCAGTACCCCAGTGGCAGTGTTCACGACTTTGCTACGCTTAAAAAATGCTCATCTCAAGAAACTAACTGTAGGGCGCATAAACTCATTTGAAAAATTGTTGGGGGAGGTACTGGACCCAATTACTGACTTTCCTACACATTTTTCACTGCCAGAGCAAGGACGCTTTGCATTGGGCTACTACCACCAGCGGCAAGACTTCTTCATAAAAAAGACTAGCGACATAACCCCCAGCCTCACTACATTAAGCGAAGGGACCCTAACATGAGCCTTGCTAACCGTCACGATTTTGTTCTCATTTTTGATGTCAAAGATGGAAATCCAAACGGCGATCCAGATGCAGGTAACATGCCGCGCCTGGATGCAGAATCCGGCCATGGTTTAGTGACTGACGTGTCACTCAAACGCAAAGTGCGCAATTTTATCGGCCTGGTCAAGGCGGACGACAACGCCGAGCCTGCGTCAGAAGGGCAACGTTTTGAGCAGAAATTCGCACCTGGAGAAAAACGTTACGAGATTTATGTGCGGGAAAAAGCCGTTCTTAATCTGGAACATCAACGTGCGTATTCTGCGCTGAATTTTGATCTTGTGGAAGCAGAGCAGATAGATGATGCTGTAGAAAATTCAGAAAGTGATGCAAAGAAGAAAAAGCCTGCGAAAGAAAAACGTAAAGGCAGTACAGATGAGGTCAGCCAAGCGCGCAAATGGATGTGCCAAAACTTCTTTGATGTACGCACCTTCGGCGCTGTGATGTCTACTGGCACAAACTGCGGTCAAGTGCGCGGTCCAGTGCAACTCACCTTTGCCCGCTCAGTTCAGCCCATTGTAGCTTTGGAGCATTCAATTACCCGCATGGCCGTCACCACGGAGGCCGAGGCGGCAAAACAACAAGGCGATAATAGAACTATGGGCCGTAAACACACTGTTCCCTATGGCGTATATGTGGCCCATGGTTTTGTGTCTTCCTTCTTAGCCAAGCAAACTGGGTTCTGTGAGGATGACCTTGCACTCGTGTTCAAAGCATTGGAGCAAATGTTCGAGCATGATCGCTCCGCCGCGCGTGGCGAAATGTCCACCCGTGGGCTGTACGTCTTTAAACACGACAGCGAGCTGGGAAATGCGCCAGCATATGCTCTGTTTGATCGCCTCAAGGTCGTACCAAATCAAGAAGGTGCAGTTGCACGCAGCTTTGATGCATATTCAGTTTTGTTCGATGATCAGAAGTTATCAGTTGGTCAATCAATTCAACCTGTACCTGGCGTAACATTGACAAGACACTGCTGAAGGCATCGTAAAGAAATTATGTCACGAGCTGCTTGTGATTGAAATGGAAATAATCCCCTTGTCAGCATTGCAGCACTGGAAATATTGCCCACGCCAGTGCGGCCTGATTCATCTAGAACAGGTATTTGACGACAATGTATACACTCTAAGGGGTCAGGCCGTACATGCGAAAGTGGATCAGCCCGGTGTCGAAACGGCTAAAGGGGTTCGCGTTGAGCGTGCCTTGCCACTATGGCATGACGATTTAGGGTTGATAGGCAAGACCGATGTGGTGGAGTTTCCCAACGGTGACTTGCCATACCCGGTGGAATACAAACAAGGCAGCCGCAATAAGGCTGCCGACATTGCCGCATGTGATGATATTCAGTTGGCTGCACAAGCTATATGTCTGGAGGCCATGACTGGCAAGCCCGTCAACGAAGGCGCTCTTTTTTATGCCACTTCAAAGCGTCGCCGGGTGGTACAAATTACCGTGCAACTTCGCGCTGAAGTACAACGGACGGCTCATGCGATTCGCCAGATGTTGAACAGTGGCAAGTTGCCACCGCCATTGGAGGCTGATCAGGCTGTCAGGCGCTGTAAAGCCTGTTCACTGAAAGATTGCTGCCAACCGAAAGCCACCAACGCTGGGCTGGTCAGCGCCCGTGCAGCACTGTTTGAGCCCGACACCTAGTATTTGGGGCGAACTGCTTATGCAACTGCTCAATACCCTATACATTACCACCGCCGATACCTACTTGCGATTGGACAACGACACCCTGCGTATAGAGGTGGGTAGCGAGACCCGGCTGCGTGTGCCACTGCATCACCTGACTGCTGTCGTGTGTTTTGGCCATACTGGATTGTCAACCCCACTGATGCATCGACTTGCCGAAAGTGGAGTGGCACTGGTCTTTCTGGATGATAACGGTCGTTTCAAGGCACGACTTGAAGGAGCTGTCAGCGGAAATGTGCTGTTACGTCAGGCGCAGTTTCAGCGTATCGCAGACCCGGCTTTTACCTTGGATATGGCGCGTGCCAGTGTGGCTGGCAAGATCAAAAATACTCGTCAGGTGCTGCAGCGGGGTGCCCGTGAGGCCAAGTCTGAGGACGAGGCGAGGACTTTATCGTGCCTGGCCGATCATCTAGCATCCAGCCTGCGCGCTTTGCCAAGGGTTACCGATCTGGACAGTTTGCGTGGGCTAGAAGGCGAAGCAGCACGCCAATATTTTAGCGGGTTGAACATCTTGGTGCGTTCAGACCAGCGCACCGCATTTGCCATGGATGGTCGAACGCGCCGCCCGCCGCGTGACCGTTTAAATGCGATGCTGTCATTTTTATACTCGATGTGGATGAACGACTGTCGCAGCGCACTTGAAGCCGTTGGTTTAGATCCGCAAGTGGGCTTCTTGCATGCTTTGCATCCAGGGCGTGCCTCCCTGGCACTGGACTTGATGGAAGAGTTTCGCCCGTGGGCTGATCGTCTGGCTTTGACGCTCATAAACCGAGGCCAATTAAGAGCGGACGACTTTATGGTGCGCGAAGGCGGCGGCGTATCTCTGCAGCCAAATGCGCGCAAGGCGGTGGTCGTGGCGTACCAGGAGCGCAAGAAAGACGAAATTACCCACCCGCTTTTGGCGCAATCTGTACCACTTGGTTTAGTACCGTTGGTGCAAGCTCGCTTGATGGCTCGTGCTTTGCGCGATGACGCCGCACCTTATGTTCCCTTTGTGGCGAAATAGAGGACCATCATGTTAGTACTTGTGTGTTATGACGTGAACACAGAAACAAAGGCGGGCCGCCGCCGTTTGCGCCGGGTCGCACGGCTATGCGAAAGCACCGGGCAACGGGTGCAAAAATCGGTGTTCGAGTGCAAGCTAGACGTGGCAAAGTTTGAAACATTAGAGCGTGGGCTACTAGCAGAAATCAACCCCACAACAGACTGTCTGCGCCTGTATCGTATTCCCGGCACGCGCGGCTTTGAGGTGATCGAGCATGGAACGTTTAAAGCAATTGACTTTGATGGTCCGTTAGTGCTTTGAACGTGGCTTGTAGGGGCGGGGATGGCACCGCTGTTATGGTATAGTTATAGCTGCGGACCCAAAGTGGTGTTTACTTAACCAGGAGGTTCGCGCTTGGCAGACCCTTGTTTTGACTCGCTTTTGTAACTCATGAAGATCAATTTTTCGCAAATGTATGTTATCACAGCTAGGTTCGCGGAAATACCTGAAAAAAAGCAGTTGAAATCAGCCTTTAGCAGCGATGGGGTTTCGCTCGCCAGTAATGGCGAGCGTGGATTGAAACACGTTACCATTAGAAATAAGACCGCCGTTAGGGGTTTCGCTCGCCAGTAATGGCGAGCGTGGATTGAAACACCAACGTCGTGCCCGATTCGAGTAAGGGCGTCAACTGTTTCGCTCGCCAGTAATGGCGAGCGTGGATTGAAACGCGCTCATGAGTCAGGGAGACTAACGATGCAGCAGTTTCGCTCGCCAGTAATGGCGAGCGTGGATTGAAACCGTCGAGCGTTGCAGCGCGGCTAGACCAAACCGTGTTTCGCTCGCCAGTAATGGCGAGCGTGGATTGAAACAAC
>CAIKPM010000050.1 GCA_903829325.1 uncultured bacterium
AAACCCTTAAAACGCTCTGCGTTTCTGCGGCTTTTGGCTCCTTGATCCGACGAAAAATCCAAACCAAATCCATCACTCCCTATTTTTCGAGATACCCTAAAGCATTTGTTGACGATGTTGCGTTTATATCTGCCCTACTGTCAATAAGCGCGGCTATAATACAAGCATGTCGCCAAGAATCAATTACCACAAGAGCACTAACATATCAACTTGATGGCTGGGTACGCGCGGCTATACCCGCTCGCGCAGGACGCAAGGGAAGCGCCGAGCTACGACTTATATTCCGTAAAAACAAGCAAGGGCTCATCGAGATTCTTGCTTTTGGGCATCGACATATGCCGCATGCGGTGTATTTAGCAGCGAAAAATCGTATTCTCGAGTAAAAGATAGATCGGCCACTATGCCTGCCTCAGCGAGCGAAACCCCAGCAAGAATTGATCCCGTTAGCAATCGCTGCGACACGTCTCTCAGAGAGCACCCATCCGCGACTGCTGGACAATTGTTTTGTTTTCACATCGCAACGGTTAGGATGATCGTATCGCTAAAGACTCGCTCTACTCCACTTCGCGCACGTGCGCACCCACCGTTGTAAAGCCCAAGACAAGCGTGGTGCTCGGGATTTTGTGACGGGCGAAAATGTCTTGCATGGCACTGGCGATCGCGTCGGCGTTTGATTCGACGAAGCCCAGCACACTTGGGCCAGCACCAGAAAGCGCCAGGCCCAGCAAACCAGGGAGCTCGAGTTGTAAGGCATCGGTAAGACCAGGAACGGCCGCCGCACGATAAGGTTGATGCAAACGATCTGCCATCGCGACACGCAGCACCGAAAGATCGCCTGACGCCCAGGCTGCGGCTAATAACGATGAACGCTGCACATTATACACAACGTCTTCCTTGCGATACGTCTGCGGTAAAATTGCCCGCGCTTCTTCCGTCGGCAACTCAATTTCAGGAATCGCTATAACCGCACGCACCCGAGTCGGCGGTGCAAAGCGCAAATACGACGGCTCGTATTCGCCACGCTGAGCCGCAACGATAAATCCACCAAGCAAAGCCGGTAAGGCATTGTCGGGGTGCCCCTCGAGTGCGGTCACAATCGTCAGTAAATCTGCACGCCGCTCGGGATAACATTCAGCAGCAATTTGTGCCCCAAGCACATTCGCCGCCGCACTCGAACCAAGCCCCTTGCCCAACGGAATCGGATTATCAACAACAATCGCCAACGGCGGGCGCGCATGCGCAGACACAGCATCAAATCCGCGGAGAATTTCTTGCGCAAAACCATCGTGAGTCGGTGCACAAGGACCCGCTTGGAAAGTCAGGCTAAATTCGGCAGCAGGGCGCACCGTCGCCCGTAAGCGCAGATCAAGCGCGATCCCAAGCGTATCAAAGCCTGGCCCCAAATTTGCACTCGTGGCAGGCACCGAAACATCAAACGCTCGCAACGACGAACTCGCTCGCATCCCTGGCATCAAGCGAGCTTCCCAGATGCAAGGTCGGCGATATACTGCGCGACATCCGCAGCAGAACCAATACTGAGTGGATGATTGGCGAAAGCAGCCGACGATTCGTGATAAGCGGCCGCATAAGCGGTGTCTTTGAGCACATGCCCGGTCAAGACCAGCACCGCGTCCGCGTCCGCGTCAAGTAGCCCCGCCTCGCGCAATTGCTTGGCCCCAGCGAGCGAAGCCGCAGAAGCCGGCTCGCAGCCCACCCCATCACGCCCAATGATCGCACGCGCGTCGGCAATCTGCTCATCGCTCACCGCGAGTGCCGTGCCGGAAGAATCACGTACCTCTTGAAGCGCTTTGCGCCACGACGCGGGCGCCCCGATTTTAATCGCGGTCGCGTTGGTTTCCGCTTTCACTGCCTGCAATTGGCCCCCACTCTGCACCACAGGCACAAAAGGAGCCGCGCCGGCTGCCTGCACCACCGCCAAACGCGGTAGGCGATCGATCAGTCCAAGCTGCAGTGCTTCACGGAAGCCCTTGCCGAACGCACTGGTATTGCCTAAATTGCCCCCGGGCAAAATCAGCCAATCCGGCACTTGCCAGTCACGTTGCTCAAGCAGCTGAAATGCCGCCGTTTTTTGCCCTTCGATGCGATACGGATTCACACTATTCACAATCGCGGTACGCTGCGGGTCAAGCGTACGAACCATCGCCAAAGCCTGATCGAAGTCACCGTCGATCGCAATGACACGCGCACCATAATCGAGCGTTTGCGCTAATTTCGCCGCACTCACACCCTTCGCAGGCACGAGCACGACCGCAATCAAACCCGCGCGCGCCGCGTACGCGGCCATGGCCGCCGCGGTGTTGCCCGTACTAGCGCACACCGCCACCCGCGCTCCGCGCGCCTTAGCGTGCGAAATCGCGACGGTCATGCCCGCGTCCTTGAACGATGCGGTCGGATTCATACCGAGGTGCAAATAACTCAGTCGTGCACAGCCGGCATACGCGGCGCCAGTCGAAGCGGAATACAATGGGGCGACATTTTCGCGCAAAGTCGTGACCGCTTCCAGAGGCAAGCTCGGCAGCAATTCGCGGTACCGCCAGACTCCGCTGGTATCGATATGCGCATTCGAAAGACGCCGCTGCGCCAACAGACTCCGCAGATCCGCAGCGCTCAACGTCGTGTTGCAGATAAACGCCAACAAACCGCCGCAAGCCGCGCAAAAAAGCGTGTCCGCTTCAGCGGGAGCGCGACATTCGCTACAAGCCAACTGCACGGGTAATCGCTCCATCCGCTGCCGAAGCGACCATCGCCGCATATTTTGCGAAAACCCCGCTCGTGTAACGAGGCGCCGGCGCGCTCCATGCCGCCCGCCGACGTTCTAACTCGGCAGCATCAACCCCAAGCAGATCAAGGCGACGCTCATCGATGTGAATTTCGATGATATCTCCCTCGCGAATAAGCGCAATCACGCCACCAACGGCGGCTTCCGGCGCAACGTGACCGATCATCAAGCCGCGCGTCGCGCCGCTAAAACGACCATCGGTAATTAAGGCAACGCTTTCACCGAGCCCAGCCCCGACAATCGCACTCGTCACGCCAAGCATCTCGCGCATTCCGGGACCGCCTTTGGGCCCTTCGTAGCGAATCACCAGCACATCTCCGGGCGCAATTTGCGCTGCTTGCACCGCGGCCATGGCCGCTTCTTCACACTCAAAAATACGCGCCGGTCCACGATGGTACGTCCGTTCGTGCCCGGCAATCTTCACAACCGAACCTTCGGGCGCAATAGAGCCGCGCAAAATCACTAGCCCACCGGTTGGTTTGAACGGATGCTCCGCATGGGTGACCACGACTTGACCAGGTGTTTCCACCGCCAACGCGGCTTCTTCGGCTAAGGTCTTGCCGGTAGGCGTCAAGACACTCCCATCGACCAAGCCGCCTGCCAGGAGGCGCTGCGCTACCAGGGCGACGCCACCAGCTTTATCCACGTCTAAGGCCGTATAATTACCGCCGGGCTTGAGATCAGCGATAATCGGGGTACGCTTGCTCACCCGGTCAAAATCTTCGAGCGCCAAGGGAATCCCGGCTTCACGCGCGAGCGCCAGGAGATGGAGCACCACGTTGGTTGACCCACCCATGCCAGCAGCAGAAGCAATCGCATTTTCGAAGCTCGCAGGGGTCAACAGATCGAGCGGACGCACCCCGCGACGCAGCAAATCAAGCACGATTTGACCCGCACGATACCCTTCGGCATCTTTGCGAGGGTCGGTCGCGCCCGGACTCGAGCTGCCGATTGGTGAGAGGCCGAGAAATTCGAACGCGGTCGCCATCGTATTCGCGGTAAACTGGCCACCGCACGCACCGGCACCTGGGCAAGCAGCATCTTCGATTGCGCGCAACTCGGTCGCGTCGATTTTACCGGCGCCATAGGCCCCGATCGCCTCGAAAACGTCGACAACGGTAATATCGCGCTCTTTATAGCGGCCAGGCGCAATCGAGCCACCGTAGAGGATAACCGACGGAATATTCAAGCGAGCCATCGCCATCGCCGCGCCGGGCCCGGTCTTATCGCAAGCGACCAAAGCCACCAAAGCATCAAATTGGTAGCCACGGCACGTGAGTTCAATCGAATCCGCAATCACCTCGCGGCTCACGAGCGAGGCCTTCATCCCCTCAGTGCCCATGGTAATACCGTCCGAGATAGCGATCGTATTGAATTCCATCGGCGTGCCACCCGCCTCACGAATCCCCCGTGCGACGTGCTCCGCTAGCCCACGCATATTATAGCCGCATGGCATGGTGCCAATCCACGTATTGGCAATCCCGATAATGGGCTTACGCAAGTCTTCCTCAGAAAAACCGATCGCCTTATAGTAGGATCGGGCTGCGGCCCGGGTCGGGCCAGTCGTTATCGCCGCACTACGGGCATTCAACGGTTCGCTCATACTGGCGCATTGCGCGGCACTTTTCAGCTGCTCCTCTCGAGAACGCAGCTCAATCTAGGAAAAAAGTCCTAAAAGCGCCCGAAAGCACTTTCCATCGATTTCCCGTGCCACATTAAGCATATGTAGTCAAAAAAAACATATCAGTTTAAAGCTCACAATTAAACAAGCTCGCGCTCGATATTATTAAACCAAGCCCCTGACGCTTATTTTTTCATGCCTTCCAGTCGCTCGACTGCTGTGGAGTTACTATTTCTATGTCTCCCATTATTGTAAAAGATCCCCGTACTGCGCAAAAAGTCGTCTACAAAGGTGACGCCCGCGATCGTTCTGGCCAGATTGCCTTTCCGGGTTCGCTGGAAGTCGTACCCCAGCTCCAAGTACGCTTATGGTCGCTCTACGAAACGGCGCGTCAGAAACTCAACTGAATTCCAAGTACATCGCGCCGAGTATCGTGCGTCGCGTCCCGCTCACCGACATACAGTGCAGCACGATGCGTTTCATCTGCAAAAATTTTTCCATAGACATCAACCGTGCCATGGCGCGGATCGTACACATTCGTACTCACGCCAAGGTGCTTTCCATCAAGTCCAGCAGTGACGCCCAAGCGTGAATATAAAATCCCACCACCATACGATGCTGGGCCTGCGTGTTTGAGCGCCGCCAAAGTAAGCGTGGGGTTATACCCGAGATCATTCACGCCCAGCACAACGCTCGTGGGCGCTTGCGGAAGAACCACCAAAGCAAGATCTGTCTGCGGCCCTTGGTCCTTACCGAGTAACGCTGTGCGCAATGGACGACCATGAGCATCGTGCTGCTCTGGCGACAATTCACTCACCCGCACTTGCAGGCTCGCGAGCGAAGAGATACTCACCGGACCTTTGTTGGATTTTCCGCCAAAACTGCCTAATAACGCATCGGCTTTTTGCGAAGCAGCATCAACATGCGCAACAACGTCGCGCAATTGGGACTGGGTCTGAGCATCACCCGTGACTTTGCGCAAATCTTGCAATAACGCCGCGAGCGTTTCGGTCGTTGCCGCTAAGGAATGCGTTGCTTCGATAATATTTGTGTGCAACGCGGGATCGGCTGCAATCGTGTGCAGTGAATCCAAACTTGCCGCTAATTGGGTGGAAGCGAGGTCGGCCTCAGTGAGCATATGCTGGATATGCGGCTGGCCTTGTTTGGTTGCTTCGTCCAATTGCTCGGTTATATCGATCATATTGGCACTTGCGAGCGCCAAACTTTGCGTAAGCTGAGCGGTGAGCGTGCGTGACGCAGAGCGCAAATCTACAAGTGATGCATCTGCATCATTCGTTAAACGAGTCGCATTACTTAACGTTGCTTGCAAGCCAGCAAGCAGCTGCGGCGCTCGTTGCTGAAACTGCGCCAATAAGCTATCGATGCGCGCAAATTGATTTTGTCCTTCGGCCAAAAATTCTGCCAAAGACAAGGTCGCTTTGCCCATAGGCTGCTGCTCAAGCGGCAAAACCTCATGCGGGAATGGAGCAGCGGCAACAAAATCTTGATTGCCCATGACCGGGTGCAAAATAATGCGCAGGGTTGGATCACCCTGCAACGGCTGAACGATCAGAAAATGTGCATTCGACGGAATATCGACATTCGCGTGCAAGCCCAAAACGACTTCGCTGGAATAATCAGGCAGCAAAGAAATTGAATCGACGGTGCCAACAATCACACCGCTTTCATACACCAAAGCGCCGGTGTTCAACGCTGCGGCCGAGGGAAAACGGACGCCGAATTTATAGCCATGGGCTTTGCCTAGGGTGTCCGAAAGAATCACAAACACACCCAACAACGTCCCAAGTGCCAGGAGGGTAAAGAGACCAACCGCGGCCCGCTTATTCACTGCTAACACCTTGCGCAACTCGATTAGACGACATGCATTGGCCCTTCCGGATTTCCGTGCAGAAACTGGAGCAAATATGGGTCAGTTGAAGCACGAATTTGTTCCAAGCTCCCATATGCCAAGATTTTTCCTTCATAGATCATAGCTATATAATCGGCCATTGCGTAAATACTTTCACGGTCGTGGGAAACCACCACCACAGTACTCTGATCACGCTGTTGTAAAGAACGAATAGTATCGGTCAGCATTCTGGTCATGACCGGATCAAGACCAGTCGTCGGTTCGTCGTAAAGCACCATAGTAGGTTGGGCGATCACCGCGCGAGCAAAGCCAACCCGCTTGCGCATGCCGCCCGATAATTCTGCCGGCAAGGCCTGGGCCGCGTCAGTCAGACCAACACTCGCTAAGATGGTTTCCACTTTGCCGCGAATTGCACGCTCGTCGAGCGTCGTCGTCTCACGCAAGGGCAACGCGACGTTATCAAACACCGTTAAGCTATCAAACAAAGCGGAAAATTGAAACGCAAAACCAATCTGCTGACGAAAATCCGCCAACTCGCGCCCTGCAAGGCTTGCGATATCGCGCCCTGCTACCAGCACCCGGCCTGCAGTTGGACGACGTAAGCCATTGAGCAGCCGCAAAATCGTCGATTTTCCGGCACCCGATAAACCAATCACACACGTGATCGCGCCTTGGACAATGTCGAGGTTGCAATCAACCAGCACACGCTTCTCGCCATAGGCAAGGCTCACACCCTCGAGGCGAGCATGAATTTGGCTCATCGGTGGTAGCCAAAGAGCAGATACGAGAGCACAAAATTGGCGACAAAAATCAGGATGATCGAGCTCACAACCGCTCGGGTTGTCGATTGCCCTACTCCAGCCGCTCCGCCTTTGGTTCGCAAGCCTTGATACGCACCAACTAGGGCAATGATTATGCCGAAGACCGCCGCTTTGACGAGCCCGAGCAAGAAGTCACTCATGTGCACACTGCTACGGGCTGATTGCAAAAAGCTGGCGTAGCCGATATGCGCTATCTGCTTGGCGAGCCACATACCGCCGGCAATCGACACCACGTCACCTAAAATCGTCAAGAGTGGCAACATCACGACCAAGGCGACGATGCGCGGCAAGACGACCATCCGCACAGGACTGATACCTAACGCATCGAGTGCCTCGATCTGTTCGGTCACGACCATCGAGCCTAATTCGGCCGCAATGGCTGCGCTGGCTCGCCCAGCAACCACCACACCCGATAACATCGGGCCAAGCTCCCGCGCCGAGGTGAAGGCAACCGCCCCACCAACCAAAGAACCGACTCCGTATTGCACGGCTTGCACCGCCGATTCAAGCGAGAAAACCATGCCGGTGAAGAGCGAAGTTAGGATCACAATCGACCACGAGCCGACGCCCAGAAAGTACGCTTGGGCAAACGTTTCGCCCAAGCGCAAACGGCACTGCAACAAAAAACCTAGCGATTCCCCGAGTAAAACAGCTAAACCGCCGACTTCCTCTAAAGCCCCTTCGGTTGAGGCACCGACCGCTTCTAGAAAGCCCAGGCGCCGATTCACGTTTTTTGCAAACTCTCCACGCGCGACAACACAGACTGAGTTATTTCAAGACGCCGATTGGCAACGCCACGCTCAGCCGTTGCATTAAATTGCAATTGCGCCAGCTGCTCCAAACGACGATCAATTCTTTGCAAATGGTGTTTTGCTTCACGATGAAATCCAGAAAAATATCCGCGCACCGCATCAAGATACTGACGAACCGCCTCGCCGGTCAATTCAGCGTGGTTCTGTAAAATCTGCTCCATGACGCTTTGAGCACGTTTTAACCGACGGTCGCGGACATAAAAGCCCTGCACCTCAGTCCAAAGCGCGCGCACTGCCTCACGATCAACAATCGTCACGGTCACACTCATCGGGCGACTCCCTGTAGCAACGCCGCTTCTTGCACACGACGAATATCAGCAATACCCACTTGGGCTAATTCGAGCAATGCCAGTAAATCGCGATGGTCGAAGGGTTCACGTTCAGCCGTGCTCTGGATTTCGACAAAACGCCCATCGGCGGTCATCACGACGTTCATATCGACTTCAGCGCGTGAATCTTCTTCATACGGCAAATCAAGCCGCGCGACACCATCAACCAAACCGACGCTCACCGCAGCGAGCCCCTGACGTAATGGCCAATTGGCCGCACTAGGGGTGAATTGCTTACGCAAAGCCAGGGCCATTGCAACCCACGCGCCACTAATCGCGGCAGTGCGCGTGCCACCATCGGCTTGCAGAACATCGCAATCTACCACCAGATGGCGCTCACCGAGCAGCTTTAAATCAACCACGGCGCGTAACGAACGTGCGATCAGCCGCTGAATCTCGTGGGTGCGGCCACCTATTTTGCCTTTTGATGATTCGCGCTGGGTACGTTCGGGTGTGGCGCGAGGAAGCATCGCGTATTCCGCTGACACCCAGCCAGAACCGCGATTACGCATCCAGGCGGGAACACGCTCTTCAAAACTCGCGGCACACAATACTTTGGTACGACCGACCGAAATCAACGCGCTGCCTTCGGCAAACGCGAGCGGATTGAGCTCAATCGTTATTGGTCGCATTTCCTGATTACCGCGACCATCTGCACGCACGGTTGCGCTCATTCTACGGTCACCGTTTTCGCCAAATTCCGGGGTTGATCAACATCTTTTCCTTCAATGTCAGCAATATGATAGGCCAACAGTTGGAGCGGCACCACATTTACGAGGGGAGAAAGTAACTCGGGAACCCGTGGTACCCACAACACATGATCAGCGACTTGGGCCGCTTCTTCATCGCCAATATTGGCAACGACCACAATTGGTGCTTCGCGGGCCTTGGCTTCACAAAGATTCGAAAGAATTTTTTCGCGAATCCGGCCATCGGTCATAATGCCAATCACTGGGACTTTGGCATCGAGCAAGGCAATCGGACCATGCTTCATTTCACCAGCGGCATATCCCTCAGCGTGAATATACGAAATTTCTTTGAGTTTGAGCGCGCCTTCGAGCGCAGTCGGGACATTAATATATCTCCCAACGAAAAGCATCGAATGCGCTTTGCGAATTCGCTTCGCAATTTCGCGAATGGCATCTGAAGTGTTGAGCACGACATCAATCGCAGCAGGCAACAATTGCATTCCTGCGGCTAGCTCGCGTAGCGTTTCCTGCGGCGCGCTACGGCGAATACGCGCCAAATACAGCGCGAACAATAACATCGCAACCGATTGTGAAAGGTAGGTCTTGGTCGCTGCAACTCCAATTTCGGGGCCACCGCGCGTTAGCAAACTGCCATCCGCCAAACGGGTCAAATGTGAACCGATCACATTCGAAATCCCCAGAACGGGGGAACCAGCTTCAAGCGCAATCCGCACCGCTTCGATCGTATCGGCGGTTTCGCCTGATTGCGACATCGCTATGGTCAACGTCCGCGGATCCATCGCCCGATCACCGTAGCGAAATTCACTCGCCAATTCCATTTCAACCGGTAAGCGGCATAACGCGCGCAACAAATACATGCCAACCATACCGGCATGCGAAGCAGTCCCACAACCAGTGATCGAGATTTTTGTAATAGCGCGCAGGAGCCCCTCATCGAGCTTGAGCTCGGCAAAAAGCTGCACGTCATCAGATTCATCGATACGACCCAGCATGGTTTCTTTCACCACGTTGGGTTGCTCAAAAATTTCTTTGAGCATAAAATGCTTAAAGCCGGTCTTTTCGGCCGAGCTCGCATCCCACATGACTTGCTCGGGCTCGCGTTCCACGATTAAACCGGCAAAGTTGGAAAGCTGATACCCTTGCCGGGTCACTTCGACAATCTCACCTTCATGCAAGATAACGACCTTACGGGTATATTTTAAAATCGAAGGCGTATCAGATGCAACAAAAATTTCCCCTTCGCCCAAACCAACGACGAGCGGGCTCGCTCCATTGCGCGCAAACAAGAGTCTGTTCGGCTCATCCTGCGCGATCACACCTAATGCATACGCTCCTCGCACGCGAGCGAGGGTCTTGCGTAAAGCCTGCATGAGATCACCTTCGTGGTAATGCTCAAGGAGGTGGGCGAGTACTTCGGTGTCGGTTTCGCTGTGAAAAACGTGGCCTTGCGCAATTAGTTCAGCGCGCAACGCGGCATAATTTTCGATAATGCCGTTATGAACGACCGCAATTTTTTCTTTGCAATCTAAATGAGGGTGAGCATTCGAATCCGACGGACGGCCATGGGTAGCCCATCGCGTATGACCAATACCAATGGCTCCATGCAAGGGCTCGCCGCCCGCTAAGCGCTCGGCCAAACGCGCCAACTTGCCTTCGGCTTTTGAGCCAAGGAGCTGACCTTGCGCGGTGATTACGGCAATCCCCGCGCTATCGTAACCACGATATTCTAGGCGCGCCAAAGAATCCAAGAGGATTGGCACGCTATCACGCTCACCGACATAGCCAACAATGCCACACATACGCGCCCTGCTAGTTTTTGGTGCGTTCGAAGGGGATCTTCCCGAGACGGATTTCACTAAATGCCGTCGACACAGGCTTGCTATTTGCCGCAACCGGAGCAAGTGCAGGAGCACCGTTATTGAGCTGAGCCGCACGTTTACGCACAATATTTACCAGAAGAAACTTCGAGTTATTGGCATGAGGTAACATGTCGTCGAGGTCACCGAAAACGGAATCGGATTCTTGTAGCTTGGTCATGAGTGCTCCAGTCTCTTCAGAGTAGAATCATCGTAGCGATGAATGCGATGGCGTTCCGCTCGAAGGATCGCCTCGAGATCGTCAACGGCACCGGGAAAATTGCTCTGTTCGTTAATGACGAGATAATCGAATGCGCGCGCTTGTGCAATCTCTTCGTGCGCAATCGCGAGACGAGCAGCAATTTCTTCATTGCTTTCCGTCCGGCGTGCGGTTAAGCGTTCTTGTAAATACGAGAACTTATCCGGCAAAAGAAAAATCAGCGCAGCTTGGGGAAAAGCCCGTTGTACCGCTAGCGCCCCATCGACATCAGGCTTCATGATGACATCGTAGCCTTCGATGAGGTTCTGCTCTACATAAGAACGGGGTGTTCCATAGAGGTTCCCGTTATAGGTTTTGGTTTCAAGAAAACCGCCTTGCGCCTCAATTTCTTGAAAACTCTGCGGAGTCAGAAAATAGTAGGATAGTCCCTCAATTTCACCTGGCCGCGGCGGGCGCGTCGTCGCCGAAACAGAGTAACGCAAACGAGGCATACGCGCACGCAAAGCATCGACCAGCGTATCTTTGCCAGCCCCAGAGGGACCAGAGACCACGAAGAGTAGACCAGGGCCGCGCAGCGCATTCTCCTTCACTCAAACCGAACCTACACCAGCCGCTCAGCGTTCGATCCCCACCCGCGATCAACCTCGTTATAAAGGAAAGGAGCCGGCGCAACCCAGCCGCAAAACACCCCGGCACTGCCAGAAGTAGTCCGACGGAGCCCAATGCAATGAAGCCTGATACGTACGCCGATGACCCCCGCTGAACTGCTCGAGATTATCCGCAATGGTGAAAACTCTGGCGTGGAATTTAAGCGCGACGCCATTCAAAATTACGAGCTTGCGAGAGAACTCGTCGCCTTTTCTAACCTCTCCGGTGGCACAGTACTGTTAGGAGTGGAGGATGACGGCAGGATTACTGGCTTAACACGCCCCCACGTCGAAGAATGGGTCATGACGACTGGCCGAGACAAAATTCGACCAGCAATAATACCATTTTATGAAGTCGTCAAAGATGTTGAACCTGGTAAGGATGTTGGGATAGTCCGAGTCCCTCCAGGGTTCGACGTTCATGCGGTCTGGCATAACAACAAAAATTCGTATCTCATTCGCATCGGCAGCCAAAGTCGTGAGCCCACAACGGAAGAACTCTCGCGCCTTTTTCAGCAACGAGGCAACTTTCGAGCCGAACTGCAGCCAGTTTCGGGGGCAACCCTCGCGGATCTAGATATGCGTCGTCTCTGCAATTATTTTGGCCAAGTCAGGCAACAGGAAACCCCTGCAGAGAATGACCTTCCGGCGTGGCAAACGCTGCTTTTTAATACCGAATTTATGGTCGAAAATGGCATCACGGTTGCGGCAATCCTGTTGTTTGGTCGCAATCCAAACAGATTTCTCCCTCAAGCCGGTATTGATGCGACCGCCTACCCTGGCAGCGAAAAAGAGTATGCAGCAATAGAACGCGCGACATTACGAGGTCCAATGACCCCATTGCTCAGTGCTGCCAATGAAATAGTCGAACCTGGTCTTGTTGAACAAGCTCTGTATTTTGTCAGACGCAATACCCCCATCATCGGTAAGCGTCGGTCGCACACCGTCTTGCTGGATCTAACGTAGCTCGCGATAATATTGGCATATCCCTATTCGTCTCGAGGTTGGTATGTCCGTATTAGAATCCGCAATTCATAAACCAAGACGCAGCAGTCGTACTCGCAA
>CAIKPM010000051.1 GCA_903829325.1 uncultured bacterium
CCCCACTGCAGGCGACCGCGAGAAGCGTGCCAACCAGGGGCATTGCCTGAACTGTTCGTTTGGCGAGTTGGTGAAGTGCGGGCCAGGGCATGCCAGAGGTACCTCGCTGGAGAGCTCGTGTTACCCTAGTATGCTTCGGCAAGAGAAAGATAATGTTGAGGAACTGTCCCGAAATGATCAGGTCGGCGTGGTGTTGGCCTCGACCCAAGATGCGGCCGCTTCTTCGCTCGCAACGGTGCCGGCTGGGGATTGAACGTAGCTGCCAAAAATATATGTGTCTGGGTTCGTCCCCGAAGCGTTCATATTCGAGACAGCCGTTTTCACGTCAGAGAGATACTGTGAGGACGATTCGGACGATTGGTCTGCCGGGGAAGCGTACCACTCAACCTTGACGCCGTTTTGATGTGCCCAGTTGGTTGCTGATTGGTACCATTTGGTGTATTGGGGATTGTTCATCAGCGATGGCGGTGAATCGAGGACGATTCCACCAGCTGCGCTCGCGACTTTTCGGAAATTATCGAAATTCGGGCTATTGAAATCTTCAGTGAAGCTACCCGCGCCGGTGCCAAGATTGGGACCGTAGACGGGTAAGAGATTCTGCCCGTTTGCCCGTGTCGTATTGAGGTCTTGCATGAAGGTCGAGACGGCACCGTCCGAGATCGCGCCGTCTTCGGTCGAAAGATCAGCGGTCTGGGTGTTCATATTTTCCTTGCCACTGAGTTGCCCGAACTGCTGCTGTAGCCCACCCCCCGAGAACGACCCGTAGCCCGAGGCATAATCTGCGCGTTCGATCGACACGCCTTTGCCTTGCCAAGCGTTAGCGATGGCCTGCTGATTGCCGCTGCCGGTGTAGCTGATTTGGGTCAGGTAGAGGCCGGTGCGGGAGTTGCTTTCCAGCGCCGAGTTCGGATTCGCGAGGTTGGCGGTATCGGTCGCGCTGCCGATGAGGACGTCCTCACGTTGTCCGGTGGTGCTGGTTGTGTTGATCCCACCAGCGGCGGCATTGCCGGCTGACGCTGAGGAACCTGACGACGTAGTTGCCGTGGACGAAGTTGCGGGAGCCGATGATGCCGACGAAGTCGAGGTGGTTGCCGGAGCGGTCGAGGTTGAGCTAGATGAACCCGACGTAGGGGCCGACGAAGCCGTGCTCGTGCTCGGCGCGGTTGTGCTCCAACCGCTCGGTGTCGCATGAGCCTGTGGAGTCTTTGCTTCGGCATGGCTGGTCGGGATTGTCGGTGATGGCTGAGGTGCTGGCGCAGCTTGTGGGGCCGCCGCTTGCTGCTGAGGAGCACTTTGCCCCCCAGACGCGCTACTCGGTGCACCGCCGCCGGAGCCGGAGCTTGCCGCTGGGCTGCCGCTCGCGTCGTCGTCGTCATCGTCATCCGCGCTGCCACTGGCCTTTGCGCTCGACTTGAGTTGTTGAGCGAGAACCCTCATCAGCTCGGATAAGAGGTGTTCAATCATCTGCATCTCTTGGTCAAGTTGGGTCGAGCCACTTGAACTTGCCGAGATATTGTCATTGCTGGCGGTGGTGGTGTTGGTCGTACTGGGCAAGCTCTGGCCAGTTCCCAAGAGACCTGATGAGGCCAACGGCGCAAACATACCCTGGGAATAAGGAGAAATATTCATAGACACCATCGCCCACAATTTGAAAGAGGAAAAAAAATTAGAAGTCAGCGCATTTACGGTAAGAATATTGGTCAGGATACAGCTCTTGGAGTTCTATTCTCGTTGTGAGCTTGCGTCTCATTGATGATTGGCCCCAAAGTCTCTCGAGGTGCTCTGATGGAAGCAGCGAAATGGAGCCCGTTTAGCTGGGTTCAGGTCTTCGTATTGAGGAAAGGGTAGGCGTTAATCGTGCGTCATGACGAGTCTTCAAGTGAATTTGACGCGATGTTTGCGCAAATGGCACGCCGTTCGCGCGATGACCGCTTTGTGCCGAACACCGATGTTTCGTTGAGTGAAGACGGCCGTTATCTGCTCGTCCAAGTCGAACTGGCTGGGGTTGATCCAGCGAGCGTACGCTTGGAAGTTGGGGAACGAGCCTTGTATCTCACCGGCGTGCGTCGACACGAGGCTCCTTGGCTGCCCGGCAACTGTATTCTCAAGGAAATCGAATACGGGGCTTTTGAACGTAAAATTCATCTTCCGGTTACCATTGAACAATCCGAGGCAACCGGGCTGTATCGTGATGGCATCCTTTCGCTCACTCTTCCTCTTGCTAGCCATTCGGAGTTTCCTATTATCCGTACTGAAATTCGCTTGATTCTTACACGGGTGAGCGCATGAAGCGCACGCTGCGTACCCGCCAAGGTCAGGGTGCAACCCAAGAGGATATTGTAGGTATTTTGCCTCTGCAAGATGCCGTGCTCTATCCGAACACGGTCATTCCTTTGGCAATCGTGAAAGCCCCCGGAATTCTCTTGGTTGAGGAAGCGCTGAAAGCCGGCAAGCGAATTGGGCTTGTGGCGTTACGGAGTCGGGACGTGGAAGAGCCGGGCCCCGACGATATGTATCGCGTTGGCACCTTAGGCACGATTCAAAAGATGCTCAAAGTTCCTGACGGCACGCTGCGTTGTATCGTTGCTGGCTCAAATGTTTTTTCGATCGACGAATATACCCAAGTCACACCTTACTTTGCGGCTCGCTTTGCGATTTTGCCTGATGTTACAAAACAAACGGAAGAATTAACCGCGCTGCAGCGTAATCTCGCCGGCTTATTTCAACGCTTGTTGACGTTCTTGCCGCAGGCGCCGCGCGAACTCGAGATGGAAGTCAACAATATCCAAGACCCCAATCTTTTGGCATCGTTTGTTGCGTCAACCATGCGACTCGATATTGACGATCGTCAATCGGTACTTGAAGAACGTAATACCGAAAAACGCTTGCGCCGACTGACCTTTCTGTTGACGAAAGAATTGGAAGTCGTTCAATTAGGGCACAAAATTCAGGCTGATATCCAAAATGAGATGGAGAAAAATCAGCGCGATTTTTATTTGCGTCAGCAATTACGTGCAATTCAGGAAGAATTGGGCGAAGTTGATCCTCAACAGGCTGAAGCAAACGAGCTGCGCAAAAAAATTGACGAAGCTAAAATGCCTGAAGTCGTGCAGACCGCCGCGAACCGTGAGCTGGAACGCTTGGCGAAAGTCCCCCAGGCTAGCCCCGAATATAGTGTCATTCGTAGCTATCTTGACTGGTTGATTCAAATTCCGTGGGCGGTAACGACGCCAGATACCATCGATATTCCCGCTGCTCGCGCGATTCTTGATGAAGATCATTACGATTTAGAGAAAATTAAGGATCGTATTGTTGAATATCTAGCGGTCGGTAAGCTCCGCAAGAAAATGTCAGGGCCAATCTTGTGTTTTGTGGGGCCGCCAGGTGTTGGCAAAACATCGCTCGGCCAATCGATTGCCAAGGCCATGGGCCGCAAATTCGCGCGGCTCTCTGTCGGGGGCGTGCGCGATGAATCAGAGATTCGTGGCCATCGCCGCACGTATATCGGCTCGATGCCGGGCACGATTGTGCGTGCCCTACGTGATGCGGGCACGATTAATCCGGTCATCATGATCGATGAAATTGATAAAGTCGGCGGTG
This sequence comes from uncultured bacterium, assembly GCA_903829325.1. Classification (GTDB taxonomy): domain Bacteria; phylum Vulcanimicrobiota; class Vulcanimicrobiia; order Vulcanimicrobiales; family Vulcanimicrobiaceae; genus CAIKPM01. The sequence continues at coordinate 3,601 of CAIKPM010000051.1, forward strand.
ATTATCGCGGCGATCCGCAATCTGCGCTTTTAGAAGTGCTTGATCCGGAACAGAATAATACGTTTCGCGACCATTATCTTGATGTGCCGCTTGATTTATCGCAAGTCTTGTTTGTGTGCACTGCCAACCAGCTTGAGACGATTAGCGGTCCCTTGCGTGACCGTCTGGAGATTATCCAGCTCTCGGGTTATACCGACTTGGAAAAAATGCAAATTTGCAAGCGGTATTTGGTGCCCAAGCAACGGCTTGCGAATGGTCTACGCGAGAGCCAGGTTCAAGTGAGTGATCCGGCGTTGCGTGCGGTGATCCACGAGTATACGCGCGAAGCCGGGGTACGGAATCTTGAGCGAGAGATCGGTACCATTTTCCGCAAGGTTGCGCGGCGTATCGCTGAGGAGCCTCGATATAAAGCGCGCGTCAAACCCGAAGATATTCTTGGATATCTTTCCCGGCCGAAATACTACAACGAGGTGAAAAAGCGAGTTGCCGCGATTGGCATCGCCACTGGCCTCGCCTACACTCCGGTTGGCGGAGACATCCTCTTTATCGAGGCGACAGCCATGCCTGGTAGCGGAAAGCTCACGCTGACTGGGCAGCTGGGGGATGTCATGAAAGAGAGCGCGACGACTGCCGTGTCGTTCTTACGTTCTCGTTCGAGTGAGTTGGGTTTAGCCGATGATTGGTTTGCCAAGCACGACTTGCATATCCACGTACCTGCTGGTGCGACTCCCAAAGATGGCCCTTCCGCAGGCATTGCGATCGCGACCTCGATCGTGTCGTTGTTGACCAAGCGCAAGGTCAACGCCGAGGTCGCGATGACCGGCGAGTTGACGCTGACCGGGCAAGTGCTCCCGATTGGTGGTTTCAAAGAGAAGGTCTTAGGCGCGAAGCGCGCTGGCATCACCACGATTATCATGCCGAGTTATAACGAGGCTGATTTAGAAGACGTGCCCGAAGAAGTGCGTAGCGCGATGACTTTCCACCCGGTCGACGAGCTCAGCCAAGTCTTCACGATCGCGCTCGGCCTGCCTATCATCGTGCCGGTAGCTCTAGTCCGCACTCGCTCGGCTACGCCTAAACCGCGCCCCGTCGCTCGCAAGCGCTCAGCAAGGCGCTAGCGCTTGTCGGTGCGCGCTTCTAGGACTTTCGGCGCATTGCTTGGGTGTAATGCCTCGTTGTCGGCATACGTGTTTGTGACATAAACCAAATAATTCTAGGAGCATTATTTGCTGGAAGCATCCGGCCTCTGAGTTTGGAGGAGTCTCGTGTATAACGAATCCATCGCCCCTTTTTTCGAGCCTATGAAGCCCGTTGATGTGAGTTCACGACCGCCTTCACCTGCGCCGAATACACCTGAGTCGTAAGCGTCGGTCGCACACCGTCTTGCTGGATCTAACGTAGCTCGCGATAATATTGGCATATCCCTATTCGTCTCGAGGTTGGTATGTCCGTATTAGAATCCGCAATTCATAAACCAAGACGCAGCAGTCGTACTCGCA